>JBFLZI010000005.1:0-54517 GCA_040756315.1 Thermodesulfobacteriota bacterium | reverse complement strand
GGGGTCTGCGACCCCTGGCCCCCTTCCCCACAACAATCTCCCAACCTTTAGGGAAGGCTTTATGGATATTAAGGTATTGGAGCGGTTATTGGAGGAGGTGCGGGAGGGTGCGCTCTCGGTGGCCGAGGCGGTGGAGCGTCTCCGCACCTTGCCTTTTGAGGACCTGGGGTTTGCCCGGGTGGATCATCATCGCCAGTTGCGTCAGGGCTTCCCGGAGGTGGTCTTCGCGGCCGGGAAGAGTGTGGCTCAGATTCAGGGTATTATGACGGCTTTGCTGCCCCGGACGGATCATATCATGGTAACCCGTCTGTCCCCGGAGAAGGCCGGGGCTTTGCTGGTGGAGTTTCCCAAAGCCCGGTATCATCCGGATTCCCAGGTGATGACTTTGAGTCGCGGGCCGGTGCCGGAGCGGGGGCGGGGGGTGATTGTGGTGCTCTCCGCCGGCACCTCGGATATCCCGGTGGCGGAAGAGGCGGCCCTCACCGCCCGGCTCATGGGCCATCGGGTGGAGACCATTTATGATTGCGGAGTAGCGGGCCTGCACCGGTTGCTGGCCCATCAGGAACTCTTTCGACAGGCCACGGTCTTTGTGGTGGTGGCCGGCATGGAGGGGGCCTTGCCCAGCGTGGTGGGGGGTCTGGTGGACCGGCCGGTGGTCGCTGTGCCCACCAGCGTGGGCTATGGAGCCAGTTTCGGGGGCCTGGCCGCGCTCTTGGCCATGCTCAACTCCTGTGCCAACGGGGTGGCGGTGGTGAACATTGACAACGGCTTTGGGGCCGGTTATCTGGCGGCCTTGATTAACCGGAAAGAATGAAGGAAAATCATGAAGATTACCGCGTTTAACAGCAGTCCCCGGAGCAAGGAGACCAGCAAGACCGAGATGCTGTTGCAGAGCTTCTTGGCCGGGGCCGCCCGAGCCGGGGCCGCCACCGAGACCCTTTATCTGAAGAAATACCACATCAATCATTGCAGCGGTTGCTTTGCCTGTTGGCTCAAGGGCCAGGGCCGCTGTGTCCAGGAAGACGATATGACCGAGGAGTTATTGGACCGCTTGTTGGCGCCCGATATCGCGGTCCTGGCCACGCCTCTCTATCATTTTAATATGAACGCCCGGATGAAGACGTTCATTGAGCGCACCCTGCCCATGTTGGAACCCACCATGGAGGCCCGGGGCGATAGAACCCATCGCCCCTTACGGGTCCCCAAGGTCCCCCGGATTGTCGCCTTAAGCGTCTGCGCCTTCCCGGAGCAGTACAATTTCCAGGCCCTGTCCCTGAATCTGCGCATGATCTTCGGTCCTTTACTCATCGCTGAGATCTATCGCCATTCTTCCGAGTTTTTACCCCTGCCTCAACTGGCCCCTAAGGTGGGAGAGGTCCTGGCCGCGGCGGTCCGGGCCGGGGAAGAGGTGGTGCGCCACGGCAAGGTGGAACCGGCCACCCTGGCCGCCCTCACCCAGGACCTGGCCCCCAAAGAGCAGTTAATCAATCTGGCCAATAAATATTGGAACGAGGAAATCGCCCGGCACCAGGAGGAGACGGAGAGGGGCCATGTGGACGAATGGGCTTAAGAGAAGTGATAAATAAGGCCAGGCCCGACCGGGACGCCGCCCCCCAATGAAGTCTCAAGATTACCGATATCTGGGCACACCTTAAACTTTAAGGTTCCTAAAAAAATTCTTTCTCCCCGATAAGGGTTCTCTCTTTCAGCATTTGTCGCCCCTCTTTATGCGCCATCCTTGATCTCCCCTGCAAAGCTGGCACTCTAATGCCGAGTTGCATGCAAACAGATATTTTTGTAGGGGCGGACCTGCGTATCAGCCCCTGAAGGCGGGCGCCCACCTAATTGTGCCCTTCTATTCCCTTGGTAATTTTTTGACCGCAACTCAGTATTGAACCACCTGGCGCAAGCGGAAAAAGGACAGGTCTCTCCCCGGCTGCGCCATGAAGTTTAGCCTCGATTTTCCCCCTCGGTTCACTCCTGGACATTTAATTAAAAAATAATGAGTCACTAACCAAAATCCAAAAAACGACTGTTAACCTAGTGCCAAAATTGTAATGGGAGTAGTAAATGATCCGGTTGGAAAACGTCAGTTTGAAATTCCCGGGGGGAATAACCGCAATTCATCCCACCTCCCTGGATTTTCAGGCCGGCCAGTTCACCGTGCTCTTGGGAGCTTCGGGAGCCGGGAAATCCTCCCTGATTCGCTGCCTTAATTTGCTGCATCGGCCAACGACCGGGGCCATTCTTGTGGAAGGCCTGGGAAAATTAGACCAATTTCGGATAGTACGCCGGCACCGCCGCCAGACCGCCATGATTTTCCAGCAACACCAGTTGATCGGTCGTCACACGGCTTGGAAAAATGTCCTCTTGGGGCGATTGGCCTATTATTCAACCTGGCGTAGCCTGTTGCCCCTCCCCCATGGTGATCAAGTGTTGGCTTTAGAATGCCTGGAAAGGGTCGGCCTGTTAAATAAGGCCCTGGAGCGCGTGGACGCCCTGAGCGGCGGCGAACAGCAACGGGTGGGCATTGCCCGGGCCTTGGCGCAACAGCCCAGGCTGATCCTGGCCGACGAACCGGTGGCCAGCCTGGACCCGGCCAATTCCCAAAAGATTTTAGACCTGCTCCAAGACATTTGCAAAAAAGACGGGATAACCGCCATCGTCAGTTTGCATCAAGTTGAGTTGGCCCTGGCCTATGCCGACCGCATCGTGGCCCTGGCCAAAGGCAGGATCGTCTTCGACGGCTCCCCCGCGGAATTAAACCCGGCCCGTCTGGAAGCTATTTATCAGGCCGGCGCTTCTTTGGTTGCAGACCGCTTCGCCAAACCGGAGGCCCAATGGGCCTCCTTAAATCTAGCAGCTATGGAGGAGTGAGATGAAAAAGGTATTGACTCTTTTAGCGCTGGTGGCGATGGGATTGACCTGGGTCATCTCAGTCGAGGCCGCCCGGCAGCCCGACCCCAAAACCCTCAAAGTAGCCCTGTTGCCTGACGAGAGTCCGGCCACGGTCATTAAAAATAACCAGGGCTTGAAAGATTACCTGGAAAAGGCCTTGGGCAAGAAGGTGGAGCTGGTGGTGACCACCGATTATTCCTCGATGATCGAAGCCATGCGCCATGGGCGGCTGGACCTGGCTTTTTTCGGTCCCCTGTCCTATTGTTTGGCCAAAACCAAAAGCGATATCGAGGCCTTCGCCGCTCTGAGCCGTAAAGGCAAAACCACCTATCAGGCCGTGGTCATCGGCAATGTGGCAGCCAAGGTGAATGGCCTTGCCGATATCTCCGGCAAGAACATGGCCTACGGAGATACGGCTTCCACCTCCAGCCACCTAATCCCCAAATCCATGCTGGCCCAAAAGGGATTGAAAGCCGGCAAAGACTATAAGGAGCATTTTTTGGGAAGCCATGACACGGTAGCTCTGTCGGTCCAGAATAACAAAGCCCAGGCCGGGGGGTTGAGTATTACTATTTTCGAGTCCCTGGTAAAGCGGGGCATTATTGATCCGGCCAAAGTCAAGGTTTTGGCCGAATCGGAGCCTTTTCCCGAGTATCCCTGGACCATGCGCTCCGACCTGGCTCCAGAGCTCAAGGAAAAAATCCGCCAGGCCTTCCTTAATCTCAAGGATCCCAAGATTCTGAAGCCCTTTAAAGCCGACGGCTTTGCCGTCATCACCGACCAGGACTATGACAAAGTGCGTGACCTGGCCAAAATTCTGAACCTTGACCTGACCAAGTTTTGAAGTAATTTCCCGACCCATGCAGTCATCAACTTTCGATCATCTCCTGGATCTGAAAACCCGGGCCTGGCGGCGCGCCTCCCTGCAAATGGGCGGGGTACTGGCGGTTATTTTGCTGTCAGGGTGGTATGTGGGCTTATTTGATTTGCCCCGCTTGGCAGAAGGAGGCCCCAGTATCTTCAGCCTGTTAAAGGAGATGTCTCCTCCTGATTTCGGGGAGGCCTTCAAATGGGTGAGGCCCCTGGTGGACACCCTGGCCATGAGTATTGCCGGCACCGCCCTGGCGGTGGGATTTTCCCTGCCCCTGGCCTTTTTGGCCGCCAGGAACACCACCCCCCATCCCTTTATTTATCAATTGGCCCGGGGGATGCTCAACGGCTTGCGGGCCATTCCCGAATTGATCATGGGCATCATCTTTGTGGCCGCCGTGGGGTTCGGCGCCCTGCCGGGGGTGTTGGCCCTGGGGCTGCATTCCGTGGGCATGGTGGGCAAGTTCTTCGCGGAATCCATCGAGCATGTTAATCCGGCGCCGGTGGAAGCGGCCTGTGCCGCGGGTGCCACCCCCTCCCAGGTCGTCCTCCATGCCGTCCTGCCCCAGGTTTTGCCGCAATTGGCGGATGTCTCCGTTTACCGCTGGGAATATAATTTCCGGGCCTCCACGGTCATGGGCATGGTGGGGGCGGGCGGCATCGGCTTTGAACTCATGGCTTCCCTACGCCTTATGCAATACCAGGAAGTCTCCGCCATCCTCATCGTTATCCTGATAATGGTTACCATCGTGGACTCCTTCAGCTCTTTTTTACGCAGCCGCTTTAAATGAGGAGAACCGGCTTATGCGGGAACCCCCCCGGGTCGTTATCACCCATTGGGTCCATCCGGAGGTAATCGGTTTTTTAAACCAAGAATGCCGGGTAATCCCCAATGACACCCGGGACACCCTGCCCCGCCAGGAGATTCTGCGGCGCTGTCAGGGTGCCCAGGCCCTGATGGTCTTCATGCCGGATTCCCTGGACGAGGCGTTTCTGGATGCCTGTCCGGACCTGGAAATCGTGGCCGCGGCTTTAAAAGGCTACGACAATTTCGATGTGGCGGCCTGCACCCGCCGGGGGGTTTGGTTTACCATCGTCCCGGACCTCTTGTCCGTGCCCACCGCGGAGCTGGCCCTGGGCCTGCTCCTGGGCCTGACCCGCCATCTCCTGGCCGGCGACCGGTTTGTCCGCACCGGAAAATTTTCGGGCTGGCGGCCTGAACTTTACGGCGCCGGCTTGACGGGCGGCACCCTGGGCATCGTCGGCCTGGGGGGCCTGGGCCAGGCCCTGGCCCAACGCCTGCTGGGCTTTGACCTGAAGGTGATTTACTCAGACCCCCGGCCTTTGCCGGAAGATGAGGAAAGAGTCTTAAGGTTGACCCGGGTCGCTCTCCCCGAACTTCTAAGCCGGAGCGATTTCGTGGTGCTGGCCGTGCCCCTTAATCCCAGCACCCAGCATCTCATCAACGCCGAAACCTTAAAGACCATGAAGCCAGGCAGCTTCTTGATCAACCCCTGCCGGGGCTCGGTGGTGGACGAGTCGGCCGTGGCCGAGGCCCTGGCCCGGGGTCATCTCCAGGGTTATGCCGCGGACGTCTTTGAAATGGAGGACTGGGCCCGGGCCGACCGCCCCAGGGAAATACCGGCGGCGTTGCTGGAAAACCCCAGGCAGACCCTGTTTACGCCCCACCTGGGTTCCGCCGTGGACGAGGTCCGCCGGGAGATCGCCCGGGAAGCGGCCTTCAATATTCTTCAGGTCTTTCGGGGGGAGAAGCCCCGGGGCGCGGTCAATCGCCCGGAGGAGACCGGCACTCCAAAATAGCGGGAAAAGGCCCGGAATCCGGTTTAAGGCTCCGCCCAGAGCCGGGATCTTTGGGTCCGGCCTACCTGGAGAACAGGGTCTCCATTTTCATCAGCAGGCTCAAGTCGCCCTCCACCTGATATTTCCCAGTCATGAAGGCCTGAGAGCCGTCCATCTCCCCCTGGCAGATGGCCAGCCAGACCTCCGCCGGGGTTTTGATGATCACCTGGGCTTCAGGGGCCGGGCCTTCCTGGAAGGTGGCCGCACCGTTGTCGATCTGCAGGTGCGCGATGAAATTTTCACTGCCCGACACTTCGAACTGGTAGGTTACCTTAAGCCCGGCCGCGGCCTGGGGATTAAGGGCCTGGGGCATGGCCTTAAAAAGTTCCTTTAAGCTGGAGAAGCGGCGGGGACCGGATTCAGGCTCAGGGGGGGCTTCCCTAGAAGCTGTTTGTTGCCGCGCGGCCAGGCTTTTAATCCAGGCTTTTCTCGCTTCCGGGCTGACCTCGGCCCCCGGGGCCCGGCTTTGGCCCACGTAAGCCTCGAAGCTCTCAAAGAGCCCCAGCCTTTCCCAGTGCTCATAATCGGCCTTCATGAAGTCCCGGTTTTCTTCGATGAGGTTTCCCATGAACTGCCAGTAGTGCAGGTCCAGGTCCGTGGCCGGGTAGCGGCGGCCCTCCCGCACCGCCCTGGCCAGGTCCCGGGCCAGGTCCCCGGCCCGGGCCTGCACCGCGTCCAAACCCAGAAACTGGCCGGGAGACACGGCAATAGCGGTAAGCTGCCCGATGGCGAAAGACCCGAAGACCTTCAACATCTGGCTCAGGTATTGGGCCACCCAACTCTCCCCGTAACCCGCGGAGACGGACACCGCCAGGCCCGGCTTCCAGGTCCCCCGGGGCCGGTGGCCATAACCCAGGGACCGGTCCAGAAAAGTCTTCATCCGGCCGGTGACGTTCATGAAGTACACCGGAGAAGCCAGGATGATCGCGTCGGCCGCCAACACCCTTTTCAGGATATCCCGGTGGTCGTCCCGGATCCAGCAGCTCCCCTTTTCCAGACACAGGGCGCACCCGGCGCAGTGTTCCAGATGATGGCGGCTCAAGTAAATCTCCTCCAGGGCCAGCCCTTCCCGGTCCAGGTTTTCCCGGAGCAGGGCGAGCATCTGGGAGGTGCTGCCGAAACCCTCATGGGGAGAGGCGTTGATAGCCACTACGGTATTTTTGTCCGGCATCTGGTCAGACTCCTTTTCGCTAGAGGAAACTTGGGATTTTTCAGAAATCGGGCTGTGAGAGGGAGGCCCGGGGGCAGGCGCTGCCTCCGGGGGGCTACCCTCCGTCCCCAGCCCCAGGCGGCGCTGGCGGTAGGCCGGATACCAGCGGGTCACCGCTATTCCGACTCCCCCCAGCAAGATGGCGGGCACCGCGTAATTGCAGGCAACCCGACCCCAGGGAAAGTCCAGGGCAGGCCAAAACTCCGGGGCCAGGGCGCTCAGGGCGCTCAGGGCGAAGAGGACGGCCCAGAAGGCCGTGAGGCGGCGGTTGATCTCCTGAAACAGGCCGGTCTGCCAAACCGCCTCGGGGGCCTGCCGGCGGGCGAAATGACCGGTGAAAGGTTCCCGGCCCCATAAGGGTGGGACCGCAGCCGTAAAAAAGAGACAGGCGTAGAGCAGGGCCAGGGGGTAAGACGAAAAGACCCGGCCCAGCCCGGCGGGTTGCCACCAGAAGGCCAGCACCCCCAGAAACAGGTAACCCACCACGGCCAGTTCCAGGTCCGAGGCTTCTCTCCGGCGATGGCGGCGGCGCACCCCCAGGGCCACCCCCAGGAACAGGGCCAAGGAGAGGGGTTGCATAACCTGGAGGCGGAAGCCGGAGGCTTCGCCCCCGGTTTGCAGAACCGCCACCGCCACCCAGGGCAAGAAAGCCAGGCAGCGGTTCATGGGTTGCTCCTCCATCTTTCCGGCCTGTCAGGTTGAGCCCCCGGCCCGGAGAATTCCCCTGGAAGACCAAGGCCATCAGGGTCCGGGGCCGGTTCCCCGGCCCGGCGGCGAAGGTTTTTTGCCGTGATACTCTTCCCTTTACTTCACAGATTTATTATCCCAATAATCACGATGCCAACTTCTTTTAATACCATTGTAATCGTATGGATATTTTCATATCTCCGGAGACCAAAAAACTGGCTTTGGAAAAATCCGGGCGTTTACCGTAATTATTGGAAAAACCGTACTTCTCCTGGGGAATCCCCCAAAAATTTTTCTTGAGGGTGCCGCTCTGGTCCAAATCGTGAAATGCCGCTACGGCATAGGTCCCGTCGGGAATATCGGTGAAAATTGCCTGGGCCGTGCCGTTAGCAATTTCGGCCTGTCGGCCCTGATAATAGCCGCGGTCGGAACCGAAATTTTGCCAGGTAGCCATATTGTAGAGGGCCACGGACACACAACCTTGGTCGTTTTCACAATTGCTGACGACAACCGTCAGCGTCGCTGCCGATGCGGCCCCCGCCAGCAACATCAACGCCAATACCGTCAACCCAATCTTATTCATGGCGATCCTTTAGGAGCTATTCAACCGGCATTATACCGCCGCCTTGGCCGCCGCGGTGCAAAAAGGGGATCGGCATCTTCCAGCCGGGGGCGATGGCGGGGAAGTATTACTTTTCCGGCCCGATATCTGGTTAGAACCAGGATAGCATAGGTTTCCAGCAAAATATAATTTTCATCAGTTTTTTGGCATAACCCCCCCCTATTTAATCAAAAATTAATTTTAAATTAAATTTCGCCTAACAATTCCTTATTACTATCAAGAAAATATCTCTGGTAACGGCTAGTTAGTCAGATAAGGAAAGGAATCAACCGGATGGCACCCGTCCATTATTATTTGGACCACTATGGCTACTTGGGCATCTTCCTTTTGCAGTCCCTGGGGATTTTCGGGCCGCCGGTGGCGGATGAATTGCTACTCCTGCTCCTGGGATACCTGGTGCTTAAAGGGAACCTTGCTTTTATCCCGACGCTGGCCGCAGTAACCGCCGGGACCCTCATCGGCGTCAGCCTGGATTATTGGCTGGGTCGAATCCTGGGACACTATCTGCTGCATCGCCCTGATTCGTGGCTGCATCAGAAATACCGGCGGATTTATCAACTGCGCTCATGGCTGGCCCGCTCGGGAGGATGGGCTCTTACCTGCAGTTATTTTATGCCCGGCTGGCGGCACTGCGCCCCCCTGTTGGCCGGACTGTCGCGTCTCGATTTTTGCTGGTTTGCCGCCTTAACCTTTCCCGGCGGGCTGTTGTGGTCCTTGAGCTACATTTTCTTGGGATACTATTTAGGGGAAAGATGGCACCAGGAGCTGTGGCCGGCGCCCACCTGGATTCTCATTATCGGAGGATTGTTGTCCCTGGGGCTGGCTTACAAATTCTTGCGGAAAAAAGCGGGCTTAACCTGAGGGCAGAGGCTAATTCCGGCAGTATTGCTACAAGCAGGCTGGGTCTTAAAGGGGAGTCTGCCACCGCGCCTTTAACACGAGATCTTTATATCGACGCGGCCGGGGCGGTATCGCCGGGAGCTTCCTGGGGCTGGCTGTAATAGCGGATGGCGCTTTCACCGATAAGGTGGGACATGGTCACCGCCGCCATACCACCCGTAGCCATGGACCACAGGGGGTGCAGTCCCAGAGCGTCGGCCAGGAGAGGCGTGCCCACGGCCAGACCGGTGCCGGCCACCACCGCCACCATCTCCGGGACCCGGGCCTGATCATCAATATCCTTCCCATAGAGCAGGGCGATCTCCAGGATGAGGTAAAGGTGCATCCGCAACAAAGCCGAGGTGCCGCCGACAAAGCCCAAAATCTTCAAAGCCTGCCCGATGCCGGGAACCATGGTGGGCAGATCCAGAATCAACCCGCTTAAAAAAGAAAGCTGAGCCTGGTCCTCGATGAGCCGCCGGGCCCGCTGTTCCACCGACTCCTCCGGGAAGCGGGCGTTAATGTCGGCCACCACTTTGCGGATACGACCTTTGCGCAACCGTAAGAAAAAATAAAAGAAATCATCGGTCAGGCGGCTTTGCCGTGCAGGTGTCCCGGGCTCGGTTGACATGGCTTTTCCCCTTTTGTTCCTGATGCGACCTGCCAACTTAGGCAGGCGATCCCCTGATTAGCCAAACGGCATCAGGAGGCCTGTAAAACCTCCACCTTGTCCGTGGCTTCCCAAGGCAGGTTCAGATCCGTCCGTCCCACCTGCCCGTACGCGGCCAGTTTCCGGTAAAACCCGCCGCGATTCAGAGAAGGCAGGTGCCGCAGACTGAAATCCCGGAGGATGGCGGCGAAGCGAAAATCAAAATGACGCTTCAACAGGGCGGCAATCTTTTCGTCGCTTTTCGTGCCGGTGCCGAAGGTCTCCACCTGGATGCTCACCGGGCGGGCTAAGCCGATGGAGTAACTGAGCTGCACTTCGCATTCTTCCGCCAGGCCGGCGGCCACCACATTCTTGGCGGCGTAGCGGGCGGCATAGACCCCGATCCGGTCAATGCGCAGAGGGTCTTTGCCGCTCATGGCATTGGCGCTTTGCCGGGAATAGTCCCCATAGGTGTCCACGTCGTTCTTCCTGCCGGTAAGCCCCGAATGCACCGCCGGACCGCCCACCATGAGATTCTCAATGGGATTGATGGAGATGAGGGTCTTTTCATCCGGCTGGGTGGGTTCATCGGCAAAGGCGGGGAGGATGACCGCCTCCCGCAGATCTTCGGCCAATCTCTGGGGGCTCACCTGGTAGTCCACCGCCTTGGAGCTGCTCACCACCAGGGTGAGGCTGTGAATCCGGTGGGGGCGCCGGTCCCGGTATTCCACCCCTACCTGGATTTTACCGTCCAGGGAGAGATACGGCAGTGATTTACTTTTTTGCGCCTGGATGATCTGGCGGGCCAGGTTATGGGCCAGCCAGATGGGGAGTGGCATGAGCACGTCGCTCTGGCGGCAGGCGAAGCCGAACAGGGTGGCCTGTTGCCGGACGGGAATCTTTTCCAGCTCCTTATCCGCCAGATTTTTTTCGTTAAAAAATAAATCCACCGCCGGCGGATATTCCTGGAGGCTGGTTAAGACACTGCAGGTCTGGGCGTCGAAATCGGGGGGCCGGTAGCCGATTTGCCGGATAACTTTCCGGGCCAGGGTGGGAATATCCGCTTTCACCTCCGAGGCGAAACGAGCGGCGATGAACAGAATGGAGGTGGAGACGGCGCATTCCGCCCGCACCCGGGCATAAGGATCCTGCTCCAGAAAATGGTCCACAATGGCATCGCTGATCTGGTCGCAGATCTTATCCGGATGCCCTTCCGTCACCGACTCGGAAGTAAACACAAAATCTTTTTTCATAAAAGACTCTCAGTCCCGGCAATGGAAACCCTTAGCCGTTGACTTTGACGGTAATCATAAAACTTGGGCAACTATCCGACAAGACCCGGGTAATTTAATTTGCTGGGAGTTCTGACCCCTTTGCCGGGGAGCTCTCCCTCCGGGTCTTGGTAGCCTCATTCACCAGAAGGGGCAAGAGCGCGGTGCTGCCGATCACCAGTCCATCCCACAGGCCCACCGGAGCCAGCCCCAGGATACTTCTGAGCCCGGGAATGAACATGGCCGCGACTTGCAGCAGCATTGAGCCGCCCAGGGCCAGGTTCAAGTAGCGGTTGGGGGGCAATTTCTCCGGACTAAAGAGGCTGTGTCTTTCCGAGCGACAGCTGACGGCGTGGAGCAACTGGCCGGCGGTGAGGCTGTGAAAGGCCAGAGTGCTGGCCTGGACGCCGAGACCGTATCTCAGCCAACCATAGCCGTAGGCACCCAAGGCGCCGGCGGTGAGCACTCCGGATTCGAAGGTCATGCGCTGAAAATCCCCGGCAGTAAAGATGGGGTCCTGGGGATTGCGAGGCGGCCGCGTAAGCACATCCGGTTCGGCCTCCTCCAGGGAAAGGGCCAGGCCGGGAAAAATGTCGGAGATCAAGTTGATCCAGAGAAGCTGTATGGCGGTCAAAGGAGACCCCAAACCCACCATCAGAGCCACCCCGGTCAACATAATCTCGCTCAGGTTGGTGCTTAAAAAGAAATGCACCGACTTTCTGATGTTGATATAGGTGGTGCGCCCGTCCTGGATGGCGATGATCAGGGTGTCCAGATTGTCTTTCTCCAGGACCACGTCCGCCACTTCCCGGGCGATGTCAGTGCCGGTGCCCCCCATGGCAATGCCCACGTCCGCGGCCTTCAGAGCCGGACCGTCATTGATGCCGTCGCCGGTCATGGCCACCACCTGGCCGGACTCCTGTAAGGCCTGGACGATCTTCAGCTTGTGGGCCGGGCTGACCCGGGCAAAGACCTGGGCCCTCTGGGCCAAGGCCCGGAGCACCTCGGTATCCATGTCCCCCAGGTGGGTGGCATCCAGAATTTCCAGGGGTTCCTGGCGGCTGAGGGCCAATTCCTGGCCGATGGCATAAGCCGTGGGACTCTGATCGCCGGTGATCATCACCGTTCGGATACCGGCCCGATGGAGGGCCTGAATCGCCTGGGCCACTCCTTCCCGGATAGGGTCGGCCATGCCGATGATCCCCAACCACACCAGATCCTGAGGCTCAATAAGGGCGCCCACCCCGTCCCCCGAGGCCAGGGCCAAACCCAGAACCCGGTAAGCTTTGCCGGCCATGTCCTCATTAGCGGCTTCGATATCCCAGCGATCCTCTTC
Organism: Thermodesulfobacteriota bacterium; assembly: GCA_040756315.1. GTDB lineage: Bacteria > Desulfobacterota > Desulfobaccia > Desulfobaccales > 0-14-0-80-60-11 > JBFLZI01. The sequence goes on along the minus strand of JBFLZI010000005.1, from coordinate 42,235 downwards.
CGTCAGGGGCACCTTCTCGCCGTTCCGGAGTTGCCAGGCGCACAGGCCCAAGACTTCCAGGGGGCTTCCCTTTACGGCCAAAAAGGGGCCCGTCTCGCCGTTTTCGTGCAGGCTGCCCATATAAGGCCGTTTTTCCGAGCGATAGTTGACGTGCACCAGGGGGTATTGCCGGCGCAACCCGGCCACGTCAATCCCCAGTTGCAAAGCCAGGCGGACCAGAGTGCTCTCCGTGGGGCTGCCGCTCAAGACCATCTCTCCGCCTTCCTGGTGCATCTCCGTTTCATTGCACAGCACGGAAACCGTGATGAGTTGGGCCAGTTCCTCACAATCGGACCAGGACACGGGACCTTCCGGGGCATAGAACCGGCCCGCGGCCACGCTAAAAGACCGCATGCCGGTGAAAATCTCCTGCACGGCCATGTCGTTTTTAGTGATGGTGCCGGTTTTATCCAGGCACAGGGTCTGCACCGCGCCCAGGGTTTCCACGGCGTGCAGGTGGCGGATGAGCACGTGGTGCCGGCGCATGTCCCGGATGCCCAGGGCCAGGGTGGTGGTAGCCGCCGCCGGCAGTCCTTCCGGCACCGCGGCCGCGGCTAAACAGACTGCGGTGCGGAGCATTTGCAGCCAGCCGAATCCCCACAGAATGCCCAGACCGAAGGCCGCGCCGCAGAGGCCGAAGCAGAGCCACACCAGTCTGTTGCCCAACTGGTCGAGCTGCCGCTGGAGCGGGGTGTCCGGCGCTTCCGCCTCCCCCGCCAGGGCCTGGATCTGGCCGATTTCGGTGAAGCTGCCGGTGGCCACCACCACCATCAGGCCTTCGCCGCCGGTCACCAGGGTTCCCATGAACACCAGGTTCACCCGATCCGCCAAAGGAACATTTCCCCCCGGGAGGGCCTTGGCCGACTTGACCACCGGCAGGCTTTCGCCGGTCAACACGGATTCGTCCAGGGAAAGGTGGGAGGCCTCCACCAGGCGGCCGTCAGCGGGAACATAACTTCCAGGCCGGAGCACGCACAGGTCGCCCAGGGTGATTGCCTCCGTAGAGATTTCCTGGAGTTCTCCCTCCCGCACCACCAGGGCGGTGGGCCGGACCATGGTTTGCAGGGAGCGGATGGTCTTTTCCGCTTCCACTTCGGTTTTGTAACCGATGAGGGCGTTGCCCACCACCACTCCGGCGATGAGGACGGCATCCACCAGGCCCCCGGTCAACAGGGAAAGACCCGCGGCCGCCCCCAAAAGATAGACCGGCAGGGAATGGAACTGTTCTGCCAAGATGCTCAGGCCGGAACGCGGTTCCGCCTCCGGGAGCATATTGGGCCCATAGCGTTCCCGGTTTCTCCGGGCCGTCTGGTGGGATAAGCCCCGGACCGGGGACGTCCCCCACTTTGCCAACGCGGCCTCGGCCTCCAACTGATGCCAGGGTTCCCGGGGCTGTTCCTCGATGAAGGAAAACAGACTCCGGATGGGTTTGAGATAGGAGGAGCTTCTGGCGCCGGGCGACTCAGGGAGCGGCGGTGGCGGTGGTTGGCGGTTGCCGGCGGAGAGTTGGGCGCGGCATTCGGAGACGACGCCTTCCAGGAGGGCGGCAATGCTGTCGCTGGCGTTGTCGGAGTTGAAGCATACCAGGACGTTCCCCGTCAAGGCGCTGGCCGAGACCCGGGTGATTTCTTTAACCTGGGCAAGCCGAAACTCCAGGAGCTTCTGGAGGTCTATGGACCGATACAGCCCCTCTACTTTAAACCGAGCCCGCCCGGCCACCGCGGTATGGAGGGCCTGAACCATGCTCATTAAGAATCGTTCCTTGCGCCAGGACGGGCAATGAACCTTAAGCCTTTTCTCCGGCCGGCTTCTTGGTGCGGGCGATGTCTCTCTCCCCGGCCGCCTCGGTCTCCGGCGGCGGGGCAGACGCCCCTGGTTTGGGGAGCGCGGCGCAGGCGATTTCTTTCACGCCCTCCACCGCCCCCACCAGGATGTCGGTGACGGCCCGCAAAGCCGACTGCCCCAAGGTGCCGGCGGCATCGATGGCGCCTCCCACCGCGGCCTTGGCGGCCACTCCCACATTGCCGCCCAACTGCCCGGCGGCCTCCAGGACTCCGGCGATGGTGCCTTGGGCCACCTTGGCCACGTCGCCCCCAACCTCGGCGGCGCCGTTGACGGCGCCTTTGAGCAACTGGGTGGCCGCTTGTTGCACGTCGCCGCCCACGTCCGCCACCCCCAAGATGACGCCTTTGGCCACATTTTTAGTGGTGACGATGAGGCCGGTCCCCACTTCTTCCGAGGCTTTAATGGCCCCTTTGATGACGTCCCGGCTGACACCGATGGTTTCCGTGGCTACCGCGCCGGTAGCCTGCAAGGTGTCGGCCACGGTGTTCCGGGCCACGGTCACGATCTGGCCTTCGATTTCGCCCAGACCCTTGAGGCTGCCCACGATGCCGTCTTTGACGGTGGTTCCGGCCCGGCCCAGAGTTTCTCCCAGGCCTGCCGTTTTTTTGGTTTCCGCCTCAGCCATACGCCCCTCCTTTGAGAGATTTCTCTCTCCCTTGATCGGTTGCTCCGCCGGCTACATAAATCCAAATTATAGATGACTCGCCAGAGGGCTACTCATCTTGCAGATTTGCGCTTAGCAGTGATGCCAGCTCTCCCACGCTTGCTTCCGGAAAAACCGCGGTAAAGGCCTCCTTGAGGGCCAGGAGGGAAAAAAGGGAAGTCAACTGTCGGTAATTATAGAAAACTGTCAACCAACCTTCGGCAGGATCAACTTCCAACTGGTGAATACCCCGGATGGGAGAGAAGCGCTCCCGGATTTCCCGGGCCAGGTCCTGATTGTCCTTCAATGCGACGATGGCCAGGCTGAGATAGCCCGGACCGCTCTCCTTCACTGCAAATCCGTCCATACCCGCCCCTGAAAATATGCTCCCTCTAGATAAACGCAATAAAGTTCATTAACAATAGCTGCCTAGCGATACATATCGGTCGGCGTTACTAGGAATTGTCCCGGCAAGGTGGAAATTTTTAACCGAAAGTTAACTTGTTCTTTATCCCGCTCAAATATGTCCCTGTTATGGTCCCTTCATCTTTTAGCAATGATGACTGTCAACATGAAGGAGACTAGATCATGCAAACTGTACGATTAATCTTTAGAATTCACAGTCTAAATTACCCGGGTTGGCCGCGGCGCCGAACCGGGAACTTGGGAATACCGGCGGTGCTGATTAGAAATACCGACCTCCGTCTTCTAATCCTCTATGAGAGCAAGAAAAAAGTGTGGAATTAACCAAAAATTAACACAAATATTATTTTGCCATAACAAATGTAGCTTAGATTAATAACTGTAATCATTGCATATCACCTTGCTAAGGAGAATCGAATGAACCGTTCCGCCTCATTTGTTCATACCCTGGCCGGAAGGTTGCGCATCAAGATTCCGGAAATCAAAGGCAACCCCATGAAGGCTCAGGAGATGGAAAATCAGTTCAACCTGCTCACCGGCATGGAACAGGTTGCCGCCAATCCGGTCACCGGCAGCCTGCTTCTTATCTATGATCCGCACCTCCTCAAACAAGAGGAGATTTACGCGGTTTTAGAAGAGATGGGATATTTCCATGACTCCAGCGGGCGGCAGGCTTCTTTCTTAAGTTCCGACTCCGGCAATGAGGGGGTGGTGGAAAAGATCACTACCACGCTGGCCTCCGGACTCATGGAAGTAGCCTTAACCCGCCTGGTGACCGCCCTGATAATTTAAGAAAAGCTGACCTCTACCTTCCAGCCTAACGCCACCCCATTCCTGGCCGCCGCCAGAAAACTTCAGCCCTCTCTTCCCTTACCGCCGCCATCCTTCCCGACATCCGGGTCCTTACCCCCCTTTCCTTAAGTCGGGTTCCATCCGCCAGGATACCTGAGTCTTTCAGCCCCTGGAGTTAAGGAGCGGGTGATGAAGGGGGCGTCTCCTCCACCCACTTCCGGTTTAGCATCACGAAGGTGCTGAAACCGAACCATAGGTAATCGTACCAGGCGGGGAAACGAACTTCTTTGGAGGCGAACAGACTGCGCACCCCCAGGAAAAGGAGGGTGAGAGGCAGGAGAAGGTTCAGGTTGAGGTTCCGGGCGAGACCGGGATTACTCACGATATTTAAGACACCCAGCAAACCGCCGGTGGGGTGGGCGGCGGACTCCGTTTCCAGCAGTTCCTGTAATCCCGCCGCCAGTTCTTCCAATGCCACTTCCGGGAAGAGCTCGGCGAAGATTTCCCCCAGGGGTTCCAGGGTTTCCATGGAAGCCAGCAAGGCTAAATCGTAAAGGATCAGCAAGCTGCCGGTGGCGGGGTTGGCCTCCACCCCTTGGATGCCCGGGGCCTGGTTCAGTTTTGCCTGGGCCTGGCGGGCAAGTTCGGGGTTTTCCTTTAGTCGGGGAATCTTGAGGCGCACCCTGCCGGGCAAGGCATGGGCTACCGTGATGCCTTTGAGTTCCCTCCCCATCTCTTACCCTCCCTCAGGATGAGGGTTTGGCCTTGGGCTTGGCCGCGGCCGCCCCGGCGGCCATGGACGCCGTCCTTTCCGCCTTGACCTCGGCTACCAGGTCACTAACCTGCTCCTGGGCCTCGGCGGCGAACTCCTTTACCGTGTCCGCCAGGGCCAGGTAACCCCGGATGAGGGATTTGGCCAGGGGGCGCGATACGGAGGCCACGGCGGGGAGGACAATGGGCGCCGCCAAAGCCACCCCCAGGATAACCAGGATGCTTCCCGTCGGTCCTTTAAGTCCGTCGTCAAATAGTCCCACGGCGATTCTCCTTTTTTAAAATAAAGTTAATTTTTAACAAAAAACTAACACTTTCCTCAATAATTGCTAACCGACATATGTCATAAATCGACTATGGTAATGGCTCGGCGAATTCACCGGGACTTTCTCCAGGGCATGGTGAAGATCTTCATTCTGCATCAAGCCGGCTTGGGGCCGGTGTACGGCAACAAACTGGGCAAAGCCTTACATTCTCTCGGTTATCAGATCAGCCCGGGGAGCCTTTACCCCCTCCTCCACACCCTGGAGAAGTCCGGTTTGCTAAAAAGCCGTATCCGGGTCTCTAAAGGACGGTTGCGTAAATATTATGAACTCACGGAGAAGGGCCGGCTTTGTCTGGCCGGGTTGCGCCAGGAATTGCAAGAGTTGGTGAAAGTCGTCATCTTGGAGCCCCCAACCGAAATCTCTTCTCCAACCCTCAATGCCAAACCGAACTATCCGGCGCCGGTAAACGGCTAACTGAGTCTGCCCCGCTCCCGCCGGTTAGGTTTTCCTCCTTCTCCCCCTATTCCCGCCGGTCCCCGCACCGGCCTCCTTCAAGGGCCCCCTGGCCGGAAGGCCTCTCCTGCCACTTCCCGGACTATTAATTAAACATGGGTATCTAAGTTTCTAATTTCAAGGGATAAGATAGAAAAATCAAAAAAACTAAAAATTAACCAAAAGAAAATACCGGTAAAACAAATGGGGAGTACAAAGAAGTCGTATTTAAATGGTATCGGCAACCATTGTCTCACTTGGCATCTCAGATTGACCGGTCGATGTCAATTTCAATTAGGAAAGGGATGGATTATGGAAGGCTTCAGCCTGAGCGATACCCTTCTTAAAGACATTCTCCATTTTGCCAAGCCCTTTGGGCACCGGGAGGATGCCAGAAGTCTCAACCTGGGGTTCGGGTTTCTCTACTATGCCCTGGTGCGGGCCCTGCGCCCCAAGCACACCCTGGTGATCGGCTCGGGATACGGCTTCAGCGTGGTCTGCTTCGCCCTGGGCATTAAGGACAACGGCGTGGGTTTCCTCTCCTTTGTGGATCCGTCGTACTGCCTCCTCAAGAACGGCCCTCTGGCCACCATCGGCGGACGGGGCATGTGGGATGAGGAAAGTTCAGTGCGGGCGCACTTTAAGCGGTTCGGGGTGGAGGACCTCGTCACCCATTACAAACTGCGTAACGATGAATTCTTTCCGGCCTATGACGACTTCAACCTGCCGCCGTTGGACCTGGCTTTCATTGACGGCAACCATGCCTATGAAGAGGTGAAATACGATTTTACCAACGTGTTGGCCCGGTCCCGGAAGAACACTTATATCCTGCTGCATGACACCAACATCTACATCCGGGAGTTGCTCAACCACGCCGGGGTCAAGAAGTGGATGAAGTCCATCAAGAAGCATAAGGAATACTTTGAGGTGGTGAACTTTCCCTTCTCTTCCGGGGTGGCCCTGGTAAGGGTGATCGATCCTGCCATTGGAAAGGAGCTGCATTGAACCCCTGGCTGTGGGCGCCGCCATTGACCCTGGCAGCCGGTTTCCTTTTTTGGCGTTACGTCTGGTTTTTCCGCAACCCCTCCCGTGTCCCCCCTCCCGGAGAAAACATCGTCAGCCCCGCGGACGGCACCGTGGTCTATGCCCGTCTGGTGGAAGCGGACCAGGAGGTAGTCACCATCAAACAAGGGGTCCGCGCCCGCCTGACGGACATCGTCAGGGAAGATCTGGTCTTGCCGAAGCTCTCCATCGGCATCTTCATGAGTCCTTTTAACGTCCATTACAATCGCCTCCCCCTGGCCGGGCGGGTGGACGCCATTAAGCATCATCCCCCCCAACCCGCCAACCTGCCCATGACGGCCATGCACTGGCGCACTATGCTCCATCGGCCCCCGTTTTATCGCCAGGCCCGACACCTTATCCAGAATGAACGCCGGGTGACCCGGGTGGAAAGCACCTACAAGGGTGATCGGTTTCCTTATTATCTGGTGCAGATCGCCGGCAGGCGCGTTAACGGCATCGACAGTTATCTACAGGTGGGTGACGAAGCCGGGAAGGGGCAAATCTTCGGCATGATCCGCATCGGCTCCCAGGTGGACCTGATCTTGCCGTATCGGCCGGACCTGGAGGTCATGGTGGCGCCGGGTGACAAAGTGCGGGCCGGGGAATCAATTCTGGTGGTTTGATTTAAGAGAGGTGAGGCCTATGAAAATCGATCTCCATGTCCACTCCAAGTTTTCCACCCGGCCGTCTCAGTGGGTGCTGCAGAAACTGGGCTGCCATGAATGTTACACGGAACCCCTGTCCCTCTACCAGGTGGCCAAAGAAAGAGGCATGTCCCAGGTGACCATCACCGACCATAATACCATTGCCGGCTGCCTGGAAATCGCTCATCTCCCCGATACCTTTATCAGCGAAGAGGTTACCACCTATTTCCCGGATGGGTGCAAGATCCACGTTCTAACGTTCCAGATTACCGAGGAGCAGCATCGCCAGATCCAGAAGCTCCGGGACAATATCTTCGATTTAGTGGGCTATCTGAATAGCGCCGGCATCGTCCACGGTGTGGCCCATCCTCTGTGGTCCATCAATCACCTCCTCACTGTGGAGCACTTTGAGCAACTCCTGTTGCTCTTCAAAAATTTCGAACTCAACGGCGGCCGGGATGAACGCCTCAACGACTGGCTTAAGGCCATCTGTCAGGAACTCACGCCGGCCAAGCTGGAGGAACTGAGTGAGAAACATCGGATCACCCCGGCCTTTCCCTCCCCCTGGGTAAAGAATTTCATCGCCGGCTCCGATGATCATAGCTCGCTGCACATCAGCCAGAAATACACCCAGGTGGAGGATGCTCTCGGGGTGCGGGATTTTCTGGAAAAAGTTAATCAGGGAGCGGCCGTGGTCCGAGGGCGGGCTTCCACTCCCTTGACCTTGGGTCATAATATTTACAGCATTGCTTATCAATTCTACAAGAAGAAGTACCGGTGGTCTCCCCAAGCCGACAGTAACACCTTGAGCGCCTTTCTGGATAAGATATTGCAATCTGAAGTTGAACCCAAAAAATATTTTCCTAGATATCAGCTCTATTATAACCGTATTAGAAATTCGCTGCGGTCTGTGAGTCAAAATGAAAGCTTTATTAATTTAGTAAAGAAAGAAACCTCTTACTTTTTTTCCCAAGCGTCACTCCCGGCGGATGAACTTGATTGGTTCCGCATGATCAGTCAGCTTTCCCGCAACTTGCTTACCCAATTCCACGGCAAATTGCGGGAAGCCCTCTTGGGAGCCAATCTCATCGACTTGCTCAACTCCGCCACTTCCAGCGGGTTGGTATATTTGGCTCTGGCTCCCTACACCGCGGCCTTTTCCTCCTTCGCCGCGGACCGGGATTTCGGTTTGGACCTGGTACACCGATACTTACCCGCGTCCCATCCCCAGCGGGAAGCTTGCCCAACGTTCAACCTAGCCCATTTCACCGACACCTTTTATGAAATCAACGGCGTGGCTCTTTCCCTTAAACGCCAAATGGAATCGGCCCGGCAGAATCGCAAAGACTATACCATTATCACCTGCGACACCAAGAAGCGCCCGGCCCGGCCGGGAATCAAGAATTTCTCACCCATCGGCGTGTTGCATCTGCCGGAATACCGGGAGCAAAGATTGTTTCATCCCCCCTTTTTGGAGGTCCTCGATTATTGCTATACCAGGGACTTCACGCACATCATGGCGGCTACCCCCGGTCCCCTGGGCCTCACCGCCATGGCCATCGCCCGCATTTTAAGGCTGCCCCTGTGGGGAACGTATCACACCGCCCTGCCCCAATATGCCCAATATCTTACGGAAGACCCAATGATCGTCCAGTTCATGTGGAAATACCTGGTCTGGTTTTACAACCAGATGGACCTGATTTTTGTGCCGTCCCGGAGCACGGCCGAGGAGCTCCAGGAAAAAGGGGTCAACGGAGCGAAGGTGCAGATTTTCCCCCGGGGAGTGGACCTGGAGTTTTTCCACCCCGCCAAGGGCAACGGCTTTTTGGAGAGCCGCTTTCAGGTGGGGGAAGGCATCAAACTCCTGTACGTGGGGAGAGTGTCCAAAGAGAAGAACCTGGAAATTCTGGCAAGAGTTTTTAAGCGGCTGGTTCAGAAGCATGCCGCCATCCGTCTGGTGGTCGTGGGCGACGGCCCCTACCTGACAGAAATGCAACAGGAACTGGCCGGCACTCCCGCAACTTTTACGGGATACCTGCAGGGAGAGGACCTGGCCGCGGTGTATGCTTCGTGCGACCTGTTCCTGTTCCCCAGTACCACCGATACCTTCGGCAACGTAGTGCTGGAGGCTCAGGCCTCCGGCATCCCGGTTATCGTCACTGATGCCGGCGGCCCCCAGGAGAATCTGCTTCCCGGAAAAACCGGGCTGATTATTCGGGGGAATTGCGAAGAAAGTCTGTTCGAAGCTGTGCAAAGCCTCTTAGCTTACCCGAAAGGGCTCAAGGATATGGGCCAGTCGGCCCGGCACTACATGGAGGAGCGCTCCTTTGACGCCGCCTTTCAGGCCACCTGGCGCCTTTTTGAAGAGCAGGCGCGTCGTTAGCCCCGGTCTGAGAATTGCCCGGATGCGCCTGTACTTGGTGCCGAAAAAGCTGGGGAGGTATTTATGGCCATCACCGATTATGTGGAAGAAGCGGCTGAGGCTCTGCGCCTGCCGGAAGAGCTGCGGCGGATAATCAGGACCATCTTCTATGATCCGGGAGCCCAGGAATGGTATGCGAATTACCATGATTTCCAGGAAGCGGCCATTCCCGTGGAGATCTTTTCCTGGGCCTTGAGGCTCATCGGTTGGCTCAAATTTGCCTATCCTCAGGGGCCGGAATTCCCGGAGGCTTCCTGTGGTTAACCATTGCCTGGGAACTTGGTCAAACCCCCCTTAAGGATAAAGAGCCCATGACTGCCGAACATCAGCGGCTGCTGGATGTCTGGCGGGAGCTGTGGGGACAATATAAGGCCATCATCGATGCGTTTGATGGATTGATCTATATCAGCTCCCCCTCTTATGAAATTGAATTTGTGAACCGGCACCTGGCCGAGATGACGGGCTATTCCCCTCTGGGGCAAAAGTGTTACAAAATCTTTTATAACCTGGATCAACCCTGCCCCCGGTGTTCTCAAGAAAAGGTGCTGCGGGGAGAAACCGTCCGGCAAAAAACCTTCCATCCCCAAAGCAACCGGATTTATTATGAAGTGGCCACTCCCTTCTACCTAAACGGCGAAGTCATGATGATGGTGACTAGTCAATATCTCCCGGCGAACTGCCCTACCCAAATGATCTCCATGGACCTTGAGAAGCCCCCCGGCAAGGCAGGAGAAAGACGGGTAGCCTGACTCCTGACAAAATATCTTTGTAAAATCAGACCATTATCCATAAAAGCTCATAATCAAGCATTAACTAAAGATTACCTGCCCTAATAATGGCCTGTTAAGCAGAAAAACAGATTTCCGGGAAGGGGGGCTGGGACTTAGACCCCGTCATCCCGCGGAGTGGAAGCTGCCGGCATTTTGTCTATAATTGACTTGGAAATGATTAAAAAAGAGATGGCGATGAAGCTTAAAAAGAACCTGAAGCTGTATGTTGTCACGGTCTTGCTGACCTGGTCCCTGGGGTTGGCGTACTTCGGGCCGGCGGGTGCCCAACCGGGGCCAAATGCTCCGGGCAAGTGGCTGGCCGGGGATTTCCACCAGCATACCACCTTGACGGACGGCTCCCATTCAATAGAGGAAGGCTTCGCTCAGGCCAACCGGTTCGGATTGGACTGGTGGGCCAACTCGGAACACGGCGGCGCTTTTTCCCGGAACGCGTATAATCAATATTTCGACACCCTGACCCCGCCCGTCACTTTTTTAGGGGATAATGCCGGTTTAGACGGCGCCCACCAGAAGATGTGGCGCTGGCAATCGCTCCTGCAGTACTCCTTTCCGGTCCTGGACCGGCTGCGGCAAAGATACCCGGACCAGGCCATCATCCAGGGATTGGAGTGGAATGTCCCCGGCCACGAACATTGCAGTGTGGGCCTCGTCGCCGACTCGGCCAAGCCCCTGGCCCAGTTCGAGTATCTCTTTGACGCCGAAAATAAGGACATTACCGGCGGGAAAGCCGCGCCCTTCAACTTTGAGGACCCGGACCATAACGGTGTGGCCAAAAACCCGGTGAACAACCATGCCAAGGCCCTCCAGGCAGTGAGCTGGCTGAAGCGGCATTACGGCCGGAAAAGCTGGACGATCTTCGCCCACCCGGAGCGGAAGAGCCTTTATAAGATCAACGACTTCCGGGACTTCAACAACGCCGCCCCGGAGGTGGCCTTCGGCTTTGAAAGCCTCCCCGGCCACCAGAAAGCCGCCAACCGGGGGGAGTACGGCGACACCGACCCGGCCAAGAATATCGCCGACGGCCGGCAAACTTACGGCGGGGCCGGTATCTACAGCGCCAGGGTGGGCGGCCTGTGGGACGCGTTGCTGGCCGAAGGCCGGCACTGGTGGTTGTTTGTCAATAGCGACTTTCACAACACGAAGAATGACTTCTGGCAGGGAGAATACTGCAAGACCTGGACCTTCGTGGTGGACCGCAACCGGGACGGCCGGTATTCGGCCCAGGAAATCGCCGACGCCCTCAGGAGCGGCAACACTTTCTGCGTTCTCGGCGACCTGATTAACGCCTTGGAGTTCTCAGTTAAAGCCCGGGACGAGACCGCCACCATGGGAGAAACCCTTAAGGCCCAGGCGGGCGAGAAGGTCAAGTTCACCATCAAGTTCAAGAGCCCCCGGTCCAATAATAACGGCAACCAGCCCCGGGTGGACCATATCGACCTCATCGCCGGTTCCGTCACCGGCAAGATTCCCCCCACCTTGCCGGAGGGGACCGCTCCCAACCCGGCCTATGCGCAAATCAAGGCCGACGCCAAGGTCATCGCCCGGTTTACCGATCCGGACTGGGAATTGGGGGAAGACGGCTGGAAGGTCATCCATTACCAGGTGAAGGCTGATAAGGATAGATACTTCCGGCTGCGGGGCACCAACCAGTCCCTGAGGGACGGCCAGCTAGACCGGACCAACGACAATCTTGACCCCCAGGCCGACCCTCTGGGCGCCAACACTCCGGCGGCAGCCTGGGCCGATCTCTGGTTCTATTCCAATCCCATTTTTGTGAAGGTGGTTGGTAAGACTGAATAGCCCCGGACCTCTCCCCGGCTCACCATCAGAGCCTCATCCAGTCACGGGATTCAGGGTCCGGGCAGTCCCGGAAGTTTTATTTGGGAGAAACGTGGGCAGCTCTGGAGCACCCTGCCCGCCTGGTGGAACTCTACCGGCAGGATGTCCGCCCGGGTCCTGAGGCAATGCCGGTCAAGGAAATCTGCGGGGAATTGGCTGAGTTTACCTCTCCGCTCTTCCCAGGCCTTGCCTGGGATTAAGAATTACCCAAATATTAACTTAAAGCTAATCAAATGCTAACAATTCATCTTTATATTGCCTTTAAGCTTATTTATCAGTCTCCTAAACAAGAGGGAGTAATACCATGCGGAAGATTTGGTACTTGTCAGTAGCGGCTTTATCCTTACTCGTCTTGGTAAACCTTGGTCAGGCCCAGTCCCTGTCCCTCAATGGCGCCGGGGCTTCCTTTCCCTACCCCGTCTATTCCCAATGGGCTCATAAATACCATGAGCTCACCGGCGTCAAGATCAATTATCAATCTATCGGCTCCGGGGGCGGCATCGCCCAGATCAAGGCCAAGACCGTGGATTTCGGCGGCACCGACGAGCCTTTGAAGCCTGAAGATTTGGCCAAATCCGGCCTCGTTCAGTTTCCTACCGTGATGGGCGGCGTCGTCCCGGTGCTCAATGTCCCGGGCCTTGAATCCGGCAAGCTCAAGCTGGACGGCTCCACTCTGGCGGCTATCTTCATGGGCAAAATCAACAAGTGGGATGATGCGGCCATCAAGAAACTCAACCCCGATCTGAAACTCCCCTCCCAGGCCATCACCGTGGCCCACCGCACCGACGGTTCCGGCACCACTTTTATCTTTACCAGCTACCTGGCGGCGGTCTCTCCGGAATTTAAGGAGAAGGTGGGCGCGGGCAAAGCCGTCAAGTGGCCGGCTGCCAACAGCATCGGCGGCAAGGGCAATGAAGGGGTGGCCGGACAGGTCAAAGCGGTGAGCGGCGCCATCGGCTACGTGGAATACGCCTACGCCTTCCAGAACAAGATTCCTTTCGCGGTGCTGAAAAACCAGGCGGGCAAATATGTGAAGCCCAGCATCGACACCTTCCAGGCCGCCGCGGCCAACGCCGATTGGACCAAGGCGCCCAAAGGCTTTTCCTTGATGCTGAACAATCAACCGGGAGAGCAGAGTTGGCCCATCGTCGGCGCCACTTATATCATGGCCTACAAAGATTATCCCGACGCCAACAAGGGGAAAGCCATCCTCAAATTTTTTGCCTGGGCTTACAAGCATGGGGCCGACATGGCCAAGAACCTGCATTACGTTCCGCTGCCGGACAACGTCATCAAGCTGGTGGAAGCGGAATGGGCTAAAGAGGTTAAATCCGGCGGCAAACCTCTCTGGCCTTAACCAACCCCGGATAATAACTGCCGAAGGAGGCGGGGCCGGTTAGCCCGCCTCCTTTGTTCTTTGCCGATATCCCATGATGCTTAAGCCGGCTCAGACTAGAGGCCCCGAGGATTTGCCTGCGGCATCCCTCACAGCCGTTAAAGGCCGCAAGGTTAGGACTGCCGTAAGAGGCGACCAGACCTTCCGCTGGCTGACCTTCTTTTGCTCGCTGCTGGTGCCGCTGGTGATGCTGGCCATCGGCCTGGAGCTTCTCCTCTCTTCCTGGCCGGCAGTCAAACAATTCGGTTGGGGCTTCTTCTTTTCCCAGGAGTGGAACCCGGTTCTCCAGGAATTCGGGGCGGCCAGCAGCATTTTCGGCACCCTGGTCTCCACCCTCATCGCTATGTTCATCGCCGTCCCCCTGAGCCTGGCCATCGCCCTCTTCCTGGTGGAGTTGGCGCCGCCCCGGGTCAGCCGCACCGTGGGTACCCTCATTGAGCTGCTGGCCGCGGTGCCCAGCATTATTTACGGCATGTGGGGGCTTTTCGTCTTTGCTCCCTTCATGGCCCGTTATGTCCAGCCGGTACTGGGCGAAACCCTGGGGTTCCTCCCCCTCTTTCAAGGCCCGCCCCTGGGGATCGGCATGCTCACCGCGGGCATCATTCTGGCCTTTATGGTGCTGCCGTTCATCAGCGCCATCACCCGGGATGTCTTTCAGTTGGTGCCCCCGGTGGTCAAGGAATCCGCCTTCGGCATGGGGGCCACCACCTGGGAGGTGACCTATAAGGTCACCATTCCTTACGGCTTGGTGGGGATCATCGGCGCGGTCTTTCTGGGCTTGGGGCGGGCCCTGGGAGAGACCATGGCGGTCACCTTTGTCATCGGCAACGCTCACCGTATTTCGGCTTCCCTGTTTGCCCCCGGCAACACCATTGCCTCCACCCTGGCCAATGAATTCAGTGAAGCCACCGAACCGCTCTATGTCAGTTCCCTGGTGGCCCTGGGGTTGGTGCTCTATCTCATCACCTATCTGGTGCAGGTGGTTTCCCAGATGATGTTGCGCCGCATGTACCGGGCCTGGAGTGTGGGACTATGAAACTGCGCCCCCCTACCGGACGCCGCCTCGCCAACCTGGTGGTGAGCCTCTGGGCCGGGGCTTCGGCCCTGATCGGCATGGTGATCCTGTTCTGGATTCTTTATGTGGTGGTCAGCCGCGGCCTGGGAGCCCTCAACCTGGATTTCTTTACCCACCTGCCTACCCCGCCCGGGATGAGCGGCGGGGGACTGGCCAATGCCATCGTGGGGACACTGGTGCTCACCGCGGCGGCCACGTTGCTGGCGGTGCCTATCGGGCTGATGGCCGGAATCTATCTGGCGGAATTCAGCGAAGACTCCAAAGCGGGGGACTACAGCCGGTTCTCCGCCAATGTCTTGATGGGCATGCCCTCCATCATCGTGGGAGTCTTCGCCTATACCCTGGTGGTGGTGCCTTTGGGAAACTTCTCCGGTTATGCCGGAGCCCTGGCCCTGGCCATCCTGATGCTGCCGGTGATCACCCGCACCACCGAAGACATGTTGCGCCTGGTGCCCAACACCTTGCGGGAATCGGCCCTGGCTTTGGGCGCGCCCCGGTGGAAAGTCACCCTGGTCATCGTGTTCCGGGCAGCCAAGGGCGGGCTCATTACCGGTGTACTGCTGGCGGTGGCCCGGGTGAGCGGAGAGACCGCCCCCTTGCTGTTCACTGCCCTAAACAGTCCTTACTGGTTTCATTCCCTGGGCGAACCCACCCCCAACCTCACCGTCACTATTTTCAATTACGCCATGTCCCCTTACCCGGACTGGCAGCAAAAAGCCTGGGGGGCTTCCCTGCTGATTACCGTAGGAGTCCTCATTATTACTGTCTTGGCGCGCTTCTTTTTGCGAGAGAAGAAAGTGTGACCAGAGGGAGAACCGGACCATGACCGACCCTTCCCGGTCCATCCCGATAATGCCCGCTTATTACGATACTGCCTCCCCGGCGGCCAAAATCTCGGTGCGTGACCTGAATTTCTTCTATGGGTCACAGCAGGCTTTGTTCAAGAATAACCTGGACATCGCCCCCCAGCGGGTGACGGCTATCATCGGCCCCTCCGGGTGCGGCAAATCCACCCACATCCGGGTTTATAACCGTATCTTTGAACTCTACCCGGACCACCGGGCCGAGGGAGAAGTGTGGGTGGATGGCCAGAATATTTTAGACCCGGCCCAGGACCTGATGGAACTGCGCCGCCGCCTGGGTATGGTCTTCCAGCGCCCGATCCCCTTCCCTTTAAGTATCTATGACAATGTCTCATTCGGGTTGCATCAGCATTATCGCCTCAGCAAAAGCGAAACCGCCGACCGGGTGGAAGAGGCCCTGCGGGGGGCCGCCTTGTGGGAGGAAGTTAAGGACTTCCTCCACCGGCCGGGGACCTCGCTGTCGGGGGGGCAGCAACAGCGCTTGTGCATCGCCCGGGCCATCGTGGTCAAGCCGGAAGTCTTGCTCATGGATGAACCGTGCTCGGCCATCGATCCGGTGGCCACGGCTAAGGTGGAGGAGCTGATACAGGAGCTGAAATCGACCTATACCATTGTCATCGTCACTCATAATATGCAGCAAGCCGCCCGCATCTCCGACTTCACCGCCTTTTTCTATCGCGGCCACATCCTGGAATTCGGCTCAACCGGGGAGATCTTCAACAAGTACTCACTCTTGGAAGATATTCCCCGGAAAGAACACCTGGATTCACTCTTGAAATCCGCTAGACCCCTCGGAACCTCTTTATCCTAAGGAAACTTCAAGTACAGATGCTTTTTCAAGATAAAGCCGGTTACCGGGAGCGAGACTAACTTGCAACTATTATGCAGATGGCAGAAAAACTTCCCATCCTTGAGCCGCGAGACGAAGACGTAAGAGAATCTGAGGCGCTCCTGGCGCGTCTGGGGTTGACCAGCAAGGTGGCTACCCGTCATCTCGATTTTTTCTATGGGGACCACCAGGCCTTATTCGACAACAACCTGGATATCGCCGCGCAACGGGTGACCGCCATCATCGGCCCTTCCGGCTGCGGTAAATCCACCCATCTGCGCATTTACAACCGGATTTATGAACTCTACCGGGACCAGCGGGCCTCCGGGGAAGTCCTGCTGGACGGCGCCAATATCATCGACCCCCGTTATGACATTATGGAACTTAGGCGCAAGATCGGCATGATCTTTCAGAAACCCACCCCCTTTCCCATGAGCGTCTTCGATAATGTGGCTTACGGTCTGAGGCTCCATTACACCATGAGGAAAGGGGAGATGGCGGACCGGGTGGAGGAGGCCCTCAGCCGGGCCGCTTTGTGGGACGAAGTGAAAGATTTCCTTAACCGCCCGGGCACCGCGCTTTCCGGGGGCCAGCAGCAGCGCTTGTGCATCGCCCGAGCCCTGGCGGTGGAGCCGGAAGTCCTGCTCATGGACGAACCCACCTCCGCCATCGACCCCATCGCCACCGCCAAGCTCGAGGAACTGATCCACAACCTCAAAGACAACTACACCATTGTGATTGTCACTCACAACATGCAGCAGGCCGCCCGGGTCTCCGATTTCACCGTCTTTTTCTTCCAGGGACAGATCATTGAGTTTGGCGAAACCCAAAAAATCTTTACCAAGCCTTCCCAGAAAAAGACGGAAGAATACATCACCGGTCGGTTCGGGTGAGGCTCCCTTGAGGGGGCGGTTGGCGAAAATTATTGTGCTTCCCACTTTTAATGCTTCTCGCCCGGATAAGCTTTCCCAACCTCCAGCCCAGGCAGGTAGTCATTTTTAACCAATTATTATTCTTTAGTGAACTATGAGGTAATTTTGGGGGGAGATAATCCTCAGCAAATTCGCGTTTATGCCAAGATCACCTGGAAGGGGGAATACGAACCACCATGCCCATTTATGGCTACCGCTGCCTGGATTGCGGCAGTTGGGATCAAAGAGTGGCCGGCCTTGATGACGACACCGCCATCTGCACCAAGTGCGGGGGCTTGATGCTGAGAGTGGCTGACAATATTTGGGACCCCTACTTTAAGGAAATCTCAGACCTTCTGGAGGAAACGATTACCGGAGAGGGTTTGGGAGTCGGAGGCAGCCGTGTTGACGCCGGAAGCGGCCATCAAGATGATCAGCCTGGAACTTTCGCAGATTTATCGCCAGAAGTTCGGGAGAGAGCCCGATTCTGACCTGATCAGGGAGGAAGCGGAAGATATTGTGGAAAGATTTGGGCCGGTAACGGCCATTAAAGAGATCTTCTCCCTGGACGGGGAAAGCCGCGGCGCCGCGGAGAGACCATTTGACGAGGAGCAAGCCTAAGCATGGCTGAAGAAGTCCGCCCCAAACCCCAAGTCCTGTTCCTGTGCACCCACAACACGGCTCGCAGCCAGATGGCGGAAGCCTTGCTGAAGAAGTACGCGGGAGACCGCTTCGAGGTTTACAGCGCCGGTTTCGAACCCACGGAGATCAATCCTTACACCCGCAAGGTCATGGCGGAAGTGGGGCTCGACCTGGGCGGCCAGTATGCCAAAGGGGTCAAAGAATATCTGGGCAAAATAAATTTTGCTTACGTCATCATCGTGTGCGCCCGAGCCGAAAAGACCTGTCCCACCGCCTTCCCCAGCGTCTTGCCGCAGCGCTTGTTCTGGCCTTTTGAAGATCCCGCGGCCTTTCCAGGAACGGAAGAGGAAAAGCTGGCCAAATTTCGGGATATCAGAGATCAGATCGACCGCCGCCTACGCCAATGGCTCAGTGAGATGCCTTGACCGGTGGGCCGGCAAATCGGCGCGGCAAGCCGGCGGGGCAGATTATCCGAGCCGTGGGGCTCCTGAAGGAAATTCGCCACTCCTTACGGAAAGACACCCTTGGGGGAGGGTGACCTACTCGAACCTACTCACTACCCACTTACCGACTCAATCAGCAAACAAAAAGGAGGTCAAATTTTTTGACCTCCATGCCGGCAAACCCTTGGCGGAAGTGCATGGGAATCGAACCCACCTACCGCCTTCCTCAGACGGTACACCGGATTTGAAGTCCGGTGACAATATTTTTTCTAATTTTTCCCGCCTTGAGATATTTCTTGACAATCCCTGCAATATAAGCTTATTATCGCTATAGGCTTTACGATAGTTTTTTCCACTTACAGACGCTTTTTTATGCACAGGTGCACAGGACGTGCACAGGGACTTCTGAGGACACCCGTTAAGGGGGAGTAGGCCATGGCGATTCATATCTATTGCACCAGCTGCTATACGAGTAACGGTTTGAATGCTAAATCATGCTCCAATTGTGGGGCGCCCTTTGGCCGGGACAAAAAATACCGAGTCTGTGTTTCCGTCAAAGGAAATCGGGCTACACGAGTAGTAGACAATCTAACCCTGGCTCGACAAAAGGAAGCAACTTTCAAGGCGGACCTTGAACGGGAAGACATGGATATTAGAAAGAAGAAAAAAAAGGCCCCTACCATGGGCGAAGTCTGGGCAAGGTATTTGCCATGGGCTCGGGCGAACAAGAAATCATGGAAAGATGATAATTGGAACTATACAAAGCACATCGAGCCCCGTTTCAGCAAGAAGCCCCTGGATGCTATCAGCCCCATAGACCTTGAAAGGCTGAAAACTGAATTGCGGAAAGGGGAAGATGGGCGGGGGCGGCCCTATGCCGCGCAAACCGTCAAGCATCAGCTTTGCATCATCCGGCGGCTCTACAATCTGGCCCGGAAGTGGGGCCTTTATGATGGCAAGAACCCCGTTGGCTCGGTAACCATGCCCCGGATAGACAATGGAAAGACTGAACGCCTTTCCAATGATGAACTGGCAAGACTGCTGAATACGCTAGAAACCTGGCCCTGCAAAGAAACCGCTGCCTTCATCAAATTCGCCCTGTTCACCGGCTTGAGGAAGGGAGAGATTTGCAAACTCGAATGGGGTGACTGCGACCTTGACCGGGGCCTGCTAACCTTACGGGACGCAAAGAGCGGTAGGACAGAGCACGTCCCGGTCAGCATGGAGGCACTGGAGGTGCTGAGGACCCTGGAGCCCACTTCCCCCTTTGTGTTCCCCGGCGCAGGCGGCAAGAGGCGGAGCAATTTTTCCCGCCCTTGGCAAAAGATACGCCGAGCTGCCGGCCTGCCGGAAGACTTTCGCTTCCACGGTATGAGGCACAATTTTGCATCTACCCTGGTGAGCCATGGCATAGATTTGATGGTTGTGCAAAAACTTCTTTGCCACAAGACCGCCATGGTCACTCAGAGATATGCGCACCTGGCCCCTGGCGCTATCAGGGATGCAGCTTTAAAGAGCGGGGATCTCCTGACCCCCAAGCCTGTGAACGAGAAAACGGTCAATTTGGCGGAATGAGAGGCTTAGAGCCAGAAACCAGCGTTAAACGACCCTCTCAGACGCCCAGGAAGGCCACGAAAACTCTCGGGGCAGGGAAAATAAGGGGGCAAATCCGATCCTCACCGGCTTGCCGGGAGAGGAATCTCAGGCGGGGACTTTTTATCATTTCGAGGCTTGAACTGAGGGGTTCCCTTAGTAAAGCGGACCGGCCAGGCGGTGAGGGCACCTGGGACCGGTCCTGACCACAATGCACCTAAGCAGGAGGTGCATCATGGCTAAAAAAGATTCTAACCCCGAAAGATCAAATGGGACGGAGAAATTTGTAATGGTGAAGAACGTATATGGCGTTAGGGTAGCTACTCACGCTTGGGAGCCGATGTTTTCCAAGGGCAGGATCCATCTATGCGCAGTATCGCTCTGGAAATAAAGTGGCTCCCTGTATGTGGGCGATTTACACCGGGGAGGACGACCTGGCCATGCCCTGGTGGATTAACGTCATGGAGGATGGCAAACTTCGCCTCCAGAGTCCCAACCCGAAAATTCCCGAGAAGATCATTCCTTCACATCTGACGCGTGCCATGGACCGGATAGTGAGCGTTATTTTTTAATTTTTTGAGACCCGATGCATTATACGGCTAGCTGGCTCGGAGCAAAGCTAAAATGAACTCAATTCCCCGGGGGATAGGGAGTGCACCCCGAAAAGTACTTATCCTGGAGCACCTTCCCCCGGAATCTTCGCCAGGCACCAGACCGCGACAGGAGGTGGCAAGATGAAAAACCGCACCCCTGATTTCCCTCCATCCGCCCTTGATTTTCCTCCACTCACTTCAACACAGAAATCTCTTCTCAAAGAAATCAAATCTCTCAAAGAAAAGCTCGAAACTCTTCCACTATGGGACCCCAAAACCGGAACTTGGGTCCCGGAATTTTATGAAATTCATGAGAAGATTGATGAGGACACCATTAGAGCACTCCGGTCAGGCATGTTGAAGAGTCTTCCTGCCGAATCCCGGCACCCGGGAAGACGCTTTGTATTCGATTCCCAAGGAGAATATGCAAAGGTTTTACCCGGTGCTGGAGATTTTCACCCAGAGCTCCCCCCTTGGGCTGAAAACCATTTCATCGAGTGGATACAAGCACAACGGCTTCGCAAAGATGGGCGAGAGAGCTTGCGTAAAACCAAGATAGTGGGCCTTGAAACCGGCATGCGTCCCCCAAAGAATATAACTTTATTAAAGAGGGTTCTGGAGCTTCGTGGGTTTGAATTTGAAGAGGATGAAGATCCCGAGGCTGAGATGTTAGAAAAGTCTGGAAAGAGGACACGAACTAAAAAAGATCGCCAGTCTTGGAAGAATCACGTCATTCCGCAATTGGTGAAAGAAGGATTTTTCCCGAAGGAAATATCCCCCCAAGCTCTAAAGAAGCAACTTAAAAGACATTACCCTTATGTTCCTTGGGACCAGGTCTGATTTAACTTCCCTCCCATAAGTAACCTTTTTTGCCCTTCTGAGAGATTTCAACATGTTATCTCTTAAGTAACCTTTTTTGCCCCACTATTCCAACTGAAAAACCATCTAACATCTTTATTTAATTAAGAATGGCAAAAAAGGTTACTTTAATTTTATCAGGAATGATAATAATAAATTGACTTAGATTTTGACGATTATGTATCATTATTGGCAAGGTTGTAATGACCTTGCCTTTTTTAATTCTATTATGAGGTAATGATATGCAGAATCTGGTGAGAATATCAAAGATGGAGAGCTTGCCATTTAAGTTACCGTTCAAGCCGGCGACATTTTACAAGTGGTTTCACTTAGGAAAATATCCAGAAATTTTCGTTAAACTTGCTGGCGGCCTCTTCGTGGACCTCGACCGAACGGAGAAACTCATCGACGCTTCCCGGGCCCGGAGGAAGGGTTGTCGGCTTGAAAGTCAAGAAAGCGGCTAGGAGCAGGGCCATTAGAGGAGGCGCCAATGTCCCCGCTCGATATTACCAAGCTGCTCCAAACCGCTCAATCCCTTGCCCCTGAGGGACGCCAGGACTTAGAAGGATCGGGTATAGATTTGGCAGCGGCGAAGGCAGCCGGAGTTGTAAGCGTTCCTCTCAGTGATGTTTCCCGAGTTCTGGGGGCGTGTGATTATGGATGGGCCGCGCCGAATGTAGTTTCGTTAACCGCTTTCCCCTACCTTTCTCTGAATGGCGATGGTGAGATTGTTCATTGGCGATTCAAGGTGCTCCCACCTATTGAAACCAAAAAAGGGACCACCAAATATCTCCAGCCCAAAGACAGTATGAATCATGTTTACTGTCCCCCCGGCGTGAATCCCCAAGGTAAAGATACCCTCTACCTTGGGGAGGGGGAGAAAAAAGCTTTGTGCCTCACTCTCCACGGCTATCCCTCTATCGGCTTAAGTGGGGTTTACGGTTGGAAGAGAGACGGCAAGGCAATTCCTGATTTCGATTTAATTAACTGGAAAAAGCGGGATGTGGTGATTGTTTTTGATGCCGATATAGCCGTTAATGCTCAGGTAGAGCAAGCCGAAACCGATTTGGCGGAGGAACTTCTCTCCCGCAGAGCGCGAGTTTTTATCGTTCGCCTGCCTTATACCCCTGGCTGTGCTAAAGGCGTAGATGACTTCCTAGTGAGGCACGGCAAACAAGCCTTTGAGAAACTACCTCGGAAACCTTTTAAGTCAGGGAAACGGCGCAAGCTAGCACCGAAACCTGATGGAGAGAAATTTTATCTTTGCGGGCATGGCTATTTTATAGAACGGGACCGGCTATGCCTGGAAACGTACGGTAAAAAAGGGGAGCCTGAATCCACCGTCCTGGCTAACTTTTCGGCCAGAATTTCAGAAGAAATCACGAAAGATGACGGCCTTAGGACTTCCAAGGAATTTCATCTAACCGGAAGTCTGGACACCGGGGAATTTATATCCGCCCAAATACCGGCAAAAGAATTTGATTCCCTTCATTGGGTAAAGCGCGATCTAGGGGCGGCAGCTTCTGTGGCCCCCGGCCGGTCCCTCGGGGCTCACCTTGTTAATGCAATCCAAGCCCATTCCCAAGGGTTTAAGAAGCGCACCGTCTATGCTCATACGGGGTGGCGTAAAATCAACGGCGTGTGGCGTTATCTGCATGGCGGCGGCGCGATCGGCCCGGGCGACCCGGTGGAGGTTGACCTGGGTGAGAACCTACAGCTTTACCGTTTGCCTGCCCCTGGAGGGGTGGAGGCGGCCCAGGCGAGCCTAAGGTTTCTGGATATTGCTCCCTGGGATATCACGGTCCCCCTCATTTCTTGCGTTTACCTGGCCCCCTTTGCTGACCTTCTTAAAATGGATTTTTTACTCTGGCTATATGGCCCAACGGGAGGCTTTAAAAGCAGCCTGGCAGCTCTGGCCCTGGCCCATTACGGCAACTTCACCCGCAAGACCCTGCCCGGAAGCTGGTTTAGCACGGCTAACTACCTGGAGCAATTGACCTTCATTTTGAAGGATTCTCTTGTAGTAATAGATGACTTTATCCCCTCTGCAAATCACAAAGAAGCCCACGCCATGGCCGAGAAGGCAGGCCGGTTGATCTACCAGGTTGGGAACCGTTCAAGCCGGGGACGCTTGGCCCCAGACCTGACTGCTAGGCCAAACCGGTTCCCCCGGGGCTTCATCATTTCTACGGGGGAAATGTTACTTCCGGGCCAAAAGCAGTCGGCGACGGCCCGTTACCTGGGGCTGGAGTTTGATCCTCCGGAAAAGAGCAGGATTAACAAAGTCCTGCTTGCGGCGGCCCAAAAGGAACAGGCACTCTATCCTCAGGCTATGGCAGCCTACCTGGAGCACCTGGCACCCCAACTTGATGATACCTTACTGGAAATTCAGGAACTTTGGGAAGGGTATCGAACCGCCTTCCAGACATCAGGTCATTCAAGAATTCCAGAGAACCAAGCATGGCTGGCCGTGGGGTTTGAGTACTTTCTGAGGTTCTTGACCCATAAAGGAGCGGTCACCGATGAGGTGGCCGAAAGGATGCTCCAGCGCGCCTGGAAGATAATAATGGCCCTGGGAGAGAAACATTCCCTGGTAATTGAGGGGGAACGGCCCTCCCTAAAATTTATAGCTATCCTCAAACAGCTTTTCTACCAAGGTCGGATTTATGTTGAATCAATAATTATAGCAGGATCACCCCCACCAAAGTTAAGGGAAGTTTTGGGGTGGATGGGGGCTGCGTCCGTTGAGCCAGCTAAAAACGCTGCTCTGGTGGGGTGGGCGGACGAGAGTACCCTTTATCTGATGCCGGATGTCGCTGTTAGTATGGTGAGAGAAGCCATCCGGCGTAGCGATGATTATCTGTCCTTGGGGAAAAATGAACTCTTCAGGGCCCTAGCCAGGGAAAGATTTATTGAGCCGGGTAAAAAGGAAAGCACTAGGACCAAATGGATTCAAGATAGTAATAAACGGGTAATTTACATGCCTTTGGAGAAACTGGCTTGCGAGATGGAAGACAATTCCGAACGGATTGAACGGCCACCGAACGGCTGTCCGTTCGGAAAAGGTGCAGACTAGACGTGGCTTAGAGGGACGTTGAACGGTTCTAACGGTTTCTTCTAATATAACCACTATTTATTAATATTAATAAGCCCAAAAGAAAGCATGAAGAAATATAAGAGAGATTATCTATGAAAAAACCGTTAGTTCCGTTCGGCAGCATTTTTAATCAATAAACATGCGGGTTTGGCCCGAACGGGTCAGCCGTTCAATCCGTTCGGAAGCCGTTCGGTGGCTTTAAAAACGTTGGGTTAAACAATTCCGGGAGAAAAGGGACATTTAAAGGAAAAAGCTCTGGGTGGCAGATCAGAGCGCATGAGAATACGGGGGTAACAATGGCCGAATCGTTTAAGGACTCCGACTTGGCCCATACAAAAAAGGTCTTGTTTGAAATCGCGGTGACCAGGCCCGACCTCATCGAAGGCATTCTAGAGGCCGTTGCCAGTGGCGAAATGACTGTGGAGCAGGCCCGGCGTAAAGCTGGGTTAAAAAATCAGGCACCGGGAAGAGGGAAAATGAACCTTGAACTTGGCTACATATATCGCCGTAAATAGTCCTGGACTGAGAAGCGCCAACAACAGGCCGATGATGTTATCGATATTGTGAACGCACTCATGGAGTACCATCCCCTGACGGTCCGCCAGATATTTTATCAGTTAGTTGCCGCCGGCAAGCGGGAGAACACCCGGTCCAAATATAATGACTTGTCCAAGCTCATCACCCAAATGAGAGTGGATGGTATGTTGGACTGGGACATCATAGACGACCGGGCCCGGCGCGTCTCAGATAAGCGTGGCCATGAAGATGCCGGGGAGTATGCAAGGAGAGTAAGTGAAGCCCTTGGTGACTATCAGCGGTGCCTGGTGCAGGGACAGGAGTATTACATCGAGACCTGGTGCGAGAAGGACGCCTTATCGCAGATCTTTGAAGAAGTAGTATGGCCCTACTGTATCAGGCATGCTACCTGCTGCGGTTTTGATAGTGCCACGGCACTGTGGAAGTTTGCGGAACGGGCCCGGGCTGCTATATCCCGAGGGCAGCAGGTGGTGCTCCTATATTTCGGAGATTTCGACCCCTCAGGTTTGGCGGCCGGCGATGCTACCCAGCAGAGTCTCCTGGAACGATATTTACTTCGTGACATCAGATTTGTCCGAGTGGCTCTTAACCAGGAACAGATTGAGGAGCATCATCTCCCTCACGCCTTTGATGCAGTAAAGGCTACGGACACGCGGGCCAAGCGGTTCATTGAGCGGTTTGGCGAATATGGCGCCTGTGAACTGGACGCCATTCACCCGAGGTTACTTCGGGAGATGACGGTCGCCGCCATTGAATCTTGCCTGGACATGGATTTGTTCTGGGAACAGAAGGACATCGAGAGCGTGGAACGGCAGAAGATGGCCGACCTCCAGAAGCGGTTCCTGGCCGAGGCCAAGGCAATTTTGGGCCATGTATGAATAGTCAAACATAAGCGAGACCGAGGGGGGGCCATCATGACGTGCGGAAGCAAAAATGGCGAAATCCATCTCTGTACCCCCTTGCGGGCAATCCGGCGCAAGTGTTTGGACTGTTGCTGCGGGTCGAGCCAGGAGGTGAGCCTTTGCTCGGTTCATGACTGCTCCCTGCATCCCTACCGATTCGGCAGACGACCGGGGACGGTTAAACGGGAAGCAACCCCGGCCCAGATGGAGAGATTAAAAAAGGCCAGGGAGGCCCGTTTAAAAGGCCGGGTTTCCGATTCACCCCTATTAGAGAATAGAGAAATTTTGGCAAACGCTCAGGATGAAGGTTAGGGGTAAGGGGGGCAACCCCGGCAACGGACCCTTATTGAGGCGCAACCTACTATCAAAGAGAGGAGAGCATCGTGCCTTATAGAGACCCAGAACGGCGGCGGCAATTCCAGCGCCAATACAAACGCAAGTGGCGCAAAGCACAGGAGAAGATCAACCCGCTACGCGGGTTCAAAATTTATGTTTGCCCACGGTTTCCTTACCTTCGGGTGGCCAGGGATTGTTTTTATAACGGCTTCTTAGTCACGAACGACCCTGAGGTTCAAGCCCAGGTCGAGGCGCACCGTGAGTTTGGACGGTTCATCTTCCCCCTGGCCCTGGACCTCACCTGCACCCCCAGAGAAAATGAGTAAATATAATAAGCGGATTTAAATAATTTTTATTATCCCACCATCATCAGTTTTTTCAGGGTGATAGATTTCTTTATGATTAAATTTCAAAAATATTTCCTGGGGCAGGCGGCCATCTATAATGATTTCAAACATCCCCCGCGCCCACTTCTTTGCGTCCACCCCTCCAATTTTAGCCCGATTAAATAAGATTAAAGGCGCTTCTAAGGGTTTCCTGCCCATCGGCTTTTCCCCCAAAGAAAAATCAAATTTAATCCAATCCGCGAAAATCAAGCCGCGACATGAGGCCCTGATGAATCGCCGGTCGGGTAGGCTGCATTTACATTTCCGATAAATTCTTGCAGAGAGAAGCCGGGGTTGACCGGGGTTTCCCCCTGTCCATTTTAAAATCCCTGGGAAAGTGCTAAAATGTCCCCAAACGCCGAAAAAACAGAGTTATTTCCTCTGGACCGAGGGGGGGGGTGGGCTGTGGCCCAGAGGAAATAGATAGAGAGGAAATAACATGGAAATTCGCCATTACCGCTTTCCCCGCATTACCTTGAACCCGGAAAAGTGTTTCGGCAAACCCTGCATCCGGGGCCTTAGAATGCCGGTGGCCTCTATCCTCAGCTATCTCGGTTCCGGGATGACGGTGGAAGATATCCTGAAGGAGTGGCCGGAACTGGAGCGGGAGGACATCTACCAGGCTCTGGGTTATGCGGCCTGGGCCATGGAGGAACGAGTGGTTCCCCTGGAAGAGGCCACGGCCTAAATGCGCTTTCTTCTCAACATGAACCTGCCCCGGGCCTTGGCGCGGCGGCTCACGGAAGCTGGGCACGCCTGCCGCCATGCGGGGGATATCGGCCTGGCCCAGGCCGCGGATGTGGAGATTATGGCTGAGGCCGAAAGAAACCGGGAGACCATTATTACCCACGACCTGGACTATGGTCACCTGCTGGCCTTTTCGGGGGACACGGCCCCTTCGGTTATCATTTTTCGCTTGAGAAATACCCATCCGGAGGCGTTGTTCACCCGGCTCCTGGCAGTGTGGCCGGAAGTGGAACAGCCCTTGCGGGAAGGGGCCATCGTGATTCTGGAAGAAGCGGCGTTGCGGGTCCGCCCGTTACCCATAAGAGCAGAGTAAGGGTTAAGGTGCGAGAAGCGGCATGACCCAGTGTGATATCTATTTAACCGGAGATATCGAGGTTAGCGGCAATTATTCGCAAAGAACTTCAGTTTAAGTCCATTCGTCTCACTCCCCGGTGCCGGCCAACCTGGTAACGCCTGCCTTAGTTACAAGCCCCGGCATATTCCTTGGAAAGACTCTTTCCGCTTCATCCCCCCGGATGAGGCTTGACAAAAACCCCGAAAAGGTTTTTGATAGGTATCCCGCATCACGCCATCTAGCCGGAAGACTTTATCGGGGTTTTGAGACCGAACATCATGGCGCCGCGCCTCCGGCAGTAGCCCAGGAGGAAAAACCTTGGCCAGGGGGAAGAAAAGAGGAAGGCCGCAAAATTCCGGGGTGGCCCGGAACCAGAACTCGCTGCCCATTAGCCCCACCGCCGATGAAGTGCTGGACATATCCTCCCTGGAGACCTGGTTATGGGACGCCGCCTGTGTTATCCGGGGAGCTACCGACGCCCCCAAGTTCAAGGACTTTATCCTGCCTCTGATTTTCTATAAGCGCCTTTCTGATGTGTTTGACGATGAGTTTGCCGGGATAGTGGCGGAATACGGGGTGGAGGACCTTGCCTGGGACATTGTCAGGAAAGACCATGAGGACGCGCTTAAGGCCGGGCGCACCCCCATCATCCGCTTCTTTATCCCCAGAGAATACCGGTGGGACAAGCTCCGCCACGCCCCCGTCGACGGCACCCTGGGGGAATTTGTCACCAAGGCCATGCGGGAGGTGACCCGGCTCAACCCGGAGTTGGACGGCGTGCTCAACGTCAAGGACTTCAACGAGCGCCAGGCCGGGCAACGCACCCTGGATGAAGGGCGGCTGTCGGCCCTCCTGGAAGTCTTGAGCCGTCACCGCCTGGGTCTGAAGAATACGCAGCCGGATATCCTGGGCCGGGCCTATGAGTATTTGCTCAGGAAATTCGCCGAAGGCCAGGGCCAGAGCGCCGGGGAGTTTTTCACTCCCCCGGAAGTGGGCTGGCTCATGGCGAACCTCATCGACCCGGCCCCCCACACCACCATCTATGACCCGGCCTGCGGCTCCGCCGGTCTCCTCATCAAGGCCCGCCTGCTCTTTGAGGGAAAACACCCGGAGCAAAAGACCAAGGCCCCCAAGCTCTATGGCCAGGAACGCAACGCCACAACCTATTCCATGGCGAAGCCCCGGAGATGTTCATCGCCACCCAGGTCTTCGAGGTCACCCAACTCCTGGATTTCTTTTATGGGGCCACCTGGAGCACCAGCCGGAAAAACCTGTTCAACTGGCGAGATGAAGTGCCCGGCGACTATGAGCGCCGGGTCAAAGCCTTTTTCGACAAGCCCCGGTTCCTCAAACTGATGCAGGAATACATCATCTTTCTCACCAAAGATGATGAGTTGACCAAGGTGATTCTACGCCAGCACCAGACGCGGGGGGTGGAGAAGGTCATAGAAAGAGTATATCACCCCACCAAGCGCCGGGGCCTTATCTGGCATACCCAGGGAAGCGGCAAGACTCTGACCATGATTACCATTGCCGCCAAGCTCCTCCAGGGCACCATAAAAGGCGAGAAGCCCACGGTGCTCATGCTGGTAGACAGGAACGAACTGGAGGCGCAGCTTTTTAAGAACATCGCCAGCTATGGCTTTGCGAATGTCAAAGTAGCGGCCAGCAAACGGGACCTGCGCAATATCCTGGCCTCAGACTTCCGGGGTCTGGTGGTCTCCATGGTGCATAAATTTGACGAAATTCCGGCGGATATCAACACCCGGAAAAACATCGTCGTGCTGGTGGACGAGGCCCACCGCACTACCGGCGGCGACTTGGGCAACTACCTCATGGCGGCCTTGCCCCATGCTACCTATATCGGGTTCACCGGCACGCCCATTGACCGGCTTTCCCAGGGCAAGGGCACCTTCAAGGTCTTCGGCCAGGATGACCATCCCCAGGGGTATCTGGATAAGTATTCCATCGCCGAATCCATTGAGGACGGCACCACCGTCAAGCTCAACTACGCCCTGGCCCCCTCAGACCTGCGGGTGGAGCGGGAGACCCTGGAGAAGGAATTTTTGAGCCTGACCGCGGCAGAGGGCCTGAGTGACCCGGAAGAGTTGAACGCCATTTTAGACCGGGCCGTCAAGCTCAAGGAAATTATGAAGGCTCCGGAGCGCATGGAGCGGGTAGCCCGGTTTGTGGCGGAGCATTTCCGGGAAAATGTGGAACCCATGGGCTTCAAGGGCTTTCTGGTGGCGGTAGACCGGGAAGCCTGCGCTCTTTACAAACGGGTGCTGGATAAATATTTGCCCCCAGCTTATTCCAGAGTGGTCTACTCCCCGGCCCACACGAACGGGGGCTTGCTCAAGGAATTTTATCTCTCAGAGGATGAGGAGAAGAAAACCCGCCGGGATTTCATCAAGAAAAATTCCCTCCCCAAGATACTCATGTTACCGAGAAGCTCCTCACCGGCTATGACGCCCCCATCCTCTACTGCATGTATCTGGACAAGCCCATGCGTGACCATGTGCTCTTGCAGGCCATCGCCAGGGTCAACCGTCCCTATGAGGATGAAGACGGCCTAGTGAAGCCGTGCGGCTTTGTCCTGGACTTTGTGGGGATTTTTGAGAACCTGGAGAAGGCCCTGGCCTTCGATTCCGATGTAGTGGCGTCGGTTATCCAGAATGTCGATGTGCTCAAGCAATTATTCGCCAAGCTCATACAGGAAGGAGGGCCGGATTATCTGCCCCTTACTAAAGGCCGGGATGATAAGGCCAAGGAGCGGGCTGTTGAATACTTTGCCGACAAAGACCGGCGGGAGGTGTTTTTCAAGTTCTTCCGGCAATTGCAAAACCTTTATGACATTATCTCGCCGGACGCCTTCTTGCGGCCCTTTATGGGCGATTATGAGAAGTTGGCGGAACTCTATGCCCTGATTCGCAACGCCTACGCCAACCGGGTCTATGTGGATAGGGAAATCACCGCCAAGACCAAGGAACTGCTCCGGCAGCACGCCCAGAGCGGCGACCTGGAATTACCGGGGGCGATTCATCAGTTAGGGCCGAAGGAACTGGCAGCCATTAAAGAAGGCGACGCCTCCGATACCACCAAAATCTTAAATCTCCGCAAGATACTGGATGATATCGTCATCAATGAAGGGGCCGCCAAGCCGTTTTTGCTCTCCATCGGCGAGCGGGCCGAGGCCCTGGCCCAAGCCTATGAAGACCGCCAACTTACCACTCAGCAGGTGTTGGCCGATTTTGAGGCCCTGGCCCAGGAATACGTGGAGGCCGACGCCGACCGTCAGACCATGGGGGTGGATGACAACACCTTCGCCATTTATCACGCCCTGAAGACGGAATTTCAGGAGGTACCCAAGGAGCAGGCCCAGACGGTCAACGCAGTTTTTGCAGATTTTCCCGACTACCGGTGGGATGAGGCCCAAATGCGAAAACTTCGTACCGAACTCTATAAGGTGCTTTATCCCCTGGTGGGGCCGGAGCAGGTGATAGAGGCGGCTAACAAAATTTTGCGGTTGCAAAGGGTATGACCATCGCGGCGGAGAAAAAAAAGGGTGCCCGCCAGCCCTATCATGACGCCGAAGAACTCAAGTGGGCGGCGAGGCATTGGGCGGCCCGTATCGGCGTCAAGGTGCCCCGGATTCAGGTGCGCCGGATGCGGAGCAAGTGGGCCTCTATGTCCACTGCCGGACGCCTGACCCTTAACGCAGACTTGATAACCACTCCCCGAGACCTGGGGGAGTATGTCATCGTGCATGAACTGGTTCATCTCCTGGCCCCGAACCACGGCAAGCTTTTTAAGAGCTTCATGTTTGCCTATTTGCCGGATTGGGAGGAGAGGGAGAAGAGGTTGCATAGTTACCGTGAAAAAAAGGGTTAAAGCCATCATCTAGTGCAATAATTTTTCATAGGAAGCACCGTGTTATGGTTGAGTCTGACGATAAGATAGTCCCCTTTCTTTCCTATGCCCGTTTCTGCTTCCATTTGCGGGTCAAGACCCTCATGGTCCTTCCCCCATACAAAGGTGCGGTTTTCCGGGGCGCGTTCGGCAATGCCTTGCGCCGCCTGGTGTGCGTGGCCAAAGGGGCTCCCTGCGATTCCTGCCTTCTGCGACAGAAATGCCTGTATATCGCCCTGTTTGAACCCAGCCCTCCCCCTGATTTCCTCGATGCCGGCAAATTCCTCCAAGCTCCCCGCCCTTATGTCCTCAACCCACCCTTGACCACCCGGCAAGCCTTTCATCCCGGAGAAACCCTGGACTTTGAGCTGGTGCTCATCGGGCCGGCCATCGACGCTTTGCCTTACTTTATCCACATCTTCCAAGAAGTGGGCCGCAGGGGTCTTGGACCGGAGCGGGGGAAATATGAACTGGTGGGGGTGGATCACTTGCAGAAAGGTGGAAATGGCGAAACATTATGTGTTTTTGACGGACCTAGCGGCAATTTTAACAACTTTACCCTGACCCCGGATTCATTGGCCCTTTCCGGTGATGCCGAAGTCAAAAAAGTCACTTTAAACTTCCTCACCCCCTTGCGCCTCAGAGAGAACGGCAAACTGGTGACGAGGCTAACCAGTTCATTGTTCTTCCGGCGCCTGGCACAGCGGGTTTCCTTGCTGACGGCCTTTTATGGTGAGAAAGGGTGGGGCCTCTCACTCACTGACCCCGGGACCCTCCTGACCAAGGGGAACAACCTCACCATCCAGGACGATCGCTTGCGGTGGTACGACTGGGAACGTTACTCCCAACGCCAGGGCGACACCTTGAAATTCGGCGGTCTGCAGGGGATGCTCAGCTTTAAAGGCCGGCTGGAGTCATTTTTGCCATATCTGCGCCTTGGAGAATACGTGAACGTGGGGCAGGGAACAACTTTCGGATTGGGGAGGTATGAAATTAATTACGAAAGAAATCCTGATAACTAGACTATTGTCCGGAGGCGGGACAGACATGCACAAAAGAGGAGATTTACTGTGAGCCGCAAATACTTCATCAACCCATATACGTTTATTCCTTTGCGATCAGAGGGAGCCATTTTCCCTCCAAGGGACCAAGTGACCCATGCCTGGTTTGAACCCGGTACGTTCACTGGTAGGATAACCTGCCAGTTGACTTTTCTGACGCCAGTAATTATCCCGGGGGAACAGCGAGCGGGCACAGAAGAAGAACCAGGTTATATCTGCACTTATCTGCATCAGGGACGTCTGGCTATCCCCGGCTCCCGTCTGCGCGGCTATCTTCTTAACCTCATGCGGACTATCAACTCTTCGCCCCTGGTCCACTTTCAGGACCAGGAAATCCTTAAGAGGCGTAAAAACAATCCAAGGAAAGGTTTTATCATTAAAAAGGATAATGGCCAGTGGGCTATTCAAGAGGTGGATAACGAGGTTCTGATTATGCACAACAATAGGAACAGAGTAAACCAAAAATTGTCTGGTGGATGTGAACCTGAATTCAAACCACAGAGTTTTACATTCACAGGGACTCCATGTGATATTCCGTCCTATAATACAGTTAATGCCAAGACCATAAAACCTACAAAAATTTATTTTCAACAAGCCACCTGGAAACCTTCCCCCCAATACAAGAAATATCTGGCCCAAAAAGATATCGGAAGTCCACAACCTCTAGACGGCCGCTGGGTCAAATTTGAAGCCTGGTCCGGCCAGGATGGGGCCAATTGCCTGCCGGACAATGAAGGGAACAGTGGTACCCACTGGAACCAATGGCACCTGGTCAATTTGGATGAATGCGGGAAGGATTACGAGTTAGATAAAGATTTTATCAATGATTATAAAGTGGGCGTGGAGGCCATGGCCCGGCGGCTAAAAGAGAACAAGACTCATGCCGGCCTTGCTGCAGAAGTGCTCAAAATGAAAAAATTAACGCCGGGGATGTTTGTCTATTTTCTCTTGGGGGCAGACAACCGGACCGTGGTTTCCATGGGGCGCCACTATCATTATCTGGTCCGTCTGGGAACCGTGGGTGACAAGGTCAGGAAAGCCTGCGGCCTTGCAGCCGGAACGCACACCGCCCCCTGCCTGGTCCAGCAGTTGGCCGGCTGGGCCAGCGGCCGGGAGGGCGGCCTGAAAAGCCGCCTCTGGGTGGAGATGGCCCTGGTTTCCAGGGAGAAACACGTGGAAATCTGTGAAAAGAACCTGCGCATCCTGTCTTCCCAGCCCCCCCAGGCTCATAATTTTTATCTCCGAGGTGGTGACTATGACCATGAGAATTCTCGTATACGCGGCCGGAAGTTCTACTGGCATGATCCCCGATGGGGGGACAAAATGTGGGATAACCAGGACCTGGGTGAGGGAGACTGTGCCTTTGAGAATCCTCAACCCGGACTACAAAAACTTTGGGAGCAATGGAGCAAGGCCCAGGTTATATGGGCGACTCGAGAGCAACCGGTGACTTTCGAATTTGACCTTCGGGTACTGAATCTCACTCAAGATGAACTCTATCTTCTGATCACCGCTTTAGTCGGCTTTGACCCCAAAATCTTGGATGGTGGCATTTTGGGGCAAGGGGAGTTGGAGGACTGGTGCCATAAAATCGGTCACGCCCGGCCTTTCCTGGGCAGCAGTTATATTCGCATAACAAAAGCCGAAGCCTTACGGTTCGATAAGAACACTTGGAAACCGCGTATCTGCCCCATTTCCCTAAGCGAATGGCTGCCGCGGTGGCAGACATTAAAGGACTGGCAGAATAGCAATTTGGAAAAAGAGAATCATATCGCTTGCCTAAAACGGGTCATGCGTTTCAGAGGGGCCTACGAGGATTTGAAGGAGGACGAGAAGGAAGCCAGGATATCCTATCCCCTGGGGCAGAAAAAAGTTTATTCCCTTACCTGGGAAATACCCGATGACACAAAACAGCCCAAAATCTTCCACTGGTTTTCCCAGAAAGTCCCCCCCTCGCTTCCTGACCCTAAACCAGGGTACAGTCAGGCTTTACAGGTAGTTATCGAACCTCCAAAAAGCCAATAGGTATTTAAGGAATAAGCCAAAATGGATAAGCACTATGTCTTCCTGGACGCGATGCAGATTCAGCGGTATATCTTCGCCACCAACACCCTCAAGACCATTATCGGCGCCAGCCTAGCCCTGTCTCGCTGGCAGGAGAAGTGTAGGGAACTGTGTGACGGATACGGCGGCAGGTTGATTTATTCAGCGGGCGGCAATGTCCTAACATGTTTCTCGGACTCTCCTAAGGCCCAGCAGTTCAGAATAAGAGCAGTTACAGAAATTGCCCCACCCGGCCTAGAGATTGCCTGGGCTGAAGCTGAAGGTACGGACCCAGAGTCTGTCACCTGGGAGAAATTGCAATTAGAGATAGCTCGCTACAAAGCCGGAGACCGGGATAAAGATTATACCCCTTATTCAACACCGGGAATCCCGGGCTGTGGGCATTGCGGCCTGCGGGCACCTGATTCTGGCCCACTTATTGACAAGAAAAAATTTTGCTCCAACTGTAGAACCCTTTATTTCAGTGGGGGCGAACTTGATAAGTACCCTGTTGGTACTACCCTCATGGAGTTTCTCTATCAGCAGGTGGACAAAGAAAGGTTCCCCGGCATTTTTCCCAGAGAGCTCGATCTCCTGGTGAGCCACAAGAACCCACTCAAGTCGAGCCACAACATGGCCGTGGTGGTCATTGACCTCAACGACGTGGGCCGCCGGATAAACGCTATTGTCCAGCAAAATGGTTTTTCTGGATTACAGCAATTCTCCCAGGATTTGGAAAGCGGTATAAAGGCCATGCTCCTAAGAGTTTTGAAATACCTCGAGAACCACCCGGATGGCGCGGGCTTGGCCGATAACCAAAAATATCTTCGGCTCCGGCCTTTGCTGGTAGGGGGGGATGACATCGTGCTGGCCCTGCCCGCCCCCCTGTGGCCCGGACTGGTGGCGGAGGCTCTGAATGAGCTGCAAGACCGGGGTTGTCCTGCCTGCGCCGGAGTGGTGGCGGCCCGGCACACCTTCCCCGTCAACCGGCTCGTGTCTATGGCGGAGGAGCTGGTGGCGAATGCCAAAAAGCTCACCCGTTATCGTCAGGGTCAGAACGCCTGCTTTAATGAATGTGTGCTGGACTGGCACTTCCACCAGGAAACCGCGTTCACTTCGCCTCTACAGTTACGGCGGCGTAATTTTGTTAAACTTATCGAGGCTAATAAAAGCAATGAAACTTATGAGGTGGCCACACGCCGGCCTTACCCACTGGCCGAGTTTTTGCGACTTCGGGACCAGGTTGATAAGATAACGGCTTCCAACCGGAAGCTCTACACTCTTTACAAAGGACTCAGGGCAGGGGTGAAGGCGACCCGGGATACGCTGGTTTACACGTTCCTGCGCGACGAAAAAGACGGTATGGATAAGTACCCGTATCTTTGGGATTTGGTAACAACCACGCCGGGGGAATACCCCTTGTGGTCTTCCCGGGAATTTTCCAGGAATAATTTGCATATCAAGCTCTACGAAACCGAGGTAACCGACATCCTGGAACTGAAATTTCTTCTAGACACCGACGACACCGAGGTGGAAGATGTCTGAGACTTATTGGATTATTGATTATCACATCAAGTTATTGTCTGATTTTCACGTTGGGGCAGGCAATACCCTGCTGGGAGGCAATCTCCACGGGTTGCGTCTGGACGCTCATGGCTTTCCATATTTGCCCCCTTCCCAGGTGCGGGGACTGTTGCGTGTGGGCGGATATCGGCTACAAAAAAGACGTCCTTCTTTCCGACCCTTCTTTCAAAACAACTTCCCCAGTCAGGGCGGTGCTGCTGCCAGATCCTGGAGTTATACGCGGGCGTCCTTTCCCTGGAAACTGGTTTGCGACACTCAGGGAGCGGCGGGGGAGGAGATGCTACTGGAACAAACTCATGTACGCCTGGAGGAAGGTATGGTCCAGCATCTTTTTGCCTACCAGAAGGCTGGCGTAGTGAGTGAGGAATGGCAGTTGCAAGGCAGGATCTACGCAGTAGAGCCAGCAAGGGAAATGGATGTGGCTTTCCTCCTGGCCTGTATGCGGTACGAAGACCGGCTGGGACATCGGCGGAGCCGGGGGTACGGCAAGGCGTCCTGGACCCCCCAGCGGGTCAGGAAGTATCGCCCTGGCTCTGAACCCGAAGAGATTAGCAGGAATTTGCCCGAGTGGCTGAACCTGTTGTTGAAAGGGGAATAATATTATGCAGATTGCCTGTTTCGAACTGTTTCTGTTTCCCCTGGAAGAACTTCACTGCGGTTATGGGGTCCAGCAGGGCAATATCCTCCCGGCCCTGCCCTATATCCCCGGCCGCGTGGTACGGGGCGGTCTGGCGGGATGGGCCCTGCGCAACGCCAAACTGCGAGCCACGGATAAACTTTTCAGGTGTTTGTTTCAGCCAGTTCACCACCTGAGCTCTCCTTATAAGCAAAAAATTTCTTTTCCCTGGTGTACTTACCGGGGATATGAACCGGCCCCTTTTTCCCTCTTTGCCTTGAAAGGCACAGGTCTTCATCCTCATTCCGAACTGGTCATGCAGCCGGAATACTATTCAGACAATCTGATAGATATTGATGAAATTAAGCGTGGCTTGGCCCTGGATTTCTTAAAACGAACCCAGTGGCCCTTCCAGGTGGACATGTCTCTCAAACCCCTTCCGGCACTTATCGGGGAATACAATTGGATAATCCCGCCTCTCTCCCTTCTCATTGATTTACGGGCCCATCATCTGGAAGAGCAGGGTCGGGTGGGGAAAGATGGTCTCTATGCTGAAGAAGTCCTCCCGGGGACCACGATTTCAAATCCCCATAACTGCTACTATCAGGGAAACCTGTATTGCCAAGAAGAGTCTGCGATCAAGGAGATTTTCGCTCCGCTGGTAGCACCAGATTATTTAGATGAGAAAGATAGGGAAAAACTCTATGATCTTAAGATGCTACTCCAGGACCCTCCCCCCAAGCACCTCCTCTTCCTGGGCCGGCGTCGCCTGCCGGTAGTGATTATAGCCAGGGAGGAAAAACCTGCGGCACTTCCCCCGATTTCCGGAGCGGTTGAGTTTACCCTCACCTTTGTTACCGATTTGGTGGAGGAACATCCCTATCCGCTTACTGAAGATACTTTGCAGCGAAATTTCGGGATCAGCGGGCTTAAGAAAAAGCGGGTTTTTTGCCGTCCGGGAGAATGTTATGGTTACGATGTCTTCGCAGAGAACAAACCACTCGAGCCCCTTGTCACCCTCGCCGCAGGAAGCTGTGGCTTCTTTGCCGGAGATATCTCTGAGGAACACTGGCAGAGGCTGCAGGTGGCATCTCTGCTAGGGACCGGGCAAAACACCCTGGACGGCTTCGGCCGTTTTCGGATTAATTGGGATATTCATGAGTTGCTCACGCCGGAGGAATAACATGCGCCAGGAAGTAAAAATCAAGCTGGAAAAGGACTTGAAGGATTTTTTTGATAGCCAGCGTGGCAATCTCAGGTCCTGGTTTGAAAAAGTCGGCAAAGCTGCCAGCCGGCGTTTCTGGGCTATGTTGTGCTCAGACTTAATGCGCTTAAAGCCGAAAGAGATTTCAGCCTATTTCCAGGACCCCCGCCTGAAGCTGGCAGAGGCGGAAAGTTTCTGGGCAGAGCTGGCGTCGAAATTCTTCAACCCCACTCACCCTGCCGAAGAGCTACGCGCCTACCAGGAGGCCCTGATTTACGCTTGCCTGGAACTGGAAGCAGCTTCTCACCTAAAGCAGCTCGAGGCCTCGACAGATTCTAAGGCTCTACTACAAGAGAAACTGCAACTGTGGGAGGCACCATGAAGTTCCGTCTCGTCTGTTTGGCCCGGTTGCGTTTGACCTCACCTCTACAAATCGGCAGCGGACGTCAAGACATCCCCTTTACTGACCGGCCGGTGGTGCGGGATGTGCGGGGGATTCCTTTTATTCCCGGCGGCACCCTGGCCGGGGCCCTGGCCGCTTCTCTAAACAAAAGATGGCGGGATTGGCTGCAGCCTGCAGATAAAAAAGAGGAGGCCAAGCCCCCCAAACCCTCTCCTCTCATTGTAGATGATGCCTATCCCCTGCCGGCCCAGGAAAAGTCTCTGCGCTGGCCGGTAGAGATCCGGGACCAGGTGACCTTGAAGCATGATACCCTCACGGCCAAGCCGGATCACTACTTTCGCCCGGAGGTCCTTCCGGTGGGAACTATTTTCCGTTTCGCCTGCCGGGGTGATTTCAGGAGTTCTAGAAAAGCCGAGGGTTTCCTCCAGGAATTGGGGAAATTCCTGGCTGGCGGCGGCGCTCTGGGGGGCAAGCAAAGCTCCGGCAGTGGCCGCTGGCATCTCCAGGATAGAAAACTTGCTTACCGGATTTTGGACCTCTCGCAACCGGAGCAGTTGAAATTTTGGCTGGGCCACGGCCACGGTTTCACCTGGGATGGCAAATGGAGCAGCCTCCGGAGGTTTGGTTTTAAGGAGATTACCATGCCGCCCGTAGCACCTCCCCCACGTTCACGTTGGCAATTGGTGCTCGGAGTAGAGATCAAGGACGGTCTTCATCTAAGTGGGGGGGCCACGGGATTGCCCCGTCGGGATGAAGCCGACCTGCGCCA
This sequence comes from Thermodesulfobacteriota bacterium, assembly GCA_040756315.1. Classification (GTDB taxonomy): domain Bacteria; phylum Desulfobacterota; class Desulfobaccia; order Desulfobaccales; family 0-14-0-80-60-11; genus JBFLZI01. Next base: position 3,072 of record JBFLZI010000005.1, on the reverse strand, counting down.
GGCGGAGCGGGTGACTATCAATGGAAGGGGAAACCTTGGACGGGAATATGTGGACTATGGCAGCGCGGTGAAAGGACGTCTGCGCAGCGTCATGGAGATGCTTTTGCGCACGTATCTGGTGCGTTATCAAAACCTGGAAGAGGGAGAGGTCCTGAAGCTGGTTCCTGTCGACCCCAATCAGACCAGCACCTGGCCGGCTGTGCGGGATTTTTTCGGTTTCAGGGAGAAGCGCCGGGGGAAAAAGGGAGCCTGGCAGGTGGAGGAGCGCCCCTGGCATAACCCCCCGGTGACCCTAACCCGGGAAGACCACATTTGCCTGGATGAGTTTACCCAGCAGGTGGTGAAGACCGCCAAGTTTGTCTTCTCCCCCTTGAACCAGGGTGTCAGTAAAGTCATTGTCAGCCTGCCCGCCCAGGCCCCCCCCTGGCAAAAGACCCTCCTGGCCTTTGCCGCGGAATTGCTCTGCCTTAACCTCCTACCCTGGGGCGGCCATGCCAGCCGGGGGTATCTGGGAGCAAAACTGACCCTGGAATATGTGGACGGGTTTTCAGAGAAAGCTTTGATTAATGAGGTGGCTGCACTTCTGAAAACCGGAGAGCAGGAAAAATCATGAGCCAGGTGATCATCTTTGTGCCCGTGGGGATTTCACTCCTGGACAATAATTCCATATCTTCAAGAGGAGCTAGTGTTAACGCCCTAATCTCCCGTGCTCAAAATCTCGGAAATAAAATCATAACAAGAATTCGACCTGACAGCAGAGACAAAGACCCGAAAAATCCGGCAGAAGTGACCAGTCTCTATGCCCTGAGGAAAAAGAAGAGCGAAACTCTGGAAAATAAATGCATATCACTGGTGCTCCTGTGTGATGCAGGGGCAGGCCTAGTATGTGCCAAGGTTATTAAATCTTTGCTCGAAGACCACAACTATTTTGATAAACCGGCGAGGAGCAACTGGACTGTAGACTCCCCTGTCGTTCTGTCTAACCTCGACCCCCAAAACCCCGTTAATTTCCTTCAGGCCATGCACGATCTGGCCGGTGAAATTCAGAAGCGGATAAAGGACTTCGACGGGGAGATCTATCTGAACATCACCGGGGGTTACAAGGCCATGGCCCCCTACCTCACCCTCATGGGCATGGCTCTGGGGCGGCATGTCCAGGTCTTTTATCAATATGAAGATTCTCAAGAAATCATCGAACTGCCCACTTATCCCCTGGCCTTCGACCTCCTGGAATGGCGGGACTGGCGCGGTCTGCTCCTGCCGTTCACCCTTAACCTGGGCCTTGCTCCGGAGCAAAAGCAGCAACAGTACCAGGCCCTGGCAGAGAGCAAACTCCAGGGGCTTATCCACCCCGATACCTTTAGCCTCAATCCCGTGGGGAGGTTGCTCACCCAGACCTATCAACAGGAAAAGGGCGTCCGTCTCTCCGAATATGGCACCGGAGGTCTCCTCCTGGACCGCTGCCCTTCATACCAATCATATCTCCAGGACCACTGCATCCCTTTCTGGCGACACCTCTCCGTGGGGGATCACCTCCCCGAGACCGTGGAGCACGGCCGCGGCCATGTCCAGCGCCTCCTGGAACTGGCCCAGCAGTTAATACTGGCTGCCGATCTCCGTCTTACCGATGACCAGCTTTTCGTACTTTTAGGAGGCATTTGGCTCCACGACCTGGGCCACACCGGGGACTATTTCACCTTCGAGGGAGAACAGGGGTTAATTTGCGATAAAGACGATCATCTTTCCACCCGACAATTTCCCGTCTATGGAGACCCTAACCTGGTCCGGGAATATCATAATTTCTTGACCTATGAATTGCTCAAGCAGCATGAAAAAACCCTTTTCCCCCAAGTTGATTCAAGGCCCGCCAATGACCCCCTCTACCGCAGTATAGCCCTGGCCTGCCTCTATCACCGGCGCAAGATGCCGATCAAGGGGGAAAAAGCTGGGAAGGATTGCTGTTGGTATGTGGCCAAAGGGTTGGCAGACTTCGAAGAAAACAAGGAGGTAATTCCTGGGTTTGCCCAGGTCGCAGCCCTGCTCCGTTTCCTGGACGGGGTGGAAAACCAGAAAGAGCGCGCCGGCAGCGATCAATACTATCAGGTCGTAAGGTGGGTCTTAGGGCGGAAATTGAATTTCTTGAAAGAATTTAATGATGAAGAAAGCCGGGAATTCAAAGATGCCAGCTTTAAACGGAAAACCCTGGAGGGACAATACTATGAGATGCATCAAAGCATCAGCCAGGTCTTCTTGGTGCCGCAGCCGGGTGACGGGCTTGACGCCCGAGGGATATATCCTAATGACATTGACTCCAAGAAGATCGTTGGAATTTACATGGTGAAGGCGGCCAAATCCCATTTAGACTCGGATCAATTAATAAAAGAAGTGATTAATGGCGTCCTGGAGGAATTTTTACTGGTCCAGGAATTTTTGCCCTTCCGGGTGGCCTTTTTCTTGCTGGAAGAACCAGATGAAGAACCAGAAGATGATAACAAGCCGCGGGTGAAACACCAGATAATTATCACACCTGGAGATAATAAAAAACCTAAAGATTGGCCATATGAACTTAAAGAAATATGAAGGGAACATATAGATTCTATGAAATATTGTATTGCTTGGAGCCTTCGGGCGATGGCGACGGCAAGATCCCGCAACTAGGGAATCGCGGGTCAAAAAGGGTGCTGAAGAACATCTGAGCCTTCGGGCGATTGCGACTCCCCTTCACCGGCTTGAGTCCCTTCACCGGCTTGAGTCCCTTCACCCGGCCGACTCTTTCCTGTTTCCTGTTCCTGAAGAGCCTTCGGGCGATGGCGACTTCATTTCCTAGAGGCCTCATTGCCAATAGGAAAACCGGTATGGAAGATTGTGCTGATTAAAGAGTCCTAACGATGAAACCATCCCCTCCTGGCCTAGGTGTCCCGACATCCCTTCTGGGCCTGGAGGGTGCCGGCAGCCGGACCTACTTCGCGGCGTTCGCCAAAATGGTGCGCCACAGCTTCGGCTTTACCAAAAGAGAGCGCCATCCCGCCCCGGACCCGGTAAACGCCCTGCTTTCCCTGGGTTATACCCTGG
>JBFLZI010000004.1:0-56123 GCA_040756315.1 Thermodesulfobacteriota bacterium | reverse complement strand
GGGCCCACCGGCCCCGCGCCCCCTCCCCCAAATCTCCTCAAAGGCGAAAAATGAAAGCGGCGATTTTAGCGGCAGGTTTGGGCACCAGGCTCAGGCCCCTGACGGAGTCGGTGCCCAAGGCCCTGCTCCCCGTATTGAACCGGCCCCTGTTGGGTGTGTGGCTGGCCCAGGTGGAGGAGGCGGGGTTTCACCGGGTGGCGGTGAATACCCATCACTTAGCGGACCAGGTGCGGCAATTCCTGGGGAGGCAGCCTTGGGGGGTCAACCTCAGTGTGAGCCAGGAGCCGGAGCTTCTGGGCACCGGCGGGGGTTTGCGGGAATTGGGGAAGATTTTGGGGGGCGGGCCTTTTCTGGCGGTGAACGGGGACATCCTCACCGATCTGGACTTGAACCGCGTTTATCGCCGGCATGACCCGGAGGCCCTGGCCACCCTGGTGCTCCTGGACTGCCCGCCTCATAACACCGTCTGGCTTGACTCCCAGGGGATGGTGGCGGGGATCGGCGCGCCTTCTCCCACCAGCACCGGATCGCCTCTGACCTACAGCGGCATCCAGGTGGTGGGTCCCCGGATGCTTGATTATCTCCCCGGGCCGGGGCCTTATGATCTGGGAACCGCCTGGAGAGAGGCCCTGGCCGCGGGGGAGCGGTTGGCGGCCCTGGTGGTCCAGGGCCATTTCTGGCAGGATTTGGGCACCCCGGCGGCCTATCTGGCGGCCCACCGCCGTTTGCTTAAAGGAGAGAGCCCCCACCTGGCCCGGTTTTTTCCTCCCTTGGCCGACCCTCTGCTGGGGCCGGGGGCAGTCCTGGAAGAAGGGGTGGCCTGTAACGGCGGCGTCTGCCTGGGGGAGCAGGTCCGGGTAGGGGCCGGGGCCTGTTTAGAGAACACCGTCATTTGGGATCGGGCCGAAATCGCTCCCAAGGTGAGCCTGAAGGATTGCGTGGTGGGGCAGGGGGCCAGGGTGACGGCCTCGGCCCAGGGCCGGGTGCTGGTGTGAGAAGGAGAGGGCGGACTGAAGGCGGCAGTAACCGGTGCCCTCAGCTCTAGGGGGCTTCTTAATCTGTGGCTTCGGCTTTCAGGGCCGGCTTGGCCTTAGGTGGCCGCACCTCAATGATCTTGGGCCGGGGGCGGCCGGTTTCCTCAGTCAGTTGCGCCTTAGCCGACACCTTCTTACCTAAACGCTTCTGGGGGATAGAGGCTTTGCCCTGGGGCGGATAAGCAAATTTCGCGCCCCGGGAGAAACTCCCCGGCTGATACCGCCCCAGATAGGTGCCCATCACGTTTTGGACAAAGAGCTGGGTTTCGGGAATGGCCGGGATGGTGCCGGATTGGGCCACCCGTTCCGGGCCGGCGTTATAGGCGGCCACCGCCAGGGGCACGTTGTGCTGGAAGCGATCCAGGCAGAAGCGCAAATAACCCACTCCCCCGGCGATATTCTCTTCGGGATTGAAGGGATTTCTCACCCCCATCAGGGCCGCGGTGCCGGGCATGAGCTGCATCAAGCCTTGAGCGCCCTTGGGGGAGACGGCCCAGGGATTGAAGCCCGATTCATGGCGCATCACCGCCCGCACCAGGGAGGGGTCCACCCGGTAAAGCGCGGCGTATTTTTGGATCAGAAACTCCAGTTGGGGGTTGGTGGAGAGCATCCTGCCGGGACGGGCCGGCCTGGCCACCCAGGGCCGGGGCCAGACCCGGGTATTGCTGCGATAGATAAAGGCCTGGACTTCCTGGGTCAGGAGAACATGGAGGGTGTCGCTGGAGGCGGCCCGGTTCTGAGGGGATTCATTGCCCTTCAAGACCAGGGAGCCGTCGGGCGCGGCCTGGGGGACGGGGCCGCCGGCCAGGGCCAGGCTAGGGAGCAGGGCGATGAGTATCAGGATCTTGACTAGGAGCGCCATAGTTTGAACTTAGTAAGACATTGAAAAAATTCGCTCACGTAGGCAGTCTCGTTCCCAAGTGCAACTTGGGAACGAGGTAGGAAAACCAAGATACTTTTATGACAAGATAATAATTCTCTCAAGGTGTTCAAGCTAGTCCAAAGAAAATCTAATTTTCTTCAATTCTTTTATCGGTTTTGTCCTAAGAAACTTTAGGAAACTTGCCATAAAAAGGCTAACCGTTGGGAATAATGGCTGGTTCCCCTGATGGCAGGAAAGACCAAACCACCGGCCCGGTGGCCCGGCCCCTGATTCCCGTCACCCTGGCCCTGATGGCAGGTTTGAGCAGCGCCGCCTGGGGACTGCATCTGCCGGGCTTCTGGCTGCTCTTGGGCCTGCTGGGACTGGGGCTGGCCCTGGCCCTGACCTGGTGGCGGGGCCGGCCGGTGCGGCTCTTGCCCCTGATGCTCTTCTGGCTCTTAGGGGTCGCCTTTTATCAACAGGCCGAGCAGCCTTTTTTCCCCTCCCACCACCTGGTGCATCTCCCTTTAGATGAAAACCTGGTGCTTCTGGGACATCTGGACCGTCCCGGCAAGAGCGGTCCGGATAGGGTGCAACTCTTGGTGGAGGTGGAGAGTCGGTTGAGCCCGGCAGGGTGGCGGTCCGCCGTCGGCAAGCTCTTGGTGACCGCTCCCAAATTGGCGACCCCTCTGGTGGGGACATCACTGGTCTTGAAGGGGCGGCTGACGGTTCCCCAAATCCTGAACAACCCCGGTGCCTTTAACCGGCCCCGCCACCTGGCCGCGGAGGGCATCTTCCGCCAGGTGCGCTTAAGGGACCGAAACGACCTGGTCTTCTTGGCCTCCGGCCCGGCCCTCCCCTGGGGGGAGAGGCTTAGGGGCGGTATCCGGCAACTCCTGGAAACAGTTCCCCCTGTTCCCCGGGCCATCTATCTGGCCATGCTCCTGGGGGATCAGGGGGAGATCACTCCGGAGATGCGCCGGGCCTTCAGCCGCACCGGCACCAGCCACCTGCTGGTGATTAGCGGCCTGCACCTGAGCATGGTGGCCCTGGTGACCTTTTTTCTCGGTTTCTGGGGGCTAAGAAGGTTTCCCTGGCTCCTCCTCCGGGTCAACGCCATGAAGCTTGCCACCCTCCTGGCCAGCGCCGCGGTAGTGGCCTACGCCTGGGTGGCCGGAGGTTCTCCCGCCACCCAGCGGGCGGAAATCATGGTGCTGGCCTATCTCCTCCTCCTCTTCTTAGGACGGCCCCGGGAGGTCTGGAGCGCCCTGGCCCTGGCGGCTCTGGTCATTCTCACCTTAAATCCCTTGAGGCTCTTTTCCATCTCTTTTCAATTGTCCTTTGTAGCGGTGGCCGCGTTGATCTACTTCCTGCCCCGCTGGTTCGGCAAGAGGCCGGAGGCGGCTCCGTCGGGAAGCCGCCTTGCCCGTACCGGCGGCTGGCTGTGGTGGCGGGGGAAAGAGGCCCTGGCGGCTTCGGCGGTGGCCAGCCTGGCCACCGCGCCCTTAGTGGCGGCCTATTTCCAGGTAGTCTCGGTTCTGGGCATCCTGGTCAACCTGATAGCCGTTCCCCTATTCCTCCTGGTGGCTCTGCCCCTGGGGGAGGCCGCGGTCTTGGCCCAGAGTCTTTCCCTCACCACCCCGGCCCAGTGGTTATTAACCCTGGGACAATTTCCTCTCAGGCTGGGATATGGGGCCATTGCTAAGGCGGCCCTTCTGCCGGGGAGCGCCATTATTTTGCCTACCCCCACCTGGCTGCAAATCGCCCTGTATTATTTGCTCATGGTCTGCCTTTTCCCCTGGCGGCGCAGCCAATGGACCTGGGCCGGGGCGCTCCTGGCCGGGGTAGCCCTGACGGCAACGGTGGCCCTGCCCCGGCTGGCTTCTCCCCGGGCCCTGGAAGTCACCTGTCTGGACCATTATGGGGGCTTGTCCGGACTGGTGGTGACGCCGGAGCAGCAGCGCCTGGTCTTTTCCGCCGGCCGGGACTCCTGGCCGGGACGGCAGGGGGGAGGTTTCGGCCCCCTCCCGCCCTACCTCCATGGGCGGCAGTTCCGCCGGCTGGATGAAGTGCTGGCTTTGCGCCTGAACCAGGAAAATGCCCCGGAACTATTGAACCTGGCCCAACAATTTACGGTCCGGGACTTCTGGTTCGGAGGTCCGGGAGGGCAGGGGCCGGCGGTGGTGGAATTGCGGAACTATTTGGGAGATCAAGGCTACCCGGCCCGCTCCCTGGAGAGGGGCCGGCCGCCCCAAAGACTGGGTAAGGTGGAACTGGCCTGGCCCCGGCTGGGGGGAGGAAAGGGGGTGGCTTTACAACTTTCCTATGAGGGGCGAGTGGTGCTGATCATTCCCCCAGTAAGTCAAGCCGCGGCCCGAAGACTGGCCGCGGTCCCGGCGCCTCCCCCGGAAGTCCTGATTATCCCGGGTAATCTTCTCGCCCCACGTTTAGTCCCCTTGCCGTCGAAAGTCTTGGTAGTCTATGGTCCCTTCGACCCTGCCGCTTTGGCGGGGATGCCCCCTGGCCTGCCATGTTTTTTTACCCGGGAAGGTGCGGTGAGCCTCTACTACACCGGCGAAGGAGTAACTCCGCGCCAATGGCGTCCGCACTAGAGGTCAGCTTTTGCGCGAGGTCTTGGGGATGAAAAGGGACATCTGCTGTTTCACTTCGTCGGAGCCGCATTTCGGGCAAGGCACCTTGGTGGCCTCAAATTCCGAGATGCTCATAATGCGGATGAACTCTTCTCCACATTTCTCACAGCGGTACTCATAGGTCGGCATCGTTTTCTTCCTTTCTCCTGAAATCAGGCCCGGCAGTTCCTCGAAATGGGGTGAGAGGGCGGGAGACGGAGGCGGTATTACCAACCGGCGTCCCGTCCTCAATTCCGCCCCTGGCGGGGGCGAAACCCCTTTCCGTACCGGCGTCGGATCAGACCCGGTAGGTGGTGGGAAAGCTCCCCTCCTGCCCCTGGCCGGGGCAAAAACATTTTTTTTCCAATTGACTAAATTTTTTTAAAAAAACTTCTATCGCCGGACTTTACCAATCCGGCTCACTTCCCGGTCGTCCGGTGAAAACACCCCTGGTCCAGGGAAGAGTCGTTTTTTCTAATCGAATTATAGTGAGTATCCGCAGCTTTAGCAAGAGGTAAGGTGTTGCCGCCCCAAGGTAGCGGTTTTAAGAACTGGCCCTGCCGAACCGATAAGCAGATTGAAGCTTTGTTGAGGCTAAATTCCAACCACCATAAGTTTCCGGGCAATCCGTGATTATTATCATCGGCTTAGTCGTAGTGATCGTTTCGGTCTTCGGAGGGTTTATCCTGGAGGGGGGGAGTCTCCTCTTGCTCATGCAATGGGCCGAATTCCTCATCATCGGCGGGACGGCGGTGGGCGCCCTGTTGATCTCCACCCCCAGGAATGTGTTGGATAGGATTATCCACTATACGATGGGATCCATCAAAGGCAAGAGGGTAAGCAAAGAGAATTTTGTGGAACTTATGCAGCTCCTTTATGAACTTTTCCAGACGGCCCGGGTGAAGGGCCTCCTCACCCTGGAGCAACACGTGGAAAAGCCGGAGGAGAGCGAGCTCTTTTCCAAGTACCCCATCGTCCTGAACAATCATCACGCCTTGGAATACCTTACCGATTCCTTGAAACTGTTGGTGGTGGGGGGGGTGCCGGCCCTGGAGCTGGAAGCCCTCTTGGAGGCTGACCTGGAAATGCAGGAGGAAGAGGGCAAAAAGCCCTCCCATAACCTGGCCCGGATTGCCGAATCCCTGCCGGGCATGGGGATCGTCGCCGCGGTGCTGGGGATCGTCATCACCATGCAGTCCATCGGCGGGCCGGCCGCGGAGATCGGCCATAAGGTGGCCGCCGCCCTGGTGGGCACCTTTCTGGGAGTGCTTTTATGTTATGGGTTTTTGCAGCCCATAAGTTCCCAGATCGAGCACCAGGCCGCGGCGGAGGAACTCTTCTTAAAATCCATTAAAGCCGGGGTGGTGGCCTACGCCAAGGGTATGCCCCCCATTGTCGCGGTGGAATTTTCCCGTCGGGTTATCGTCAATGATTTTCGCCCCAGCTTCGCGGTGGTGGAGGATGCTTGCCGGTCTATCAAAGTGAAGGCCAACTGACGATTTCACCCCAAAGGCAACCCTGGTTGAGCCCGTTTTTGGCAAGCGGTGTTTAGCCTCCCAGCATTTAATTTAAGGGATCATGATTCACCTGCTCGGAGACTTGAGTTAGAGCATTATGCCGGGACCTAATTTAGAAAGCCTGGAGCCGAGGATCGTCAGGAAGAAGAAGGTCTCCGGCGGTCATCATGGGGGTGCCTGGAAGGTGGCTTACGCCGACTTCGTCACCGCCATGATGGCCCTGTTCATCGTCCTGTGGATCATGAGCCAGAGTCCGTCGATACGGATGGCGGTGGCCGAATATTTTCGGAACCCCGGCCTGTTGCCGGCGACTACCGGGCTTTTGCAAAAAAGTGATATGGGGGGAGAGATACCCACCCCGGGGCACCCTCAAGAAGAACTTCAGCCCCCCACCCCGGTGAAGCCGGATATCAGCCAGGAAAAGAGCTTCATGGAGGAACTCAAGCGGCACATCCAGAAGCTTATCGCCGACTTGCCGGAATTGGAAAAAATAAAGGACCAGGTGGAATTCGAGGTCACCGATGACGGCCTGCGCATCGAACTCCTGGATAAGGAGAACTCCAACTTTTTTGACATCGGCAGCGCCAATTTGAAGCCGGAAACCAAAAAGATTCTCGGCATCATCGCCAAGGAATTGGGCCGGGTCCCCAACCCCCTGACCATCGAAGGCCATACCGACGCCCGTCCTTATGGCGGCAAAAGTTATACTAACTGGGAGCTGTCCGCGGACCGGGCCAACGCCGCCCGCCGTTTGATGGACAGTGAGGGACTGCGACCGGAACAAGTCCTGTCGGTCAGGGGTTTTGCCGACCGGGAATTGCGCAACCGCCAGGACCCCAACGACTTTCAAAACCGGCGGGTGAGCATCATCGTCAATTTCGCCGACCGGAATACCAACCTGCCCCTGGACCTGCCCCACCTCCAGGGAAAAGTCACCACCGACCCCAAGGAGCTTAAATCCCCTGCCAAAAAGTCCAGGGACAAACCATTAAAAACCCCGGCCAGCTCGGCAACCCCGACGAGCCCGGCGCCTCCCGCCCCACCGGCCCCGGTAGTCAGCAAGCTCCCGGAAGCGCCAACCCAGGCGGCGAAACCGCCGCCGGCCATTTTACCCCCAGAGGCGGATCAATTACCCGGCCCCATCGGTGAGGAGTTAAAACAGGCCTTAAAATTGTTGCCCCCGACTCCGAGCCTCTTTCCTTCTCCGCCCAAACCGTAAGGCTCGAAAAAGTCAGGCCCCCGGTTTAAGCCGACAGGATAAGTCCGGGCCGGACCAGGCTGCGGGCCACCAGGAGGTTGTGCCATTCGTCCGCCTGATGGCGCCGGGGGGTCTCCATAATGATGGCTGCCGGATTAACCCAGGGATGGCAGAGGAGCCGTCTGAGGCCGCTGAGGCCGATGCTGCCCTGCCCCAGATGCCAGTGGCGATCCCGGCGGGCACCCCCGGCGGTGCGGGAGTCATTTAAGTGCACGACCTTGAGTCGGCTCAGCCCCGGACCCTGGGCGATTTCCCCCAGTAAGCGGGCCAAACCGCCGCTGCTTTTCAGGTCATAACCGGCGCTGTGGGCGTGGGCCGTATCCAGGCAAAGGCCCAGGGGCACCCCGCTCAAGTCCATGATCCTGGCCAGTTGGGTTATTTGATGCCCCAATTCCTGACCTTGACCGACAGTGTTCTCCAGGAGCACCAGGGGTGGGGGCGGCAGCCGGGAGACTGCTTGGGCCAGGGCCTGGGCCGCCCTTAACAGACTGGGCAGGGACCCAGGCCCATGTCCGGGATGGCAGACCAGATAATCGGCTTCCAGGTCCCGGGCCAGGGCCAGCTCTTGCCTCAACTTGGCCTGGGACCGGAGATACAGGGCGGGATCAGGGCTGGCCAGATTGGGGAGATAAGAGAGATGCACCACCAGGGGCCCCAGGCCGATGCGCCGGCGGGCCTGAGTAAACGCTTTAATCTCCTGGGGGGGGATGGCCCGGCCCTGCCAGGCCCGGGGGTTCTGGACGAAGATCTGCAAGGCCTGGCAGCCTAAAGTCAGGGCCTGGCGGAAAGCCCGCATCAGAGAGCCGGCCACGGAGAGGTGAAATCCCAGGCGCATTTTGCTTGAAGACACGGAGACCATTAGAAATTTTACGAAACTCAAATTGGCGGAGGCATTTCGGGACCGCGACCTTTAGTTTTAAGTTTCGAGTTTCGAGAAGGATAGGAAATTACTTATAACTCAAAACTCTCCCTCCTGCCTTCACCCTGGCCACTTTTTCCGAGGTCTTTCTTTGCCATGCTCCCCATTTTCTGATATATGCCAGTTTGATGAGGGCGCAACCGCTTCTTAGACCACGCCTCCTGGAAAGCTATATCGCCCGGGAGTTCCTGAAGCTCTTGAGCCTGTCCCTGGCCGCGTTTCTCTCCATCTATCTGGTGGTGGACTTTTTTGAGAAGATCGATCGCCTGGTGCGGGCCGGACTGGGATTGGAGGCTCTGGGCACCTATATTTTCCTCAAAATACCTTTTGCCCTGGGCCAGGTGTTGCCCCCCGCGGTTTTGCTGGGGGCCATGCTGATCTTCGGACTGCTGTCCCGGACCCATGAAACCCTGGCCATGAGAACGTCCGGCCTGGATATCCTCCGCCTGACCCGCCCGGTATTGGTCATTGCCGGCCTGGCCGTCCTGGTTCTACTGTCGTTGAATCTCTATCTCATTCCCTGGACCCAAGGTTGGTCCAATCTCTTCTGGGAGACCCGGGTGCAAAAGAAACCGCCCCGGGGCCTCATCAATCTGGAACATTTCTGGTACAAGGGCGACCAGGCCATCTTTAATATCCTTTTATTCCGAAAGGATATCCAGACCCTGGAAGGAGTCAAGATTTATCTCTTCAACGGCAACTTCCAACTGCGGCAGATCATCGCCGCCAAACGGGCCAAGTGGGAAGGGGACCACTGGCGCTTCTTTGATGGTTTTGTCCAGAATTTTGCCCCGGAAGGCGGGGAATCCGGGGAGAGTTTTGCGGAGCGGGATTTTAGCCTGACGGAAAGACCGGAGGACTTCGGGGCCCTGGAAAAAAAGGTGCCGGAGATGGATCAGAGCGAACTTTCCCGCTATGTCCGGCGCCTGGAGCGGGATGGCTATAAATCCACCCCTTACCGGGTGGAGCTGCAGAGCCGCATCTCCCTGGCCCTGACGCCCTTGATTCTGGCAATTTTAGGTTTGGGTTTGGCTCTCAGGCAGGAGCGGACTTATATCCCGGCCATGGTGGCGGTGGGACTGGGTCTGATGTTCGGTTATTGGCTGCTGGTGGGCTTTTGCGCCTCCCTGGGCCAGGCCGGGCGCTGGCCCATCCTGTGGGCCATCTGGATGCCCCATGGGGCCTTTGGCCTGCTGGCTGCCAGCCTCTTGCGCCGGGTCAGCCGTTGAACTTCGCTTCCGGCGGTTAAAGAAAACAAGATAATTTGTTAGTTTTTTGTTGTCATTCTTGTGGGAATTGTGCTATCAAAGGAAAACCATACTCCATCTGGGTTTTCGAGTGGGGTGGTATATATCGCTCAAAATCGTAAGAGAAAGGAGGGATGCGCCGGCAAGAGGGCTAGCAAGATTTCCGGATTGTGACTTTGGGAAAGAGGGTAAGGCAACTTACCTTTTAAGCCGACAACCTTAGGAGAAATGGGAGAAGGTATGACCAAGGCAGAACTGATTACCAAGGTGGCGGGTGAGGCGCAAGTCAAGAAAGTGGATGCGGAAAAGGCGATTAATTCATTAATCCGCGTGGTTTCCCAAACCCTAAAGAAACAGGGGCGCCTGGCTCTGGCCGGTTTCGGCACCTTTGTGGTAGCCCAAAGAAAGGCCAGAGAAGGGCGGAACCCCCAGACCGGCAAGCCCATTAAGATTCCGGCCACCCGGGTGGTGAAGTTCAAACCCGGCAAGCAGTTGAAGGAGATGGTAAAATAGCTTGACAAGGGAACGGCCGTACCGGTCTTACCCTGGGTAGTGGATCTCCACGGAGAAATGGGCAAGTTGTCAGGCTCCGGGGGAGGGGGGCCGGTTATTGCCAGCCCAACATTTCTCTCCGGCTTAATAATGATCCCAGGTTATTGTCAGGGCTTGGGAGTCCTGGTGAAGGTTAACGCCGGGGAATTCTATTAGCTTTTCGCCGTCTGACCCCAAGACGGCATTCTGACAGAGTTTCATTCTGACCCCTGGGCGGCGAGACAGTTTTAGCATTGATTTAAAGGCGTATTAAGGCTCACGACATTTTCAAGAATTCCTAAGCTTCGCCGCCCAGAGGTCCCCTTAAGGTTGCTTCTCACCGAACGCTAAGCCACAAATCTTCCACCCGCAAACGGGGGCCCGGTTTAATTAAGCTCGCCCACGGCAGTCCCAACCAAACCCAGGCGTCAACCTCTGCCTCTGTGGAGAACTGATACCGGTTCGCCAACAAATGGTTATCTTTGTCGTTGCCGGCTGAAGTCTTTGGGTAGATTTATCACTAATATTAACAGGTTAATCAAAACCGGTAGAAATAATAATTCTTTTTCAGCAGCAACCTGGCAGTCCAGGGGAAAAGTTCTCGGTCCCCTAAATCTTACGGAGGGCGGAGGGTCTCAAGCCGGGGACAGCCCTTCCACCACTTGCTTTAAGGCGGTGAGCAGGCTGGATTGGTCCTGGGGCAGGATGGTGCGCACGTCCAGGAGCAGCGTCTGATGCTCCAAACGGGCGATGACCGGCGGCTGGGCCGCCCTAAGGCGGGCCTCCAGTTGATGGGGGGCCAAAGGGGGCAGGGCCAGGGAGAGGGACCGGCTGGGTATCGGCGCCTGAGGCAGGGCGCCGCCCCCCACCCGGGCTTCGCTGGGCCGGACCGCCACCTGGAAGCGGCCGGGCCACCGCTTCTTGATCGTCCGGGCCAAAGAGCGGGCCTGGCGCTCCACTTCCGGCAAAGGCCGGGTGAGCATCCAGAGGGTCGGCAGGTGGGCCACGGCCTGGGGCTCGTCCAGATAAAGGCGCAGGGTGGCCTCCAGGCCGGCGATGGTTAATTTGTCCGGGCGCAAGGCCCGGTTCAGGGGATGGGACCTTAAGCGGCTCACGGTCTCCCGGCGGCCCAAAATGATGCCGGCCTGGGGGCCGCCCAGGAGTTTGTCGCCGCTGAAGAGCACCAGATCGGCGCCGCTGGCCACGGCCTCCTGGACCGTAGGCTCCGGCTCCAGGCCATAGCGGCTCAAATCCAAGAGACAGCCGCTGCCCAGGTCTTCCATGACGACGAGACCGTACTGCCGCCCCAGGGCCACCAGGTCGGCTAAGGGCACCTCCCGGGTAAAGCCCAGGATGCGAAAGTTGCTGGGATGCACCCTAAGGAGCATGGCGGTGTCGGAAGTGATGGCTTTTTCGTAATCCCGGAGATAGGTTTTATTGGTGGTGCCCACCTCCCTTAAGAGCGCGCCGCTTACGGCCATAATCTCCGGCATGCGGAAAGAACCGCCGATCTCCACCAATTGGCCCCGGGAAATGATCACCTCCTGGCCGGCGGCCAGGGATTGCAAAGCCAGGAGCACCCCCGCGGCATTGTTGTTTACTACCAGGGCGGCTTCAACCGCGAGGAGTTCTGTTAGCAAACCTTCCAGGTGGTCCTGGCGGGAACCCCGTTCCCCCTTCTGGAGATGGTATTCCAGGTTGGTGTAATGGGCCGCGGCCGTGAGAATCTGCTCCTGGGCCGGGCGCGCCAGGGGGGAGCGCCCCAGGTTGGTATGAATAATGACCCCGGTGGCGTTGACCACCCGGGTAAGAGAGGATCGGGCCGCCTGCTCCAGGGCCTGTTGCAGTTCCTGCAGCAAGGCGGCGGTATCCAGCTCCTGGGGTAGTTCTTCCGAGGAGCAGGAGCGCAGCCAGTGACGCTTGTCCGCCAAGGTGCGGCGCACCACCTCCGCGGCCCAGGTCCGGGACAGGGGGGCCAGGAAGGGTGTGAGGGCCGGGGTGCGCAAGAGTTCATCCACTGCTGGCAGTTGCCTCAACAGAAGGGAACGGGCCGCGTCCATGTCTTTCTCCTTGACTAGGGAATATGCCAGCAAATGGTTGGCCTGTCAAATTCCGGGAGAAGAAATGTTTAGAGAAAGTTAGAAAAAAATTATTGACAATATTATTAATGGGAATTAAATTTAAAAGGTTAAAATTTGGACGATTTTGGCCTTGATATTGGAGGCCTCTCCAAGCTGGCGTAGCTCAACGGTAGAGCGGCTGATTTGTAATCAGCAGGTTGCGGGTTCGACTCCCATCGCCAGCTCCACTTGCGTTTTGGTTTACGTGGCAACAGAAAAAAAATTTATATCCGGCGGAGAGGTTCCCGAGTGGCCAAAGGGAGCAGACTGTAAATCTGCCGGCGCAGCCTTCGGAGGTTCGAATCCTCCCCTCTCCACCATACCAGCGAATGCGGCGGGAATAGCTCAATTGGCCAGAGCATCAGCCTTCCAAGCTGAGGGTTGCGGGTTCGAGTCCCGTTTCCCGCTCCATGGGCCCACGTAGCTCAGTAGGTAGAGCACTTCCTTGGTAAGGAAGAGGTTCACCGGTTCGATCCCGGTCGTGGGCTCCACCAACGGCAGCAGAGTAACCCACCCCGCCCCTGGTCGGGCCTCGGGGTGAATTAAGTTTCGGAGAAAAAAGATGGCCAAGAAGAAGTTTGAGCGGACGAAGCCGCATGTGAATGTGGGGACGATTGGTCACATCGATCATGGCAAGACCACCTTGACTTCGGCCATTACCAAGCATTTGGCCAAACGGGGGATGGCGGCCTTCATCCCCTTTGACCAGATCGACAAGGCGCCGGAGGAGAAAGAGCGGGGCATCACCATCGCTTTGGCCCACGTGGAGTACGAGACGGACAAGCGCCATTACGCCCACGTGGACTGCCCGGGCCATGCGGACTATATCAAGAACATGATCACCGGCGCGGCCCAGATGGACGGGGCCATCCTGGTGGTGGGCGCGGACGACGGCCCCATGCCCCAGACCCGGGAGCACATTTTGCTGGCCCGGCAGGTAGGGGTGCCCTACATCGTCGTCTTTTTGAACAAAGTGGACATGGTGGACGACCCGGAGCTCATCGAGCTGGTGGAATTGGAGCTTAGGGAGCTCCTGTCCAAGTATGACTTTCCCGGGGACGACATTCCCATCATCCGGGGTTCGGCCTTAAAGGCCCTGGAGGCGGACGATCCCGGCGACCCGGCGGTGCAGCCGGTCTTTGAGTTGATGGACGCGTTGGACACTTACATTCCCGAACCTACCCGGGCGGTGGACAAGCCCTTTTTGATGCCCATTGAGGACGTCTTCAGCATCTCCGGGCGGGGCACGGTGGTCACCGGCCGGGTGGAGCGGGGCGTCATCAAGGTGGGGGAGGAAGTGGAGATCGTCGGTTTTGCCCCCACCGAAAAGACGGTGTGCACCGGGGTGGAGATGTTCCGGAAGACCCTGGACTTCGGCCAGGCCGGGGACAACGTCGGCCTGCTGTTGCGTGGCATCAAGAAGGACGAAGTGGAGCGGGGCCAGGTGGTGGCCAAGCCGGGTTCCATCACGCCCCACACCAAGTTCAAGGCGGAAGTTTACGTGCTCACCAAGGAGGAAGGCGGGCGGCACACCCCCTTCTTCAACGGCTATCGGCCCCAGTTTTACCTGCGCACCACGGACGTCACCGGCGTGGTGAAGCTGCCCCCGGACGTGGAGATGGTCATGCCCGGGGATAACGTCTCCATTGAGGTGAGCCTGATCACCCCAGTGGCCCTGGAGAAAGAGTTGCGCTTCGCCATCCGGGAAGGGGGCCGCACCGTGGGCGCCGGCGTCGTCAGCGACATTATCGAGTAGCCTATGCGAGACATCATTACTTTAAGCTGCAGCGAGTGCAAGCGCCGGAATTACACCACTACCAAGAATAAGCGGCGGACGCCGGATCGTCTGACCTTTAAAAAATATTGCCCCTTCTGTCGTACCCACACCGTGCATCGGGAGAGCAAATAAACGGGGAAATACAGGCCAGTAGCTCGAACGGTTAGAGCGCCGGTCTCCAAAACCGGATGTTGGGGGTTCGAATCCCTCCTGGCCTGCCAGCTAAGGCAATGATCAACGCGGAGTCAATATGAGGCCTTGGGGGCCACCTACCGAGAGATCATATTTTTTCCTGGACGTTTCCTAACTTCGTCGCCCCGGCCAAAACCGGGAGCAGATGGCTCAGGTCCTTTTCAGGCCGCGGTCAGCGGCCCGGGAAGAGGGTGGCTGAGTCTGTCTTCAGCTTGGGAGAGCGGGATCGCGGGAGCAGATGAAAAAGAACAAGGTCAAAGCCAAAGGGGGGCAAAAGGAAGGGGCCGTCGGCCCGGCCCGGGGCCAGGTAGTCAAGTTGCGGCCCGGCAAGGCGCGGCCCTCTTGGACCGGGAAACTGCCTTCGGTCCGGAGATATTGGGACGCCAGTGTCCAGTTCGTCCGGGAAGCCATCCAGGAACTGAAAAAAGTAACCTGGCCCAACCGCCGGGAGACCCTGGGGACTACCGCGGTGGTCCTTTTCCTGGTGGTGGTCATCGCCATTTTTCTGGGTTTGGTGGACTTTGGCCTCTCCCGCCTGGTCCGCCAGGTTATTCCTTGAGGCAAAGGACGGGACCGTGCCGCCAAAGTGGTACATCATCCATACCTACTCCGGCTTTGAGCAGAAGGTGAAAAACGCCATCCTGGACCGGGCCAAATCCATGGGCCTGGAACATCTGATCTCCGAGGTCCTGGTGCCCACCGAGATGGTGGAGGAGATGATCAAGGGGGAGCGGAAACTTTCCGCCCGGAAGTTCTACCCGGGTTACGTCATGGTGCGCATGGAACTCACCGACGAGTCCTGGCACCTGGTGAAGGACACCCCGAAGGTGACGGGCTTCGTGGGCAGCAAAACCGAACCCGTGGCCATCCCCGAAGAAGAGGCGCAAAAGATTATCGCCCAGATGCAGGAAGGGGTCCTTAAACCTAAACCCAAGATCAAGTTTGAAACCGGAGACAAGGTGCAGGTGATCGACGGCCCCTTCAGCAACTTCACCGGCGTGGTGGACGAAGTTAGGGCCGACCGGGGCCGGGTCCGGGTGATGATCAGCGTCTTCGGGCGGCCTACTCCGGTGGAGTTGGAGTTTACGCAGTTGGAGAAGATTTAAGGACAGGGATCAGGGGCCAGGGATCAGGGGTCAGGAAAAAACTGGCCCCTGGCCCCTGACCCCTGGATAAGGAGCAAGCGATAGATGGCCAAGAAGGTGATAGCGCAGATCAAGTTGCAGATATCCGCGGGGCAGGCCAATCCGTCCCCCCCCATCGGTCCGGCGTTGGGGCAGCACGGGGTGAACATCATGGAGTTTTGCAAGAGTTACAATGCCCGCACCGCGGCCCAGGAGGGCACCATTATCCCGGTCTTGATCACGGTTTATGCCGACCGTTCCTTCACCTTTGTCACCAAGACGCCGCCGGCCTCGGTGTTGCTGCGGCAGGCGGCCCAGTTGGCCAAGGGGGCTAAGGAGGCCAGGCGGGAGAGGGTAGGGGAGATCACCAAGGCCCAGTTGGCGGAGATCGCCAAGCAGAAGATGCCGGACTTGAACACCACTGACCTGGACGCGGCCATGCAGTGCATCGCCGGGACGGCCCGGAGCATGGGCATTGACATTGTAGAAGCGTAAGGGAGCAAGGCATGGCCAAAAGAGGGAAAAGATATCGGCAGGCGGCGGCCAAGGTGGAGGGCAACCAGCGCTATTCCTTTCCGGAGGCGGTGGCCCTGGCTCTCGAGACTACCAGCGCCAAGTTTGATGAGACCCTGGAGGCCGCGGTGGCCCTGGGAGTGAACCCCCGGCATGCGGACCAGATGGTCCGGGGCGCGGTGGTCCTGCCCCAGGGATTGGGAAAGACGGTCCGGGTCCTGGTTTTCGCCAAAGGGGAAAAGGAGAAGGAAGCCCAGGAAGCCGGGGCCGACTACGTGGGGGCCGAAGATCTGATTACCCGGATTCAGGGAGGCTGGCTGGAATTTGACAAGGCCGTGGCCACTCCGGACCTCATGGGCCAGGTGGGGCGCATCGGCAAGATTTTGGGCCCTCGGGGTCTGATGCCCAACGTCAAGGTGGGCACGGTAACCTTTGACGTGGGCAAGGCCGTCACCGAACTCAAGGGCGGCAAGGTGGAATTCCGGGTGGACCGGGGCGGGGTGGTGCACGTGCCGGTGGGCAAGATGTCCTTCGGGCCGGAGCGCCTGCTGCAAAATCTGGCCGCCTTTATGGACACCTTGGTGCGGCTGAAACCGGCCACCAGCAAAGGCACTTATCTGAAGAGCATCTATCTGTCCACCACCATGGGCCCGGGGATTCCGGTGGATCCCGGGGATGTGAAAACCCTGGTGCGCCTGCTGTAAAGGAGGAGAGGGTGCAGAAGGAAGGAAAGGCGGAGATCGTCCGGGATCTGCAAAAGAAGGTAGCCCAGGCCCAGATCGGCATTCTGGCGGATTTCACCGGACTGAAAGTGGAAGCCATGACCCAGCTCCGGCGGCAGCTCAAAGAAGCGGGCGGAGAACTGACGGTGGCGAAAAATACCTTGCTCAAAAGGGCGGCCACGGCGGATTCCTTACTGGCCCCCCTGGCCCCACATTTGGCCGGGCCTAACGCCCTGGCCCTGGGATATGCCGACCCGGTGGCCCTGGCCAAGTTGCTGGTTAAATTCGCCCAGGAGCGCCCCCTGTTGGTCATCAAAGGGGGAGCCATGGGCGGGCAGCGCCTCACGGCCAAGGATATCGACGCCCTCTCCAAACTGCCGGCCCGGGAGGTGCTGTTGGCCCAGCTTTTGGGGACCTTGCAGAGCCTGCCCACTGCGTTGGTGACGGTGCTGAGCGGCGTTATCCGCAATTTGTTGAATGTGTTGGTGGCTTTGAAGGAAAAGAAGCAATCAGCTATCAGCGATCAGCCGTCAGCAGAGACTTCTGCTGCTGAAAGCTGACGGCCGAATGCTTTAACTTACTGTGAATACTACATTAATTCAGGATGGAAACATTACCGGAAGGAAAGAGAAAAGGAGGACAAAAAGATGGGGAAGGCCATTGAGCGGGCCGAGGTCATCGACTACCTGGCCAATATGACGGTGCTGGAGCTTTCCCAGCTCATCAAGGAGTTGGAAGAGAAATTCGGCGTGTCGGCCGCGGCCCCGGTAGCCGTGGCCGCGGCGGCGCCGGCGGCTGCGGCCGCGGCTCCGGTGGAAGAGGAAAAGACTGAGTTCGACGTGGTCTTGACCGTGTGCGGGTCCAACAAGATCCAGGTGATCAAGGAAGTGCGGGCGATCACCAATTTGGGTCTGAAAGAGGCCAAAGAGGCGGTGGAAAATGTGCCCACCACCCTAAAAGAAGCGGTTTCCAAAGGGGAAGCCGAGGAGATCAAAAAGAAACTGGAAGCCCAGGGAGCGACCGTCGAGATTAAGTAGAACCTGACCCAAGGCCATTTCTTTAAGGAGAATCTATGGCCCAAGCATTATCGCCTTTAAGGCTGTATCGCAAGCATTTCGGCAAGATCGAGCGGGTAGTGGACATCTCTAATCTCATTGAGATGCAGAAGGATTCCTACCAACGCTTCTTGCAGAAAGATGTGCCCCCCATGGAGCGCCAGGATTACGGCTTGCAGGGGGTTTTTAAAAGCGTCTTCCCAATTCGGGATTTCAGCGGCTCCTGTTCTCTGGAATTTGTGGATTATGCCTTAGGAGACCCTAAGTATGATGTGGAAGAGTGCCTGCAACGGGGCATGACTTTTGACGTGCCCATGAAGATCCGGGTGCGCCTGGTAGTCTATGAACTGGGGGCCGACGCCAAGGTCCAGGCCATCCGGGACATCAAGGAGCAGGAAATCTACTTCGGCACCTTGCCCCTGATGACCGAAAACGGCACTTTTATCGTCAACGGCACCGAAAGGGTGGTGGTCAGCCAATTGCACCGCTCTCCCGGTCTGTTTATCGACCATGACCGGGCTAAGATTCATTCCAGCGGCAAGATCATCTATTCGGCCCGTTTGATTCCCTTGCGGGGCTCCTGGATCGATTTCGAGTTTGACCCCAAAGACATCCTCTATGTGCGCATCGACCGGCGGCGCAAGTTCCCGGCGACGATTCTCTTGAAGGCCCTGGGATACAGCACCGAAGAGCTGCTCAATTACTTTTACACCACGGAAAAGTTTTTCTTGGAGGGTGAGCGGGTCCGGCGCAAGTTGATCCCGGAACTCCTGGTGGACCGGAGCGCCGCCAATGACATCGTGGACCCCCAAAGCGGCGAAGTCCTGGTCAAGAAATTAAAAAGGGTGACCCCCGCGGTCCTGCAAAAGTTGAAGAAGGCGGGGATTGAGTATATCGGCGGCCGAGCCGAGGAGCTGGTGGGCCGGGTGGTGGCCCACGACATCCTGGACCCGGAAAACGGCGAAGTCCTGGCCCAGTGCAACGAGGTCTTAACCCCGGAGAAGCTGGCCCTGCTCACCGAGAAAGGGGTTAAGGAACTGGATCTCCTCTATATCGACGGCGTCAACGTCAGTCCTTGTCTGCGCCACACCCTGGCCCTGGACAAGACCGGCTCCATGAAGGACGCCATCCTGGAGATCTATCGGCGTCTTAGGCCCAGCAATCGCCCCAATGAAGAGGTGGCCACCGCCTTCTTTGAGAACCTCTTTTTCAATCCGGAATACTACGACCTCTCCCCGGTGGGCCGGCTGAAGCTAGACCTCAAACTGAGGAAACCGGAAGACCGCCTGCCTTTGACCAAAACCACCCTGGTTCCGGAGGATATCCTCCTGGCGGTGAAGGAACTCATCACCCAAAAGGACCGGGAAGGCCCGGTGGATGATATCGACCACCTGGGCAACCGCCGGGTCCGGGCCGTGGGCGAGCTTCTGGAGAACCAGTTCCGGGTGGGGCTGGTGCGCATGGAGCGGGCCATCAAGGAACGCATGTCCATCCAGGACCTGGATACCCTGATGCCCCATGACCTGATCAACGCCAAGCCGGTGCAGGCGGTGATCAAGGAGTTTTTCGGCACCAGCCAGCTCTCCCAGTTCATGGACCAGACCAACCCCTTGTCGGAGATCACCCACAAGCGGCGTCTGAGCGCCCTGGGACCGGGGGGCCTTACCCGGGAGCGGGCCGGCTTCGAGGTCAGGGACGTGCATCCCACCCACTATGGCCGCATCTGCCCCATTGAGACCCCGGAAGGTCCGAATATCGGCCTCATCGTCTCTTTGAGCACCTATGCCCGGGTCAATGCCTTCGGCTTTATTGAAACCCCGTACCGGGTGGTGGAAAAGCGCAAGTCCGGGAACAAGATCGTGGCCCGGGTGACCAAGGAGGTGCGTTACCTGAGCGCTCTGGAGGAAGAGGACAAGGTCATCGCCCAGGCCAACGCGCTTTTGGATGAACAGGGGAGGTTTCTCACCGACCTGGTGGAGGCCCGGCAGGAAGGCCAATACATCATGGTCTCCCCCGACAAGATCGACTACATGGACGTGTCCCCCAGCCAGTTGGTCTCGGTGGCCGCGTCCCTGATCCCCTTTTTGGAGCACGACGACGCCAACCGGGCCTTGATGGGTTCCAACATGCAGCGCCAAGCCGTGCCCTTGCTCACCAGCAGCACGCCGTTGGTGGGTACCGGCATGGAGGGGGTGGTGGCCCGGGATTCAGGGGTCACGGTGGTGGCCCGGCGCCGGGGCTTTGTGGAGGACGTGGACTCCACCCGCATTGTCATCCGGGCGGCGGAACCCGCCGAAGGCGAGGACGGCTCCCCGGTGGACATCTATAAGTTGGTGAAATTCCAGCGCACCAATCAGAATACCTGCTATAACCAGCGCCCCATCGTCAGAAAGGGCTCCTGGGTGGAGAAGGGCCAGATTATCGCCGACGGCCCGGCCACCCAGATGGGAGAGCTGGCTTTAGGGAAAAACGTGGTAGTGGCCTTCATGCCCTGGGGCGGCTACAATTTTGAAGATTCCATCCTGGTCTCCGAGCGTCTGGTGAAAGACGACGTCTTTACCTCCATCCACATCGAAGAATTCGAAGTGATGGCCCGGGACACCAAGTTAGGGAAAGAGGAAGTCACCCGGGACATCCCCAACGTGGGTGAGGAAGCCCTGCGCAACCTGGATGAGAGCGGCATTATCCGCATCGGCGCCGAAGTGGCCCCCGGGGATATCCTGGTAGGGAAGATCACCCCCAAAGGTGAAACCCAACTCACTCCGGAGGAGAAGCTGCTCCGGGCCATCTTTGGGGAGAAGGCCGGGGACGTCAAGGACACCTCCTTGCGAGTGCCCCCCGGTATCGAGGGCGTAGTCATCGACGCCCGGGTATTTTCCCGGAAGGGCGTGGAAAAGGACGATCGCAGCCGCTCCATCGAGGACGAAGCGGTGGCCAAGCTCCAGAAGGACCAGGCCGATGAGATCGCCATCATTACCCAGAGTTTCCGCCAGAAGCTCACGGACCTGGCCGGGGGGAAGAAGGTGGCCGAGGCCGTGGAAGATGAACGCCAGGGCACGGTGATTCTGGACAAAGGGGCCTTGGTGACGCCGGAATTGATCCAGCGCCAACCCCTGGAATTCTGGCGGCATATCTCCTTTCAGGAAGCCGGCTTGGAGGACCTGGTGGACGAGCTCCTGGATCGCTATCAGGAACAACTGCACCTGGTGACCATGGTCTTTGAGGCCAAGCTGGGCCGCCTGCGCAAGGTGGACGAACTGCCTCCCGGCGTCATCAAGAAGGTCAAGGTCTTTGTGGCCATGAAGCGCAAGCTGGCAGTGGGCGACAAGATGGCCGGGCGCCACGGCAACAAGGGGGTGGTGTCCCGCATCATGCCCGAAGAGGACATGCCTTATTTTGCCGACGGCACGCCGGTGGACATCGTGCTCAATCCCTTGGGGGTGCCCTCCCGGATGAACGTGGGCCAGGTGATGGAAACCCACCTGGGGTGGGCTTCTTTGGCCCTGGGACAACAGGTCCGGGAGATGATCGACCGCTACTACAGCCTGGATACCATCAAGGCCCGCCTGCAGCGGATTCTTAAGGATCCGGACCTGAAGCAGCAACTGGCGGACCTTTCTTACGACGAGCTTCGGGAAATCTGGGAGAAGAATTACCAGAACGGCATCCACATGGCTTCGCCGGTGTTCGACGGGGCCAAGGAAGAGGAGGTCCAGGCCTGCCTGGAAGAGGCGGGTCTGCCCACCGGCGGCCAGACGGTTCTGCATGACGGGCGCACCGGGGAACGTTTCGACCGGGAAGTGACGGTGGGGGTGATGTATATGATGAAACTCCACCACCTGGTGGCCGACAAGATTCACGCCCGCTCCATCGGTCCTTACTCTCTGGTGACGCAGCAGCCTTTAGGGGGCAAAGCCCAATTCGGCGGCCAGCGTCTGGGAGAGATGGAAGTCTGGGCCTTGGAGGCCTATGGCGCGGCTTATACCCTGCAAGAGTTCCTGACGGTCAAGTCCGATGACGTGGCCGGCCGGACCCGCATGTATGAAAAGATCTTTAAAGGGGAATACGACCTGGAAGCCGGCTTGCCGGAATCCTTCAACGTGCTGGTAAGGGAACTCAAGAGCCTGGCCCTGAATGTAGAGGCTCTGAAAAAAGACCGGGCCAAGGAATAGAACTTTATGGAAAATCCCCGTGAAGTGAAGTTGGAAGAATTAAACAGCCTGTTTGCCCGTCCGGAAGATCCCCTGGCCATTGAGGCGGTGCGCCTGGCGCTGGCCTCTCCGGAGATGATCCGCTCCTGGTCGCATGGGGAAGTGAAAAAGCCGGAGACCATCAATTACCGGACCTTCAAACCGGAGCGGGACGGGTTGTTTTGCGCCAAGATCTTTGGCCCGGCCAAGGATTACGAGTGCAACTGCGGCAAATACAAACGCATGAAACACCGGGGCATTACCTGCGAAAAATGCGGGGTGGAGGTCATTCAGTCCAAGGTGCGCCGGGAGCGCATGGGACATATCGAGCTGGCCTCCCCGGTGGTGCATATCTGGTTTTTGAAAAGCCTTCCCAGCAAGATCGGCAATCTCCTGGACCTCACCTTAAAGGAACTGGAAAAGATCCTCTATTTTGAGGCCTACGTGGTGGTGGACCCCGGAGACACCAACGACGTGGAACTGGGACGGGGCAAGTTGCTCTCCGAAGAAAAATACCGCCAGAAACGGGAAGAATATGGAGAGCGCTTCGTGGCCGGCATGGGGGCCGAAGCCATCCGGGAGATGCTCAAAGAAGTGGACCTGGAGGCCCTCTCCCAGGAGGTGCGGGGCGAGATGGCCAAGACCAACTCCGACGCCAAGCGCAAGAAGCTGAGCAAACGCCTGAAGATCATCGACGCCTTCAAAGAGTCCGGCCAACGTCCGGAATGGATGGTCCTGGAGGTCATCCCGGTGCTGCCCCCGGACTTGAGGCCCCTGGTGCATCTGGACGGGGGCCGGTTCGCCACTTCGGACTTGAATGACCTTTACCGCCGGGTGATCAACCGCAACAACCGCTTAAAGCGCCTGTTGGAGTTGAACGCCCCGGACATCATTATCCGCAATGAAAAACGCATGCTCCAGGAGGCGGTGGACGTCCTCTTTGAAAACGGCCGCCGGGGGCGCACCATTACTGGCCCCAACAAGAGGCCGCTGAAGTCCTTGAGCGACATGCTCAAAGGCAAGCAAGGCCGTTTCCGCCAGAATCTCCTGGGCAAACGGGTGGACTACTCCGGGCGTTCGGTCATCGTCATCGGCCCGGAACTCAAACTGCACCAGTGCGGGCTGCCCAAGCAGATGGCCCTGGAGCTCTTCAAGCCTTTCATCTTCCACCGCCTGGTGGCCAAAGGCTTCGCCACCACCATCAAGGTGGCCAAGAAGCTGGTGGACCGGGAGACCCCGGAAGTTTGGGATATTTTGGATGAGGTGGTCAGGGAGCACACGGTGATGCTCAACCGGGCCCCCACCTTGCACCGCCTGGGCATCCAGGCCTTTGAACCCATCCTCATCGAGGGCAAGGCCATACAGTTGCACCCCCTGGTCTGCACTGCGTTCAACGCCGACTTCGACGGGGACCAGATGGCGGTGCACGTGCCCCTGTCCATTGAGGCCCAGATCGAAGGCCGCACCCTGATGATGTCCACAAACAACATCCTTTCCCCGGCCAATGGCGACCCCATCATCATTCCCACCCAGGATATCGTCCTGGGGCTTTACTACCTGACCCGGGAGCGCCCCTTCGCCCACGGGGAACGGGTGCCCCAAAACGGCAAGAAGCCCATCCCCTTTGCCTCCCCCGAGGAGGTGCGGGTGGCCTTCGACCAGGGCCAGGTGCACCTCCAGGCCCGGATTCCGGTGCGTCTGGGGGGGAAGATTTACGACACCACGGTGGGCCGCATCCTCCTCTGGGAGATTCTGCCCCCGGGCCTGGCCTTTGAGCTGGTGAATACCACCATGACCAAACGAGAGATCCGCAAACTCATCGCCATCTCTTATCGCAAATGCGGTATCAAGCAGACGGTGATCCTGGCGGACCGCTTGAAGAATTTGGGCTACCAGTACGCCACCCAGGCGGGCCTCTCCATCGGCATCAAAGACATGGTGGTGCCCCAGCGCAAAGCCGAGATCCTCAAGTGGGCCCAGACCGAAGTGGCCCAGGTGGAGGAGCAGTACCAGGAAGGTCTGATCACTGAAGGGGAAAAATATAACAAGGTGGTGGACATCTGGGCCAAGGCCACGGATGAAGTGGCCGCGGAGATGATGGCGGAAATGGCCCGGGAGGTGTTGACGGTGGCCGAGCCGGAGGAGGCGGCCCAAGCCGACCAGCCCCAGGTGCGCCAGGAGGAGATCGCCAGCTTCAACCCCATCTTTATGATGGCGGACTCCGGGGCCCGGGGCAGCAAGGACCAGATGCGGCAGTTGGCCGGCATGCGGGGTTTGATGGCCAAGCCTTCGGGAGAGATCATCGAGACCCCCATCACCGCCAATTTCCGGGAAGGCCTCACTGTACTCCAGTACTTTATCTCCACTCACGGCGCCCGGAAAGGGTTGGCGGATACCGCGCTGAAAACCGCCAACTCCGGCTACCTTACCCGGCGGCTGGTGGACGTGGCCCAGGATTGCGTTATCAGCGAACCGGACTGCGGCACCATTGACGGCATCTACGTCACTCCCCTGGTGGAAGGCGGGGAGATCATCGAACGGGTCAAGGACCGGGTCCTGGGGCGCACCGCGCTGGAAGACATTGTGGACCCCCATACCAATGAGGTCCTGGTCCGGGCCAATGAAGAGATCGATGAAGACGCGGCGGAACGCATCGAAGAGGCGGGCATCGAGCGGGTGTGGATCCGCTCCGTGCTTACTTGCCAGACCAAGTGGGGGGTCTGCGCCAAGTGCTATGGCCGGGACCTGGCCCACGGTACGCCCGTGAGCATCGGCGAGGCCATCGGCATCCTGGCGGCCCAGTCCATCGGCGAGCCCGGCACCCAGCTCACCATGCGCACCTTCCATATCGGCGGCACCGCCTCCCGGCGGGCCGAGCAGAGCTACCACGTGGCCCGCACCAAAGGCTGGGTGCGCTTTGACCAGATCAAATACGTGGAGGACCGCTTCGGGGAGTTGGTGAACTTGTCCCGCCAGGCGGACCTGGTCCTTTTGAGCGAAAAAGGCATCGAACGGGAACGCTATCCTCTGACTTACGGGGCCCATCTCAAGGTCCGGGAAGGCCAGGAGGTTCAGGCCGGCCAGGTCCTGGCGGAGTGGGACCCCTTTACCAACCCCATGCTCACGGAAGTGGGGGGTCGCATCAAGTTCGGAGACATCCTGGACAACATCACCATGCAGGAGCGGGTGGACCCGGTGACCGGCAAGGCCTCCCGCCTGATCATCGAGAGCCGGGACCCGGAAATGCGCCCCCGCATCTCGGTGAAGGATGAAGCCGGACAGACGGCCCATATTCCCGGGACCCCGGCTCACGCCCGCTACTTCATGCCGGTGGGGGCCATCCTCATGGTGAGTGAAGGGGACCAGGTCTTCCCCGGGGACGTCATTGCCAAGATCCCCCGGGAGACCATGAAGACCAAGGACATCACCGGGGGTCTCCCTAGGGTGGCCGAACTCTTTGAGGTGCGCAAACCCAAGGAGACCGCCATTATCAGCGAGATCAGCGGCCTGGTCTCCTTTGGCCGCCATATCAAGGGGAAACGCAAGATCGTCGTCACCCCGGAAGTGGGCAAGCCCAAAGAATATCTCATCCCCAAGGGCAAACACGTGGCGGTGCAGGAAGGGGATTTCATCCGGGCCGGGGAGCCCCTGATGGACGGCTCCGCCAACCCCCATGACATCCTGAACATCAGCGGCTTGAAAGAACTGGCCCGCTACCTGGTGGACGAAGTCCAGGAGGTTTACCGCCTCCAGGGCGTCAAGATCAACGACAAGCATATCGAAGTCATCGTCCGGCAGATGCTGAGACGGATCAGGGTGGTGGACCCTGGGGACACCGACCTGCTCATGGGCGAACAGGTGGAAAAGTGGGTCTTTGAAGAGAAAAACGAGGAGGCCATGGACCAGGGCAAGAAGCCGGCCACCGGGGAGCCCTTGCTGTTGGGCATCACCAAGGCTTCTTTGACCACTGACAGCTGGATTTCCGCCGCGTCCTTCCAGGAGACCACCAAGGTCCTGGCCGACGCCGCGGTGCAGGGCAAGATCGACCAGTTGCGGGGGCTCAAGGAGAACGTCATCATGGGGCGGATCATCCCCGCCGGCACCGGACTGGCCGCCTATCGGGAACTGGACATCAATCTGGCCCAGGAAGAAGAGGCGGCCTTGCCGCCTCCCCCAGAAGCCCCGGAGGCCGGGGTGGAGGAAACCGCGGCCGGTTAATAAAAAGTTTGACATTAAGTAGAAAAACCGTTAAAAATAAAAATTTTTAGTGGCCCAGCAATTCCGGGCAGGAGCAGCTATGCCGACTATCAACCAACTGATCCGCAAAGGCCGGGAAAAGCTCCGGAAACGCACCGCGTCCCCGGCCCTGCAGAGCTGTCCCCAAAAACGGGGGGTGTGCATCCGGGTCTATACCACCACCCCCAAAAAACCCAATTCGGCCTTGAGGAAAGTGGCCCGGGTACGGCTGACCAACGGCATTGAGGTGACTACCTATATTCCCGGGGTGGGCCACAACCTCCAGGAGCATTCCGTGGTCCTGATCCGGGGAGGCCGGGTCAAAGACCTGCCCGGGGTGCGCTACCATGTGGTGCGGGGCACCCTGGACGCCTCCGGGGTCCAGGATCGGCGCCGGGGACGGTCCAAGTACGGGGCCAAAAAGCCCAAGTAATAAGAGGTAGATAGCTATGCCCAGAAAAGGCGGCGTGGTCCGCAGGAGCGTCTCTCCCGACCTGAAATATAAGGATGTCCTGGTCAGTCGTTTCATCAACGGTCTGATGCGCAAGGGGAAAAAGAGCGTGGCCCAGCGCATCTTTTACGACGCCCTGGACATCATCGGCCAACGCAGCAAGGAAGACCCCCTGAAGGTCTTTCACCAGGCCATGGACCATGTGAAGCCCTTGATCGAAGTAAAGTCCCGGCGGGTGGGGGGAGCCACCTACCAGGTGCCCGTGGAGGTCCGGCATGACCGGCGCATCTCTCTGGCCATCCGTTGGCTCATCGGCTTCGCCAAGGCCCGGGGGGAGAAATCCATGGACGCCAAACTGGCCGGGGAATTTTTGGACGCCGCCCAGAACCGGGGCGGGGCCATCAAGAAACGGGAAGATACCCATAAAATGGCGGAGGCCAATAAGGCCTTTGCCCACTATCGCTGGTAATCAGATCGGTAATTTGAGGTGCCTAGAGAAACCCCATTAACCAGAGTCCGGAATATCGGCTTTATGGCCCATATCGATGCTGGCAAAACCACCACTACGGAACGCATCCTCTTCTATACGGGGGTGACGCACCGTATGGGTGAGGTGCACGAGGGCCAGGCGGTGATGGACTGGATGGTGCAGGAGCAGGAGCGGGGGATCACCATCACCTCCGCGGCCACCACCTGTTTCTGGCAGAACCACCGCATCAATATCATCGATACGCCGGGACACGTGGACTTCACCATCGAAGTAGAGCGGTCCCTTCGGGTGCTGGATGGGGTGGTGGCGGTCTTTGACGCGGTGGCCGGGGTGGAACCCCAGTCGGAGACGGTGTGGCGCCAGGCCGACCGCTACGGCGTGCCCCGTCTGGCCTTTGTCAATAAGATGGACCGGGTGGGAGCCGACCTCCTCCGCTGTCAGAAGATGATGCAGGAACGCCTGGACGCCAACCCGGTGCTGGTGCAACTGCCCCTGGGAGAGGAAGACCGCTTCCGGGGGGTCCTGGACCTGATTGCCATGCAGGCCCTGGTCTATGATGAAACGGCCCTGGGAATGCAGTTCCAGGTGGAAGAGATCCCGGCGGATTACCGGGAACTGGCGGAAGCCCAGCGCCAGAAACTCCTGGAAGCCCTGGCCGAAATCGACGACGACATCATGGAGCGATATCTGGCCGACCAGCCGGTGGAAGCGGACCTGATCAAGGCGGCCTTGCGCCGGGGCACCGTCAAATTGCAGTTAGTGCCGGTGCTGTGCGGCTCGGCTTTCAAGAATAAAGGGGTGCAGCCCCTGTTGGACGCGGTGATTGATTATCTGCCCTCGCCCCTGGACATTCCCCCGGTGAAGGGGGTGAACGCCAAGGGCGAAATCGTGGAACGGCCCGCCGCGGATGAGGCCCCCCTGGCGGCCCTGGCCTTTAAACTCCTGTCCGATCCTTATGTGGGCCATTTGACCTTCCTGCGTATCTACTCCGGCCAACTGACCTCCGGCAGCAGCGTCTTGAACGCCACCAAAGGGGTGAAGGAGCGCATCGGCCGGCTGCTGAAAATGCACGCCAACAAGCGGGAAGAGATCGACGCCGCCTATGCCGGGGATATCGTCGCCGCGGTGGGCTTGAGACATACCACCACCGGGAACACCCTGGCGGACGAACGGGACCCGGTGACCCTGGAGACCCTGTGGATTCCCCAGCCGGTCATCGACATCGCCATCGAACCCCAAAGCAAGGCGGACCAGGACAAGTTAGGCGCGGCCCTGGCCAAGATCGCCGGGGAAGACCCCTCCTTTCGGACCCACGTGGATCAGGAGACCAGCCAGACCATCATCTCCGGGATGGGGGAGCTTCACCTGGAGATTATCGTGGACCGGCTGCTTCGAGAATTCAAGGTGGATGCCCGGGTGGGGCGTCCCCAGGTCTCTTACCGGGAGACCATCACCACCGAGGCCCGGGCCGAAGGCCGGTTTGTCCGGCAGACCGGGGGCCGGGGGCAGTTCGGCCACGTCTGGCTGGAGCTTAAGCCCCTGCCCGCGGGCAGCGGCCTGGTCTTTGAGAATAAGATCGTCGGCGGGGTGGTGCCCCGGGAATTCATCCCAGCGGTGGAAAGAGGGGTGCGGGAAGCCGCGGCTTCCGGGCTTCAGGGCTATCCCTTAATCGATTTGCAAGTGGACCTGGTGGACGGCTCTTATCATGAAGTGGACTCCTCGGAGCGTTCCTTTCAGATTGCCGCTTCCCTGGGCTTCAAGGAAGGGGCCCGGCGGGCCCGGCCCGTGCTCCTGGAGCCCATCATGTCCCTGGAAGTGGTGACCCCGGAAGAGTTTGTGGGGGAGGTCATGGGAGAGTTGAACTCCCGGCGGGGCCGCATTACCGGCATGGAGTCCCGGGGGACCACCCAGACCATCCAGGCCCAAGTGCCCCTGGCCGCCATGTTCGGCTACGCTACGGTGCTGCGCAGCGCCACCCAGGGCCGGGCCACCTTTACCATGCAGTTCGATCACTATGAGCCTGTTTCCGCCTCCCTGGCGGAAGAGATTTTGGGCCGGCGACAGGTGCGCGCCTGACCCCGATAAATTTGGGAGGGAATTCACATGGCCAAGAAGAAGTTTGAGCGGACGAAGCCGCATGTGAATGTGGGGACGATTGGTCACATCGATCATGGCAAGACCACCTTGACTTCGGCCATTACCAAGCATTTGGCCAAACGGGGGATGGCGGCCTTCATCCCCTTTGACCAGATCGACAAGGCGCCGGAGGAGAAAGAGCGGGGCATCACCATCGCTTTGGCCCACGTGGAGTACGAGACGGACAAGCGCCATTACGCCCACGTGGACTGCCCGGGCCATGCGGACTATATCAAGAACATGATCACCGGCGCGGCCCAGATGGACGGGGCCATCCTGGTGGTGGGCGCGGACGACGGCCCCATGCCCCAGACCCGGGAGCACATTTTGCTGGCCCGGCAGGTAGGGGTGCCCTACATCGTCGTCTTTTTGAACAAAGTGGACATGGTGGACGACCCGGAGCTCATCGAGCTGGTGGAATTGGAGCTTAGGGAGCTCCTGTCCAAGTATGACTTTCCCGGGGACGACATTCCCATCATCCGGGGTTCGGCCTTAAAGGCCCTGGAGGCGGACGATCCCGGCGACCCGGCGGTGCAGCCGGTCTTTGAGTTGATGGACGCGTTGGACACTTACATTCCCGAACCTACCCGGGCGGTGGACAAGCCCTTTTTGATGCCCATTGAGGACGTCTTCAGCATCTCCGGGCGGGGCACGGTGGTCACCGGCCGGGTGGAGCGGGGCGTCATCAAGGTGGGGGAGGAAGTGGAGATCGTCGGTTTTGCCCCCACCGAAAAGACGGTGTGCACCGGGGTGGAGATGTTCCGGAAGACCCTGGACTTCGGCCAGGCCGGGGACAACGTCGGCCTGCTGTTGCGTGGCATCAAGAAGGACGAAGTGGAGCGGGGCCAGGTGGTGGCCAAGCCGGGTTCCATCACGCCCCACACCAAGTTCAAGGCGGAAGTTTACGTGCTCACCAAGGAGGAAGGCGGGCGGCACACCCCCTTCTTCAACGGCTATCGGCCCCAGTTTTACCTGCGCACCACGGACGTCACCGGCGTGGTGAAGCTGCCCCCGGACGTGGAGATGGTCATGCCCGGGGATAACGTCTCCATTGAGGTGAGCCTGATCACCCCGGTGGCCCTGGAGAAAGAGTTGCGCTTCGCCATCCGGGAAGGGGGCCGCACCGTGGGCGCCGGCGTCGTCAGCGACATTATCGAGTAGGTAGAGAGGATGATCACCCCGAAAATTCGTATCCGTCTGCGCTCTTACGACCATAAGCTGCTGGACAAATCGGTGCTGGATATTGTGGAAACGGCCCGGAGCACGGGCGCCCGGGTGGCGGGGCCCATTCCTTTGCCCACCGAGATCAACAAGTTTTGCGTGCTGCGCTCGCCCCACATCGACAAGAAATCCCGGGAGCAGTTTGAGGTCAGGACCTTCAAGCGCCTTTTGGACATCCTGGAGCCGACCCAACAGACCATGGACGCCATCAGCAAGTTGGACCTGGCCGCCGGGGTGGATGTGGAGATCAAAGTTTAAAAGACGGTTTGCGGTTTTCAGTTTTCGGTTTTCGGTGGGTTCCGAAACCCCACTGCTCTGTTGCCGAAAACCGGAAACCGGAAACCGAAAACGGAGTTAAAAATGCCTGGTGGGGTAATCGGCAAAAAATTGGGCATGACCCGGATCTTCGAAGCGGACGGCCAGGCCGTGCCGGTGACGGTGATCGAAGCGGGTCCCTGCTTTGTAGTGCAAATCAAGACCAGCAGCACGGATGGTTATGAAGCCGTGCAGGTGGGCTTCGGGCGGCGCCCCCTGGCCAAGTGCAACCGGCCCACGAAGGGCCATTTGGAAAAGCACGGCAGCAAGAGCGGCTTTCAGCGCCTGAAGGAGTTTCGGGTGGAGGACGCCGGGACTTATGAAGCGGGCCAGGAGATCTCCGTAGAGCAGTTCGCGGTGGGAGACCGGGTGGACGTCATCGGCACCAGCAAGGGGCGGGGTTTCGCCGGCACCGTGAAGCGCTGGAACTTCAGTGTGGGGCCCCGGACCCACGGCTCCATGTCCCACCGGGCTCCGGGCTCCATCGGCGCCAGCGCTTATCCCTCCCGGGTGGTCAAAGGCAAAAAATTGCCGGGGCACATGGGCCACGCCCGGGTTACCGTGAAAAATCTGGAAGTCATCGATGTGCGTCCCGAAGAGAACCTGCTGTTAGTCAGAGGCGCGGTGCCGGGTCCCCGGCAGGGGCTGGTCCTCATCAAAAAGGCCGGGTAAGATTATGCCGTTAGTGGATGTCTATAATATTCATAAAGAAAAAGTGGGGGAACTCGACCTCAAAGAGGAGATCTTCGGCCTCGAAGTAGAGAAGCCCATCCTGCATGAAATCGTCACCTGGCAGTTAGCCTGCCGCCGGGCCGGCACGGCTTCCACCAAGAGCCGGGGGGAAGTTAGGGGCGGCGGCCGCAAACCCTGGCGGCAAAAGGGCACCGGCCGGGCCCGGGTGGGCTCCATCCGCTCGCCGATTTGGCGGGGCGGCGGGGTCATCTTCGGTCCCAAACCCCGGAGCTATGCCTACCTCCCTCCCAAAAAAGTGCGGCGCCTGGCCTTGAAGATGGCTTTGAGCAGCAAACTCAAGACCGGGCAGCTTTTAGTCCTGGAAGACTATCCCCAAGCCGACCCCAAGACCAAAGATTTCGTGCAAGTGCTGCGGAATTTCGCCATTACCAAGGCCTTGTTCATTATTCCGGCAGAGAACCGGGGGTTGCGCCTCTCGGCCCGGAATGTGCCTTATGTCCAGGTGATGCCCACCGCGGGCTTAAATGTTTACGATATCTTAAGGTTTGACCACCTGGTGTTGTTGTCCCCGGCGGTGGCCCAGATTGAAGAGAGGTTGGCCTCATGAAGCCCCACTATCAACTGCTGAAAGGGCCGATTATCACGGAGAAGACCCACCTGCTGAAGGAGCAGGCCAACAAGGTGACCTTCAAGGTGGACGTCCAGGCCAATAAGATTGAGATCCGCAAAGCCATCGAAGAGCTCTTCAAGGTCAAGGTGCTGGCCGTCAACACCATCAGGCTGAAAGGTAAGAGGAAGATGGTGGGGCGGCGGGAAGGGGTGCGCCCCCAATGGAAGAAGGCCATCGTCACCCTGGCCCCGGGAGAAAAGATCACCGGTTTTGAAGGATTTTAAAAATAGTTTTCCGAAAAGCGAAAACTCAGAAGGTATTAACAAATGGCATTGATTTCCCGAAAACCTACCTCCCCTGGGCGGCGCTTTCAGACCGGCTCCGATTTTGCCGAGATTACCAAGGAACGGCCGGAGAAAAGCCTGGTCCGGCCCTTGAAGAAGAGCGGGGGGCGCAACAATTGCGGCCGGGTCACCACCCGCCATCGGGGCGGGGGCCACAAGCGCTTATATCGGCTCATCGATTTCAAAAGGGATAAGATCGGCGTCCCGGCCAGGGTGGTGGCCATCGAATACGATCCCAACCGCACCGCCCGGATCGCCCTGGTGTATTACGCCGACGGGGAAAAGCGCTATATCCTGGCCCCCCAGGGACTACACGTGGGGGACGAGATCATCTCCAGTGACGACGCGGACATCAAGCCGGGGAATTCCCTGCCCTTGCAAAATATTCCCGCCGGCACCCTGGTGCATAACGTGGAGTTGAAGCCGAAAAAAGGCGGGCAATTGGCCCGCTCCGCCGGGGCCTCCGTGCAACTCATGGCCAAAGAGGGCAAGCACGCCCATCTGA
The DNA here is from genome assembly GCA_040756315.1 of Thermodesulfobacteriota bacterium. Taxonomy (GTDB): domain Bacteria; phylum Desulfobacterota; class Desulfobaccia; order Desulfobaccales; family 0-14-0-80-60-11; genus JBFLZI01. The sequence continues at coordinate 23,431 of JBFLZI010000004.1, read as the reverse complement.
AGCTGCCCTCCGGCGAAGTGCGCATGGTGCCCCTGCTCTGCCGGGCCACCATCGGCCAGCTCAGCAACGTGGAAAGCGAAAACGTCTCCCTGGGCAAGGCCGGGCGCAAACGCTGGCTGGGGCGGCGACCCCGGGTCCGGGGGGTAGCCATGAACCCGGTGGACCACCCTCTGGGCGGGGGTGAGGGCAAAAGCTCCGGGGGACGCCATCCGGTAACCCCCTGGGGTAAACCCACCAAGGGCTATAAAACCCGGAAACCCAAAGGCAGCGACCGCTACATCATTAAACGGCGCAAGTAGAGGTAAAGAACGTGGCCCGTTCCCTGAAAAAAGGACCTTATGTGGAAGAGAGCCTCCTGGTCAAAGTCAACCGGGCCAGAGAGAGCCAGGATCGCCGGGTGATCAAGACCTGGTCCCGGCGTTCCACCATCACCCCGGACTTTGTGGGCTTGACCCTGGCGGTGCATAACGGCAAAAAGTTCATTCCGGTTTACGTCACCGAGAATATGGTGGGCCACAAGCTTGGGGAGTTTTCTCCCACCCGCCACTTTGGCGGCCACGCCGGGGACCGCAAGACCAAGGTAGGTAAGAGATAATCATGGAGATCAAGGCATCGGCCCGGTATCTGAGGATTTCCCCCACCAAGCTCCGCTTGGTGACCGGCCCCCTCAAAGGCAAAAAGGTGGAGGACGCCCTGGCCTTGCTCCGGTTCCTGCCCCACCGGGGGGCCCGGCTGGTCCGCAAGGTGGTGGAGGCCGCGGTGGCCAACGCGGAGCAGCGGCCCCAGGTGGAGTTGGACGCCCTGGTGGTCAAGACCATTTGGGTGGATGGGGGGCCCTCCCTGAAAAGGTATCAAGCCCGGGCCATGGGGCGGGTCAACCGCATCCTGAAGAGAAGCAGCCACATCACCGTGGTCCTGGCTGAAAAGCCCCGGAAATGAGGCGCTAAGGAGGTAGTGTGGGTCAGAAAGTTCACCCCATCGGTTTCCGCCTGGGGAATTTTCGCAAGTGGGATTCCATCTGGTTTGCCAAGAAGGATTTTCCCAACCTGGTCCTGGAGGATTGGAAGATTCGCCACTTCCTCAGATCCGACCCGGACCTCAAAGGCTCAGGGATCGCGGCCATCGATATCAAGCGGGCGGCCAACAAGCTGACTATCAAGATTCATACCTCCCGGCCCGGCATGGTCATCGGCCAGAAGGGGAAGAAGATCGAGGAACTGCGCCGCCGCCTGGAAAAACTGGTGGGCCGGGACCTGATTATTGATGTGCATGAAGTGCGCAAGCCCGAAATCAACGCCCAACTGGTGGCGGAAAATATCGCCTTGCAGTTGGAACGCCGGGTCTCTTTCCGCCGGGCCATGAAAAAGGGGGTGGGCCAGGCCCTGAAGTTCGGGGCCAAAGGCATTAAAATCCGGGTCAAAGGCCGCCTGGCCGGCGCGGAGATCGCCCGCCAGGAATGGTACCGGGAAGGCCGGGTGCCCCTGCATACCTTGCGGGCTTTTATCGATTACGGCTTTGCCGAGGCCCGGACCACCTATGGGGTGATCGGGGTCAAGACCTGGATCTTCCACGGGGAGATGTTGGGAGCCGAGGAGCGCACGGGGCTGTAAAGATTGAGTTTCGAGTTTGGAGTTTTGAGTTTCGAGATCGCTAAACCATTGCTTGGGCGGCAAGTCAGCAAGATTTTTGGCTTAAAGGTTCATGCCCAAGGGACTCAAAGTCCCCCTTTCTTAAAGGGGGATTTAGGGGGATTTTAAAATCCCCCCTGACCCCCCTTTAGAAAAGGGGGGAAAAATAAAAAGTTGTTTGTTTGGAATTTCGCAACCCCATATTCTGAACGGGGTTTATTAAGGATAACAAATGCTGAGTCCGAAACGCGTCAAACATCGCAAGGTCCAGAAAGGCCGCCGCCGGGGTATGGCCAACCGGGGCAACACCCTGGCCTTCGGGGATTTCGGCCTACAGGCCCAGGGCTGCGCCTGGATTACGGCCCAACAGATTGAGGCGGCCCGGATTGCCATCACCCGGCATGTGCGCCGGGGTGGGAAGCTGTGGATCCGCATCTTTCCGGATAAACCCTTCACGAAAAAACCGGCGGAAACCCGCATGGGCAAAGGCAAAGGCAGCCCGGAAGGTTGGGTGGCGGTGGTGAAACCGGGGCGCATTCTCTATGAGATGTCCGGAGTGGACCGGGAGGTGGCCAGAGAAGCCCTGCGCCTGGCCTCCCAAAAGTTGCCCCTGGCCACCAAATTTGTGGCCAAGGATGAGCCGGTGAAGGTGGAAGCGCCATGAGAGCCGCGGACCTGCGGGAACTCACCGAAGAAGAGCTTTCGGCCAAGTTGAAAGAGATTTCCGAGGAACTCTTTAAGCTGCAATTCCAGCACGGCACGCAGCAATTGGATAATACCGGCCGGCTCCGGGAAGCCAGAAAAGACCTGGCCCGGCTGAAGACAGTGCTCCGGGAAAAGAGCGGGCAGAAGTGGTAAGCGGGGAGCTAAGGAAAATGGAGAAGCGACGTGGGGTGCGGAAAACCAGGGTGGGAGTGGTGGTCTCCGATAAGATGGACAAAACCGTGGTGGTGGAAGTGAAACGCCTGGTGGCCCATCCCCTCTATCATAAGATCATCCGGCGCCGGAAGAAGTATAAGGCCCATGATCCCCAAAATAATTGCCAGGTGGGGGATAAGGTGCTCATTGAAGAAACCCGCCCCGTAAGCCGGGATAAACGCTGGCGCATCAAACAGATTCTGGAGAAGGCGCAGTAAGTCGGCGTCCCCAGGAGGCGGCTATGATCCAGGTACATACCAATTTAACCGTTGCCGATAACTCAGGGGCCAAAAGGGTCGCCTGTATCCGCGTATTAGGAGGCACCAGGCGGCGCTACGCCCGGGTGGGGGACGTCATAGTGGTGGCGGTGAAAGAAGCCCTGCCCCACTCCAAGGTGAAGAAGGGCGACGTCATGCGGGCCGTGGTGGTGCGCACCGTCAAAGAGACCCGCCGCCAGGACGGCTCCTACATCAAGTTTGACGACAACTCCGCGGTGCTCATCAATCCCCAGGGAGACCCCATCGGCACCCGCATCTTCGGACCGGTGGCCCGGGAACTCCGGGCCAAGAAGTTCATGAAGATCATCTCCCTGGCCCCGGAGGTGCTCTGATGCTGAAGGGCAAAAAGAAGCCGGTGGAGCCGGTGCGCATCCGCTTGAAGAAAAACGACCTGGTGGAGGTCATCACCGGCAAAGAAAAAGGCAAGACCGGCAAGATCCTGAAGGTCATCCGGGAGAAGAACCAGGTGGTGGTGGAAAAGATAAATATGATCAAGCGTCACACCCGGCCTTCCCCCACTACCGGCCAGGGGGGCATTGTGGAAAAGGAGGCCCCCCTCCACGTCTCCAAGGTGATGCTCATTTGCCCCAAATGCGCCGAGGCCTCTCCTTTTCGCCTGACCAAGACGGCGGAGGGCAAAAAGGCCCGGGTCTGCCGGCAGTGCAAGGAATTGATCGATGGCTGAAAAAGTGAAATCGCGCCTCTTGGATTTTTACCGCCAGGAATGCGTGCCCCGCATGATGCAGGAGTTCCGTTATAAAAGCCCCATGCAGGTGCCAAGATTAGAGAAGATCGTCATCAACCAGGGGCTGGGGGAAGCTATCCAGAATATCAAATTGTTGGAATCGGCCTCCCAGGAACTGGCGGCCGTCACCGGGCAAAAGGCGGTGGTGACCCGGGCCCGCCTCTCCATTGCCGCGTTCAAGCTTAGGGAGGGGATGCCCATCGGCGTCATGGTGACCCTGCGCCGGGGCCGCATGTATGATTTTTTCGATAAACTGGTGAACGTGGTGCTGCCCCGGGTGCGGGATTTCCGGGGGGTGAGTGACCGCTCCTTTGACGGCCGGGGCAATTTCACCTTAGGCATCCGGGAACAGATCATCTTCCCGGAAGTGGATTACGACAAGATCGACAAGATCAAAGGAATGAATATCACCATTGTCACCACCGCGCCCACGGACGAGGAGGGTAAATTCTTGCTGACCTTGCTGGGCATGCCTTTCAGGAGATAGGGATGGCCAAGAAATCGCTGATCGCCAAAGCCAAACGGGCACCGAAGTTCGAGGTCCGGAAATATCATCGTTGTCCCCTGTGCGGCCGCCCCCGGGCCTTTCTCCGGCGGTTCGGCATCTGCCGCATCTGTTTCCGCAACCTGGCCCTCCGGGGGGAGATTCCCGGGGTGATCAAATCCAGTTGGTAGCTTGAGGGGGTAGAAGATGAGTATGACCGATCCCCTGGCCGACATGTTGACCCGCATCCGCAACGCCGGCCGGGCTGGGTTCGATAAAGTGGATATACCGGCCTCGCGCCTGAAGATCAGCCTGGCCCGGGTCTTCAAGGATGAGGGGTTCATCAAGAATTACAAAGTCATCAAGGATAATCGCCAGGGCCTCTTGCGCATCTATCTCAAGTTCGATGACCAGCAGAAGCTGCTCATCCAGGGACTGAGACGGATCAGCCGCCCCGGACGCCGGGTCTATGCCGGCCATGAAGAATTGCCCCGGGTCCAGGGAGGGCTGGGAGTGGCGGTGATTTCCACCTCCAAGGGGGTGATCACCGACCGCCAGGCCCGGAAGCTGAAGGTGGGCGGCGAGGTCTTGTGCGAGATCTGGTAAGGGCAAACTAGTATGTCACGCATCGGCAAAAAACCCATACCTTTGCCCTCCGGGGTGAAATTAAAATGGGAAAACGGTAACTTGACCGTAACCGGACCCTTGGGCAGCCTCTCCCGCTCCCTGCCCCCCCGGGTTACCCTGGAGGTGGGCCCGAAAGAGATTCTGGTGAAACCCCAGGACGAGACCCGGCAATCCGGGGCCTTTTGGGGCCTGGCCCGGACCCTGGTGGCCAACATGGTCACCGGGGTGAGCGAAGGTTTCACCCGGGTCTTGGAACTGGTGGGCACCGGTTATAAAGTGGAGAGCAAAGGCCAGTCCCTGTTCTTCAGTCTGGGTTATTCCCAACCCCTGGAGTTTTCCCTGCCCCAGGGCATTACCGCTCAAGTGGAGAAGGCGGTGCGCCTGGAGCTGAAAGGGAGCGACAAGGAGCAGTTGGGGCAAACCGCGGCCAACATAAGGCAGCTGCGGCCCCCGGACGCCTATAAGGGTAAGGGCGTGCGTTATCTGGGAGAAGTCTTGCGGCGCAAGGTGGGTAAGGCCGGCGGCCGCTAAAGGAGAAAGGTTGACACCATGGGCAGAATGAATCCCCGCTTGGCGACGCGCTTAAAGCGCAAGCGCCGCATCCGGAAGAAGATCAGCGGTTCCCCGGCTTGCCCCCGGCTGTCGGTCTTTCGCAGCGCCCGGCACATCTACGCCCAGATTATCGACGATCACGCAGGCAACACCCTGGCCGCGGCCGGGACCCTGAGTCCGGAGATTCGGGACAAGGTGAAGGGCTTGAAAAAGACCGAGGCCGCCCGGGAAGTGGGCCGTCTGCTGGCGGAAAAAGCCAAAGGCAAGGGAATCATCAAGGTGGTCTTTGACCGCAACGGTTTTCTTTATCATGGCCGGGTGAAAACCCTGGCGGAAAGTTGCCGGGAACATGGCCTGGAATTTTAAAGAGCGGTCAGCTTAAAAGATAAAAGACTTAAAGCAAAAAGCTGATAGCTGACAGCTAACAGCTAATCTCAGGAGGTGAGCTTGTTCGACACCGAGGCGCCGGAAGCACAGTTAATCGACAAGGTGGTGAGCATCAATCGAGTGGCCAAAGTGGTCAAAGGCGGGCGCCGCTTTCGCTTCAGCGCCATTGTCGTGGTGGGTGACGGCCAGGGCCGCGTCGGCGCCGGCCTGGGCAAAGCCCATGAGGTGCCGGAGGCCATCCGCAAGGCCATGGAAAAGGCCAAAAAAGAGATGCTGAAAGTGCCCATCCTCAATAATACCATTCCTTTCGCGGTGGTGGGGGAGTTCGGCTCCGGCCGGGTCCTGCTCCGGCCCGCGGCGGAAGGCACCGGGGTCATCGCCGGGGGACCGGTTAGGGCCGTGGTGGAGGTGGCCGGCATCAAAAACGTGCTCACCAAATGTCTGGGGTCCCACAACCCCCATAACGCCGTAAAAGCCACCCTGGAGGCCTTGAAGCAACTGTCTTCCCCGGAACAGGTGGCGTCCCGGCGCAACCGGCCCTTGGCGGAGCTAATGGCTTGAGTGAGGCGATGATTTTAGAAATCACTTTAAAGAAGAGTCCCATCGGCAGGCCGCCCAAGCACCGGCTGACCTTGAAGGCCCTGGGCTTAACCCGCCTGGAGAAGACGGTGCGGCGCCAGGCCACCCCGGCCATCATGGGCATGGTGCGCCAAGTGGGCCATCTGCTGGCGGTGCGGCAAGTCCCGGAAGGAGAGACGCCGGATGCGACTGAATGAATTATCTCCCAGTCCCGGTTCCCGCCGGAAACCGAAGCGGGTGGGGCGGGGGCCGGGCTCCGGTCAAGGCAAGACCGCGGGTCGGGGCCATAAGGGCCAGAGGTCCAGGGCCGGAGGCGGGGTCAAGCCCGGATTTGAGGGGGGCCAGATGCCCCTGACCCGGCGCCTGCCCAAGCGGGGCTTTACCAATGTCTTCCGGCGGCCCTGGGTCATTGTCAATCTCCGGGACCTGGCCCGCTTCCCGGCGGAGAGCATCGTGGATGAGACGGCTTTAACCAATGCCGGCCTGATTAAAGGCCAGGGTCGGGGCATCAAGGTCTTGGGCCAGGGAGAGATCAGCATCCCCCTGATCGTCCGGGTCCAGGCGGTGAGCCGCCAGGCCCGGGAGCGCATCGAAGCGGCCGGTGGACGGGTGGAGGTCCTGTAAGTGGCGGGCGGACTAGCCAACATTGCCAAGATTCCCGAACTGAAAAGGCGCATCCTCTTCACCCTGCTGATGCTGGCCGTTTACCGCATCGGTTGTTTCATTCCCACCCCGGGGATCGACGCCGATGCCCTGATGGCTTTTTTTGCCCGGCAGCAGCGCACCATCTTCGGTCTCTTCGACATGTTCTCCGGGGGCGCGTTGGAGCGTTTGAGCGTCTTTGCTCTGGGGATCATGCCCTATATCAGCGCGGCCATTATCATCGAGCTCCTCAAGGTGGTGGTGCCCGCCCTGGACAAGCTCTACAAGGAAGGGGAGGCCGGCACCAAGAAGATCAAGCAATACACCCGTTACGGCACGGTGGTGATCGCCGCCATCCAGGGTCTGGGCATCAGCTTCGCCCTGGAGGGCATGGGGGGCTTCGGCACCGGGCACCCGGTGGTGCTCCACCCGGGTTGGGGCTTCCGGCTGATGACCATCCTCACTCTCACTTCCGGCACGGCCTTCATTATGTGGCTGGGGGAGATGATCACCGAGCGGGGCATCGGCAACGGCATTTCCCTGATCATTTTCGCCGGTATTGTGGCCCGGCTGCCTTCCGCCATCATCAAGAGCTTTGACCTGATCAAGGCCGGGGAGATCGCTCCCCTGCTGATGGTGGTGATCATCGTGTTTATGATCGTGGTGGTGGGCTTTATCGTCTTCATGGAGAGGGGGCAGCGCCGCATCCCGGTGCAATATGCCCGGCGGGTGGTGGGCCGGCGCATGTTCGGGGGCCAGACCACGCACCTGCCCCTCAAGGTCAATGTCTCCGGGGTGATTCCCCCCATCTTCGCCTCTTCCCTGCTGATGTTCCCGGCCACCATCGGCAGCTTCATCCAGGTGGGCTGGATGAAGACCATCGTGGACGCCATCTCCCCGGGCTACTGGGCCCATGACCTGGTCTATGTGGCCCTGATTATCTTTTTCTGCTATTTCTATACCGCTGTGACCTTCAACCCGGTGGACGTGGCGGATAATTTGAAGAAATGGGGGGGCTATATTCCCGGTTTGCGCCCGGGTAAGCCCACCGCGGACTATATCGAGAGGATCCTTTCCCGCATCACCCTGGGCGGCGCCTTGTATGTCTCGGCGGTGTGCGTCCTGCCCACCATTATGATCTCCAGGTTTAACGTCCCCTTCTATTTCGGGGGCACAGCATTATTGATTGTCGTTGGCGTGGCCATGGACACCATGGCCCAGATCGAATCTCATATGCTCACCCGCCACTATGAGGGTTTCATGAAGAAACGCATGAGTCGGGTAAGACGTTAACTGAGGAGGGAGTTATGAATCTGATTCTCTTAGGCGGCCCGGGCGCGGGTAAAGGAACCCAGGCGAAGAAACTCATCGACAAGTACCACATCCCCCAGATCTCCACCGGCGACATCCTGCGGGCGGCCGTGAAAGACGGCACCCCCATGGGCAAAAAGGCCAAAGAATTCATGGATGCCGGGAAACTGGTGCCGGATGAAGTGGTCATCGGCATCGTCGAAGACCGCCTGAAGCAGCCGGATTGCCAGAAGGGTTTTATCCTGGACGGCTTTCCCCGGACGGTGCCCCAGGCCGAGGCCCTGGACGCGGCCCTGGCCAAGATGGGCTCCCGCCTGGACCACGTGGTCAGCATCGACGTGGACGAAGAAGCCCTGGTGGAGCGTCTTACCGGACGGCGCACCTGCAAGAACGCCGCCTGCGGCCAGATGTTTCACATCAAGTTCACTCCCCCCAAGCAGGCCGGGGTCTGCGACAAGTGCGGGGGCGAACTCTATCAGCGGGACGACGACAACGAAACCACGGTGCGCTCCCGGCTGGCCACCTATAACCAGGCCACCAAGCCCCTCATCGACTATTACACCAAGAAAGGCCTGGTCCGGCCCATCGCCGGCGTGGGCAGCATTGACGATATCTTTAACAAGATTACCGGTATCCTGGGCGGCGCCGGGTGTTCCTGCGGCGCCTAGGTTAAAAGAGCGGCGGTAGGCCGCGCCTTTATGATTCATCTGAAGTCCAGCCAGGAAATCGCCCAGATGGAGGTGGCCAACCGCATCGTGGCGGAGATCCTGGCGGAAATTAAAGAAAGAATCCGGCCCGGGGTGGAGACCCGGGAGCTGGATGAACTGGCCGAAGCCGGCTGCCGCCGCCATAAGGTCAAACCGGCCTTCAAAGGGTACCGGGGCTATCCGGCCTCCCTGTGCGTGTCGGTGAATGAAGAGGTGGTGCACGGCATACCCGGGTCCCGGCGCCTCAAGAACGGGGACCTGGTGAGCCTGGATTTCGGGGTGCGCTATAACGGCTTCTATGGCGATGCGGCCCTAACCGTCCCGGTGGGGAAGGTGAGCCCCCAGGCGCAGTTGCTCCTAAAGGCCACCGAGGAGTCCCTGTACGCGGCCATCGCCCAGATGCAGGTGGGGGGGCGCTTATCCAACCTCTCCCACGCCACCCAGACTACGGTGGAAAAATATGGCTTTGCGGTGGTTCGCCAGTTCGTGGGGCACGGCATCGGCCGGTCCCTGCATGAGGACCCCCAGTTGCCCAATTTCGGGCTGCCGGGGCGGGGGCCGGTGATGCGTCCCGGCCTGACTCTGGCCATTGAACCCATGACCAGCGCCGGGGCCTGGCAGGTGAAGATTCTCGACGACGGTTGGACCGCGGTCACCGAAGACGGCAGCCTGTCCGCCCATTTTGAACATACCGTGGCCCTGACGGATAAGGGTCCCTTGATTTTAAGTCGGCTTTAGGATAACTTAAAGAAATAACTTAATATAATTCAAGAAGAAGCGGTAGATGCCCAAAGAGGATGCCATTGAAGTCGAAGGGAAGGTAGTCGAACCCCTCCCCAATGCCATGTTCCGGGTGGAACTGGCCAGCGGCCATAAGGTGCTGGCCCACATTTCCGGCAAGATGCGCATGCATTATATCAAAATCCTCCCGGGGGATAAGGTCATCGTGGAGTTGTCCCCCTATGATCTGTCCCGGGGGCGGATTATCTACCGGGTGAAGTAGGGTGTGCTGATGAAGGTAAAGCCCTCAGTAAAGAAGATTTGCGCCAAATGTAAGATCATCCGCCGCAAGGGAGTGGTGCGGGTGATCTGTGAGAATCCCAAGCATAAACAGCGCCAGGGATAACCGGGAGGGAAGGAATTGGCCAGGATATCCGGGATCGATTTGCCCCGCAACAAAAGGATAGAGATCGCCCTGACCTACATTTACGGCATCGGGCGCACCACCGCCATGCGGGTCCTTCAGGAAGCGGGCGTGGACGGCGGTATCAAAACCGGGGATCTCAATGATACCCAGATCACCAGCATCCGCCAGGTGATTGACACCACCGTCAAGGTGGAAGGGGACCTCCGGCGGGAAGTGTCCATGAATATCAAGCGCCTGATGGACCTGGGCTGCTATCGGGGTCTGCGCCACCGCCGGGGCCTGCCGGTCCGGGGGCAGCGCACCCATACCAACGCCCGCACCCGCAAAGGTCCCCGGCGCTCGGTAGTGGGCAAGCGGAAAAAGTCTTAAGGAGGGGTGATGGCCAGAAGGCCGGCTGGCGGCAAAAAGAAGCGAGAACGGAAGAATATCCCCGTGGGGGTGGCCCATATCAAGGCTACCTTTAACAACACCCTGGTAACCATTACGGACCCGGGGGGCAATGTGGTCTCCTGGTCCTCGGCGGGGGTGCAGGGGTTTAAGGGGTCCCGGAAAGGCACGCCTTTCGCGGCCCAACTGGCAGCCCAGGACGCGGCCAAGAAGGCGATGGAGCACGGCATGCGCAGTGTTGATGTCTATGTCAAAGGACCGGGAGCCGGCCGGGAGGCGGCGCTGCGGGCCCTCCAGGCCGCGGGTCTGTCCATCAATCTGATTCGGGATGTCAGCCCCATACCCCACAACGGCTGTCGGCCCCCAAAACGGAGACGGGTATAATCCCGGGGGAGAAGGAAATTGGCCAGATATACGGATTCACGGTGCCGCATCTGCAGGAGAGAAAGGATGGCCCTCTATCTCAAGGGGGACCGCTGCTATACGGACAAATGCGCTATCCAGAGGCGGAGCTACCCCCCGGGACAACACGGCCAAGGCCGGGGGAAGATCTCCGATTACGGCATTCAGCTCCGGGAGAAGCAAAAGGTGAAGCGGATGTACGGTCTTCTGGAGAAGCAATTTCGCGGCTATTTTAAACGGGCGGAACGGCAGAAGGGGGTCACCGGCACCAACCTCCTGGTGCTGCTGGAAAGACGTTTGGACAACGTGGTCTATCGCCTGGGTTTTGCCAATTCCCGGGCCCAGGCCCGTCAACTGGTGACTCATAATCACATCCTGGTAAACGGCCGCAAGGTCAATCTGCCTTCTTATTTGGCCGAAGTGGGGAGCACTATTCAGGTGGTGGAAAAGAGTCGCAATCTCCCCATAATCCGGGATGCTCTGGAGGCCGCGGCCCGGCGCGGCTGCCCTCCCTGGTTGGAACTCAATAAAGAGGAAGCCCAGGGGCGGATGGTTATGCTGCCCACCCGGGAAGACCTGACCATGCCTATTCAAGAACATCTCATCGTGGAACTTTATTCCAAATAGCCTGGGGAACTTAAGCCACCAACAGTTGTCCACCATGCCAGAAACCGGAGCCATCGACTTTAGATTTTCCCTATTAGAAAAAATGCTGCCCAGCATTAGGCCGGAGAGACATGATTAATAAGAATTGGACTGAGCTGATTAGACCTAAGCGTTTGGAGGTGGACAGCGACAGCCACTCCAACTTCTATGGCAAATTTTCCTGCGAGCCTCTGGAGCGGGGCTTCGGCATCACCCTGGGGAACGCTTTGCGCCGGGTGCTTCTGTCTTCCCTTCGGGGCGCGGCCATCACCGGGGTGCGCATCAAGGATGTCCATCATGAATTTTCCGCCATTCCCGGCGTCCTGGAAGACGTCACGGAGATTTTGCTGAACCTGAAGCAGGTGCGCCTGAAATTGCTCTCCGACGGGCTTAAGACCATCCACCTGGAAGCCCGGGGGGAAGGCAAGGTCAATGCCGGCGATTTCAAGACCGACGGCACGGTGGAGATTCTCAATCCCGAACAGCATATTGCCACGCTGTCCGCCGACGGCGAGCTGATTATGGAGATGCTGGTCAAAAGCGGCAAGGGCTATATCCCGGGGGAGGCCAGCAAGGAGGAGAACCAACCCATCGGGTTCATTCCCCTGGACGCCAGCTTCTCTCCCATCCGCAAAGTCAATTATGTGGTGGCTCAGGCCCGGGTGGGACAGCGCACCGATTACGACAAGCTGACCCTGGAAGTTTGGACCGACGGCAGCCTCACCCCGGAAAACGCCATCGCTTACGCGGCCAAGATCTTGAAAGAGCAACTGACCCTGTTCATCAATTTCGAGGAAGAGCCGGAAAGGGTGGAGGAGAAGCCGGCGGAAGAGTCTCCCGCCTTAAATGAGAACCTCTATCGGGGGGTCCATGAACTGGAACTGTCCGTCCGGGCCGCCAATTGCCTCAGAAATGCCAACATTCGCTATATCGGCGAGTTGGTCCAGAAGACGGAACAGGAGATGTTGAAGACCAAAAATTTCGGCCGCAAGTCCTTAAATGAGATCAAAGAGATCCTCACCGAAATGGGGCTGCATCTGGGCATGAAACTGGATAACTTCTCTCCGCCGGAATCGACGCAGGAAAGAAAGGAAGAGATCCCATGAGGCATCAAAAGGCGGGGCGACGCCTGTCCCGCACTACCGAACATCGCCAGGCCATGCTCCGCAATCTCCTCACCGCCCTGATGGAGCACGAGAAGGTGGAGACTACCCGGGCCAAGGCCAAAGAAGTGCGTAAGTGGGCGGAGCAGATCATTACCCTGGCCAAGCGGGGCGATTTACACGCCCGCCGCCAGACCCTGGCGGTGGTGCGGTCCAAGAAGGCTTTAACCAAGCTCTTCGGCGAACTGAAGGAGCGTTACCAGGACCGTCCCGGCGGTTATACCCGCCTGGTTCCCCTGGGTTGGCGCCGGGGTGACGGCGCCTCCTTATCCATCCTCGAGTTGGTGGGCTGCCCGGAAAAACTCCCCAAGGCCCGCAAGAAGAAGGCCGCCGCGGGTTAAACCGCACCCCCTCAAAACCTCGCCTCATTTCTTTTTAACACCGCTTATCGGCATAGGGAACCGGGGCCGGGGACGCCCCCGGTCCCCTTCGGCTCCCGGACCTTTCTGGCTCCGCCCGGGAACATCCAGTAATACCAAGTTGTGCTTAAGGAAGTTCAGCAAATATTCTAGTCCGTAGGGGCGCACCTGGGTGTGCGCCCAAACTCAGGCGCGGACACCCAGGTCCGCCTCTACGGGGTTTTTCCCCTTTAAAATAAAGATGGTACAAGAGGTGGGGTCCTACCGCCGCTTCCGGCCCTCTACCCCCTCCCCCCTCTGAGGCCCACCTGCCAGAAAGGCACACGGGATGCGACTTTATCTTAATTCAGCCGTGATTTAGGATGCTTGCCCGGGGGGAAAAAAAGCTTGACAGAGGTATGAGGTTGTATTAAGGTGTCCGAAATTTGCCCGCTCTTTGTCAGATCTGCAGTAAATATGGCCGATAATCAGGGGTGCCCAGATGCAACCGGTGGGAAAGGCCACCGGCCCCCTTCAGGAATTGTCCCATAACCAAAGGAGGTTGTGGATGAAGAATCGGATAATTTGGGCCGCGATACTAAGCCTGGCCCTGATTTTCACTCCCAGGCTGGCTTTTTCAACACCTTCGAATCAAGCTGATAAGAAAAAATCCTCACTCAATTCCAATAAAGACACTAGCAAGACTAACACCAGTTTAAGCAAGAAAACCAAAAAGAGCAGTCGTCGTAGCAGCCGGTCCACAAGGAAGTCTAGAAGCAACTGGCGGCGAGCGATGGACGCTGACGGTTCCCCGGTAAGGAGTTCCGTTGTCGGCGTCCCGGAGACCAGTCCCTTGATCCGGGTCATTCCCCAAAGGGACGGGCGTTTTCTCTTAGAGCCGCTGAAACCCAAGAAATCGTTGGGGACCGTCTCCCGTCCCACCTCTAAGCTGGATACCCCGAAAGAACCGGCTCCCTCCTCCGGGCAGGGTTATAACAAATTTGAACCCTGGAATTTCTCCGAATTGATCATGACCCGGGCCCGGGGTTATTGCGGGGCGCGCTATAGTCGGGGAGCCTCTCTGGCCAACAGTTCGGCCACTGATTGTTCCGGGTTTGTGCAGTATATTTATCATGGCTTTAAAATGGATTTGCCCCGTTCCAGCGCCGAACAGGCCCAGGTGGGCAAAGTCGTCACCCGGTATATGGATTTTTCCAAATTGCTCCCCGGGGACCTTCTCTTTTTCCGGCGGGGAGGGCGGCATATCGGCCATGCGGGCATCTACCTGGGCGAAGGCAAAATGATCCATGCCTCCAACCATCGCAACGGCGTAACCATCACCGACTTGCGGGAGCCTTATTACCAGGGCACCTTTGTGGTGGCCAAACGGGTCTTTGAAGTTAAGTATCCGCACTGAAGCCTGGCGACCAGGTTATTTTCTCCTTCAGCTTCCAGTAATTAGCAGCCTCGTGTTCGGCTAGACTGCCGCGCTAAAAACGGGGTTTGGCCAAGGGGGAACCGCGGGCGCAGCGAGGGGCGCGGTGCTCCCGCAAATGGTCTAAATTGCAGTTTAACCCCGGCCCTCCCCGGTATTGCTCCCCGCCTCCCCCGCCGGCGTGGCCCCGTATCCGCCGGCCTTTCTGATCCCCGCCCCTGGAGTTGTGTCTCAGAAGTTTCTTTTAAGAACTTATGCCAATGCGCCAGCAAACGTAGGTTTTGGTAGCAGGGGTGAATCTGGTACTCGCCCTGAACTGGTGGGCGAACCCAAGGTTCGCCCCTACAGTTTTATGCCTATTGAAGGCGAATTGAGCCCTAGGCGAAAGACTTTTTTGCTGTTCCTTTGAATCAAAATGGCGCGCCGGCGCCCCCGCCTGCGACTAAATCTAGTCTGGACAGCCGGGGGCGGCTGTCCTCCAGGAGACTTTCCCAGAGGGCTCGAAATGGTATAAGATATTTCCGGCACATGGCCTAAGATCCCCGAGGAAAAGAAAAATGTTTCTATTAAAAAAATTAGTGGCGCCCCTCCTGTATCCGGTGCCCTTATGCCTGGAAATTCTCGGCCTGGGCTTGGTCTGCCTCTGGTTCAGCCAGAGGCAGAAATTAGGGAAGACCCTGGTCAGCCTGGGTACTTTGCTCTTGGCCCTGTTCAGCTACAACCCGGTGGCCCAGGTTTTGTTGCAGCCCTTGGAACAGAAGTATCCCGGGGTGACGGAGACAGCTGTCCAGAAGTTCCAACGGGAGAATGCCGCCGCTCCCCGGAAATGGATTGTGGTCTTGGGGGGCGGGGCCGCCTCCGACCCCCGGGTCCCCCTCATTTCCCGGCTGTCTGAGGCCAGCCGGGTGCGGCTCCTGGAAGGAGTGCGATTATATCGGGAGATGCCGGGCAGCAAGCTGATCCTTTCCGGGGGGCGGGTATTTGACCCGGTGCCGGAAGCCGAGATCATGGCCCGGGTGGCCCGGGCTCTGGGGGTGCCGCAAAAGGATATTCTCGTGGAATCCCTCTCCCGGGATACCGCGGACGAGGCCCGGTTAATTAAAGGGCTGGTGGGGTCGGACCCTGTGGTCCTGGTTACCTCTGCGGCGCACCTGCCCCGCTCTCTCTTGCTTTTTGAAAAACAAGGCCTTAAACCCCTCCCCTATCCGGTGGGGCATCAGGTGAAAGAGCGCCGGGGATTTAACCGGGAGTGGTTCTTCCCCGACGCCGGGGGGTTGGCCAAGACGGAAGCGGCTTTCCATGAGTATTTGGGGCTGGCCTGGCTTAGGCTGCAAACCCGGTTTGGGGGTAGCTGAATTTTTCCGGGGAGGTGCTTGACAGCCACGTGAAAAGCAAATAAAGTAGATCATTTAAGGAAGTTACAAGTACTGCCAAATTTTTTGAGGTAAGGTGCGCGACATGAAAAGGTATCTTATGACCCCTGGGCCTACCCCGGTCGCTCCGGAGACGCAACTGGCCATGGCCCAACCCATCTTGCACCACCGCTCCCCCCAATTCATGGAAATCCTGGGGAAGGTGCGGGAGGATCTGAAATATCTGTTTCAGACCCAGCAAGAGGTATTGATCTTTGCAGCTACCGGCACCGGTGCCATGGAGGGGGCGGTGACCAATACCTTGTCCCCGGGGGATACGGCCCTGGTAGTGGATGGGGGCAAATTCGGAGAACGTTGGACGGAACTCTGCCAGGTTTACGGCGTTAAGGTGGAGCGCCTGGAAGTGCCCTGGGGCCGGGCCGTCAGTCCCCAGGAAGTGGATCGCCGCCTGGAGGCCAACCCGGCCATTAAGGCGGTCATGGTCCAGGCCAACGAGACTTCCACCGGGGTCCAGCATCCGGTTAAGGAACTGGCCCAAGTGGTTCAACCCCGGGCCGGCACTATTTTAATCGTGGACGCCATCTCCGCGCTGGGGGGGTATGCCCTGCCCATCGACGACTGGCAGATCGACGTGTTGGTAGCCGGGTCCCAGAAGGCCATGATGTTGCCCCCGGGCCTGGCCTTTGCGGTTCTGAACCCCAAGGCCTGGGAGTTCGTCAAGACTGCCAAGCTGCCCAAATATTACTTTGATTTCGCCAAGCAGTTGAAGTCCCAGGAAAAAAATCAGACTCCCTATACTTCCGCGGTCTCCCTGATTCTGGGTCTGGGGGAAGTGCTGGGCCGGATTCGCCAGGAAGGCCTGGAGAAGATTTTCGCCCGCAACCGGCGGTTGTCCCGGGCCACCAAGGCGGCCATGGGGGCGATGGGACTTCAGCTTTATGCCCAGGATAATCCCTCCGAGGTTTTAACCGCGGTGCAGGCCCCTCCGGGCGTCGATGGGCAGAAGGTGGTGGCCCGTCTAAGGGAGAAGGGTATCTGGATCGCCGGGGGCCAGGCCCAGGCCAAAGGCAAGATCTTTCGCATTGCCCATATGGGCTATATTGATGAACTGGATCTTTTGGGCACCATCGCCGGCCTGGAGGTAGTCTTAAATGATTTGGGCTACCCGGTGGAATTGGGCGTCGGCGTACGCGCCGCCCAGGAGATCTTGGGTAAGGAGGCGGGGACATGAAGGTCCTCATCAGTGATAATCTGCATCAAGCCGGCATCGCCATCTTTGAGAAACACCCCAATATCGAAGTGGAGGCCCGCCCCGGGATGAGCCCGGAGGAACTCCAAGAGGCCATTAAAGATGCCGACGCCCTGGCCATCCGCAGCGCCACCAAGGTGACCGCGGACCTGATTAACGCCGCGCCGCGACTGAAGGTGGTGGGCCGGGCCGGTACCGGCCTGGATAACGTGGACCTGGCCGCGGCCAGCAAACGGGGGATCGTGGTGATGAATACCCCCGGAGGCAATACCATTACCACCGCGGAACATGCCATCTCCCTGCTCCTGGCCCTGGCTCGCAACGTGCCCCAGGCGGCCCAGTCCATGCGGGAAGGCCGCTGGGAAAAGAAGAAATTCCAGGGGACGGAACTCTTAAATAAGACCCTGGGCATCATCGGTTTGGGGCGCATCGGCAGCGTGGTGGCCGAGCGGGCCTTGGGCCTAAAGATGCGGGTGTTGGGCTATGATCCCTTCATTACCAAAGAGTCCGCCGCCGCCTTGGGCGCGGAGCTGGTCTCCCTGGATGAACTTCTGGCCCGCTCCGATTTCATCACCATCCATACCCCCAAGACCAAAGAGACCGCCAAAATACTGGGGAAGAAGGCCTTTCATAAAATGAAGCCCGGGGTGCGCATTATCAACTGTGCCCGGGGCGGTCTCATCGACGAAGGGGCCTTGATGGAGGCGTTAAAGGAAGGCAAAGTGGCCGGCGCCGCCTTGGACGTGTTCGAGAGCGAACCGCCGCCCCCCGACTTTCCCCTGCTCCAGTTTCCCAATGTCATCTGCACCCCCCATTTAGGGGCTTCCACCGAAGAGGCCCAGGCCAACGTCTCGGTGGCCATCTGCGAGCAGATCCTGGAATATCTGCTCTACGGCACCATCATGAACGCGGTCAATGCCCCCTCGGTCAGCCGGGAGGCCCTGGCCCAGCTAAGGCCCTACCTCACTCTGGCGGAGGCCCTGGGGGGCTTCCAGGCCCAGTTGACGGAAGGGGCCATTACCGCGGTCACGGTGTCCTATATCGGGGAGGTCTCAAAACTGGACACCCGGCCCTTGACCCATTCCCTGCTCAAGGGTTTGCTCTTCCCGGTGATGGGTGACGAAGTGAATTATGTCAACGCCCCGGCCATGGCCGCCAACCGGGGCATCCTGGTGAGCGAGGAGAAGGTGGCCACCAGCGAAGATTTCACTACCCTGATCCGGGTGGTGGTGCGGGCCGGCATGGAAGAGAATATGGTGGCCGGCACCATCTTCGGGAAACATGAGCCTCGCTTGGTGCGCATCAACAAGTTCTGGCTGGAGGCCATCCCCGAAGGGCATATGCTGTTCATTTACAACACGGACCGCCCCGGGGTTATCGGCGCCATCGGCACCACCATCGGCCGCCATAACATCAATATCGCCCGGATGAACGTGGGCCAGGAAAAGGAGCGGGGCCAGAACGTCATCCTCCTCACCACCGACACCCCGGTGACCCCGGAGTGCCTCCAGGCGGTCCGGGACCTGGAGCACGTGGCTATGGCCATCCCGGTGGACCTGTAGTCGGCGGGCGAGTAATCCCCTGGACCGCTAGTGGGAGGCAACTATGGTGGAGTCCGAGGATAAAGGCTATACGGTCAAAGACAAGCGTTTCTTTGAGATGAGCGAAGAAGAAAAGGCCCGGGTCCGGGAAGAAGAAACCGCGGCCCGGGAGACGGAGGCCAAAGCCCCGGAGGCGGCCGAGCCTCCTAAAGACGTGCCTTTGCCGGAGGTCACTTTCTCCTCTTTTCTCCTCTCCCTCAGTTCCTCGGCCTTCGTTAATCTCGGAGACATGCCGGATCCGGCCACGGGTCAGACGCAAAAAAATCTCCCCCTGGCCAAACAGACCATCGATCTTTTGGGGTTGCTCCGGGAAAAGACCCGGAATAACCTGGCCCCGGATGAAGAACACCTCTTCGATCACCTCCTCTATGATCTCCGTATGCGCTATATCAAGGAGGTAAGCTGATCGGGAGCACGGCAACGGGGCGGGTCATCAGGCTGTGCCCGGCCAAAGTCAACCTGTATCTGAAGGTCTTGGGGCGGCGTCCGGATGGTTACCACGAACTGATAACCCTGATGCAGCCCTTGAGTCTGGCCGATGAATTAACCTTTGCTCTAAACGGCCCGGGAATTACCCTGGTTTGTGACCAGCCGGGCTTGCCCTTGGGAGAAAAAAATCTGGTCTGGCGGGCGGCCCGGAAGTTTGTCGAAGAGACCGGGATTGAGGTGGGAGTCCGGATTAACTTGAAGAAACGGATACCCGTGGCCGCCGGGTTGGGGGGAGGCAGCAGCGACGCGGCCGGCACCTTGCTGGCCCTGAATACCCTAACCGGCGAGCCCCTGGACGGGGCCGGTCTGCATCGCCTGGCCTGCCAGTTGGGAGCGGACGTTCCCTTCTTTCTAAATCATCAGCCCGCGCTGGGTCGGGGGATCGGCACGGAACTCACCCCCTTCTCCCTGCCGGCTTATTGGTATGTCCTGATCAATCCCGGGATCCGGATCTCCACCCGCTGGGTGTATGAGAATCTGGACCTTTCCCATCTCCGTCGGCCCCCCCGAGACCTCCCGGAGGATTGGGACGTGGCCGACCCGGGCGGTTGGGTCTTAAATGACCTGGAGACGGTTACCCTGAAGCGCTATCCGGTGCTCCAAAAAATACTCACGGCTCTGGCGCAACTGGGCGCCCAGGCCCAGGGCATGTCCGGCAGCGGGCCCACTATTTTCGGCCTCTTCCCCGGGGCGGACGCGGCCCGCAAGGCCGCCGGCAAACTTAGTCAGACTTTCCGGGGCTGGCTGGCGGTGGCCCGGGGCCTTACCGGGTCCGCCACCGACCGGGGCTGGGAGAACCAGGTATGGATGACTTGAAGATCTTCACCGGCAATGCCAACCGGCCCCTGGCGGAGAAGATCTGCCAGTTTCTGGGAGTGCCTCTGGGCAAGGCCCTGGTGGGGCGGTTCTCCGATGGGGAGACCTCGGTGGAGTTCCAGGAGAACGTCCGGGGCCGGGATGTTTACGTCATCCAGCCCATCAGTATGCCCTGCAATGATCACCTGGTGGAACTCCTGATCATGATGGACGCCTTAAAAAGGGCCTCGGCCTTCCGCATTACCGCGGTGGTGCCTTACTATGCCTATGCCCGCCAGGACCGGAAGACCGCGCCCCGGGTGCCCATCTCCGCCAAGTTGGTGGCTGATCTGATCACCACCGCCGGGGCTAACCGCCTGTTGACCATGGACCTGCACGCCGGCCAGATTCAGGGATTCTTTAACATCCCGGTGGACCACCTCTATGCCGCGCCGGTGACCCTGGACTACATTCGCCAACACTTTGGCGCGGATATCGTGGTAGTCTCCCCGGACGCCGGGGGAGTGGAGCGGGCCCGGGCCTTTGCCAAACGGCTGGCCGTCTCCCTGGCCATCATTGACAAACGCCGGGAAGGCCCGGCCATCAAGGCCATGACCCTGATCGGCAATGTCTGGGGCAAAGAGGCCATTATCCTGGATGACATGATCACCACCGGGGCCACGGTGACCATGGCCGCGGAACTCTTGATGCGCCACGGGGCCCGGAAGGTGCATGCCTGTATCACCCATCCGGTCATGTCCCGGAATGCCGCCGGCAACCTGCAGGGCTCTCTGGTCCAGACCCTGGCCGTCACCGACACCATTCCTCTGGCCCCGGAAGTGGCGTCTTCCCAGAAAATTCGCGTCCTGTCGGTGGCCCCCCTCCTGGGAGAGGCCATCCGCCGCACCCATAACTCGGACTCCGTCAGTTCCCTGTTTGTTTGACGGTTGGTGGGGGAGGGGGCTAAGGGTTTCCACAGGTTGAAAGCCTGTGCATCCGCCCCTTTCCTCCTCCCCTAATTCCTTCTTGAGGGGTCAGGGGTTAGGGGCCAGGGGTCAGATAAATGCCGGACTTTCTTTTCCCTGGTCCCTGGTCCCTGACCCCTGATCCCTCGATGGAAGCTATGTGGCTAATTGTGGGGTTGGGCAATCCTGGGGCGGAGTATGTCTGGACCCGCCACAATTTGGGGTTCCAGGTGATTGCCGTTTTAGGGGAAATGTGGCACATTGCCCTGCAGAAGAGAAGTCACGAAGCCGTCTGGGGCCAGGGGCGGGTGCAGGGGGAAGGGGTCATCCTGGCCCAGCCGATGACCTATATGAACCTGAGTGGCCGGGCGGTGGCGCAGCTTCTCCGGTATTGGCGGCTACCGGTGGAGGCTTTGGTGGTTATTCATGACGACCTGGATGTTCCCGGAGGCCGCCTCAAGATCGTGGACCGGGGCGGGGCCGGGGGGCATCAGGGGGTGCTCTCCATTCAAAACGCTCTGGGCACTGAGGATTTTCTCCGGGTAAAACTGGGGGTTGGCCGGCCTCCTGCCGGAGTTGCTCCCGAGGACTTTGTCCTCAGCCATTTTCCCCGGGAAGAAGCCGAGGCGATAACCCATCTGGTGGTTAGAGCCGCCCAGGCGGTGGACACCCTGGTGCGGGAAGGCCTGGCCGCGGCCCAGAATCAGTTTCATGGGGCGGCCGGATGATGAAGTGAGGGAAAGGTAAAAGTATGTCTGCCGATGAGGATCGGGAGGAACGGGAACGCCCCAGTTGGCGGGAGATCGATCAACGCCGGGACCGTCCCGGACAGCGTGCCCCGGCCCGGCCCCGGGTGCCCAAAAAGCAGGCGGAATGGGTGCGCCAGTTGGCATTGCGCCAGGCTGAGGCCCTCTTCCGGGGCAAGCGGGGGCGACCGGAGTATCAGACGGCCTTAAAAGAGTTGGAGGCCAATCACGGCACCAAAAAGTTCCCGGCCTCGGTAAAAAAGTTTTTGGAGGAATACGGCCTGCCCGAGGAATGGGGGGCTCTCAACCTGCTCTTGGATTTTCCCGAGCCGGAGGTAGTGGGGGAGGTCCTTAAGGCCATGGCGGCCCAATTGGGCGCCCGGAGCCGGGTGGAACAGCAAGGTTTTAAAGGCCGGGTGCGGATTCTGGCCCTGACCGGGAAGGATGAGGAGGTGCGCCGCGCCGCCGAGGAGATCTTGTCCGCTATCTAAAATAATCTTTAAATTTAAGAAAATAATGCCTGATAATTAAAATAGTTATTGACAATTTAGCTCCTACCTTCCAAGATTGGCTTATCATTTCGATCCATAATTGATTCCCTGGACCAGTATTGCGTCTCCCCCCCTTGTGACGGGTACCGGGAAGTATTTACTTAGGGAAAAATAAAGTCAGGGGTTGACCCGGTCACGGCACCATAAGGAGGTGCTATGGGGGGGAGGATTAAGCATTGTAGTTTGACTCTGGCCAGGGAAAGCGGCGAAGTGGTTGCGCCGCCGCCTCCCGCCTTGAGCCGCATCATCACGGCCGATCCTAAGCTTAAACGGATCTTGGCCCAGCTTCCCGGCTTTGCCGCCACCGAACTGCCGGTCTTGATCATGGGAGAACCCGGCACCGGCAAGGAACTGGTGGCCGAAGCCCTGTGGTCCCTGAGTTCCCGCCGCCACCAGCCTTTTTATCGCCTCAACTGCGCCGTCCTCAGCGGTGATCTGGCTTCCAGCGAACTCTTCGGGCATCTTAAAGGTTCTTTTACCGGGGCTTACCGGAGCAGCCCCGGCAAATTCCGCCTGGCCCACCGGGGCACCCTCTTCCTGGACGAAGTAGGGGAGTTGCCCCTGGTGGTTCAACCCCGCTTACTCCGGGCCGTGGAACAGGGGGAGATCGAGCCGGTGGGGGGGAGCGCCCCCCTCAAGGTGGATGTGCGCCTGGTGGCGGCCACCAATCAGAATCTTCCCCAGCTCATCCCCCAAGGCTGTTTCCGGCGAGACCTGTACGACCGGCTGGCCGTGCTGCCCATCTACCTGCCGCCTCTGCGGGAGCGGGGCGATGACCTGTTGCTGTTAGCCGACTATTTTCTGAAGGAAGAGGCGCGACGTTATCGCCGGGCGGTGACCGGTTTTTCTGCGGCGGCCCGGCGCCGCCTGCAAGGGCACCCCTGGCCGGGCAACGTCCGGGAACTAAAAAATGCCGTCACCAGGGCGGTATTGTGCAGCTCCGGCTCCCAGGTCCGGGCCAAGGACCTTTGCTTCCCCCACCGATTAACCGGCCCGGTTTTCTCTTATCGACAATCCTGGCAGTTTCCGGAAAGGCGCATCATGCCTCATTTTCAGCCGACGCGACCCGGCCGGGATCATCTCCAGGAACTGCTGCTGGCGGTGGGGGGCAATGTCTCCGCCCTGGCCCGGCGCCTGGGAGTCTGCACCCGCACCATTTACCGCTGGCTGCGCTTCCACGGCCTGGACCTGAGACAAGCCCGGTCCGGGACCCGGGCGGACACCAAACTGGAACGAGCCAGCAACTGCTGAATTTTGGGGGAGGGGGCCAGGGGTCGCAGACCCCTG
>JBFLZI010000003.1:0-56232 GCA_040756315.1 Thermodesulfobacteriota bacterium | reverse complement strand
GGGACCTCAGGTCCCTGGCCCTCCCCCCACAAGCATGCTTCCTTCAACTCTCCAGGATCAAGGCGTCCGCCACCATTTCCCAGATATATTTCACTTCGATGTCCAACTTATACTTCACCTTCAGGTTCTTCATAATCTGGTCCCGGCAGTTGGAGCAGCCGGCCACCACCAGGTCCGCGCCGGTGGCCTGGATGTCCCGGGCCTTGAAGCCGCCGTGTTCGGTCTTTTCGGCCTCAAAGGGTCCGGGCCAGTTCCCGGAGCCGGCGCCGCAACAGTAGCTTTCCAACCGGTTGTGGGGCATTTCCCGATAGTTGTTCATATCTATGAGGTATGAGAGAATCTTCCGGGGCTTCTCCAGGTTGGAGTCGTCCCCGAAGGTCAGGTACACCGAGCGCATGTGTTTACAGGAGTCGTGCCAGGTGACGATGCGGTCCGCGTGGACGCTCTTGTCCACCTTGATGCGGCCCTCTTCCAGCCACTTAAGCAGCACATCAAAGAAATACACGTAGTTGTGGCCGGTCTTGGGACCGAACTCATCTTTAAAGTATTTCTCCAGGTTGATGCGGGTGCCGTAGGAAGCCCCGCCGCAGTCCGGCAGAATAAAGGTTTTGGCCTTCAGGCGCTTCATGTTCTCCACCTTGCGCCGGGCGATCTCTTTGCTGGCCTCCATGTTGGCAGTAAAAATCCCCCAATCCACCGACTCCCAGTTTTTCGAGGAAGTGGTCCAGTCCGCTTTAGCCGCGTAAAAGATCTTCCACCACCACTTCATGTCGTCGGGTTCGGCATAGGCTTCCTTGGAATTCTGAAAATGGATATAGTCCGCGCCCACCTTCTCCACCGGCGTAACGAAACCGGGGCAGCACTCCTCCGCCAATTCTTCCCCCAGTTCCTCCAGCAGGGTGACGTAATCTTCCTCCGGAATGCCCATGTTGTTCCCGGTGCGGATACACATATCCACGCCCTTGTGGAGGACGCCGGGCACCTTGTCCCGGGGCCGGGCCGCCTTGGCCGCCATCCACACCTTTACCAGCTTGACCCCCATGGGGCAGCCCATCTCGCAGCGTTGGCAGCCGGTGCAGAACCAGACGAAGCGGGAGTCGATGACTTCCTGGTCCAGGCCGAACGCGGCCATACGAATGACTTTGCGGGCGTCCAGGCCCTCATCCTTGCTGCTTTCCATGCCGGTCAAGGGGCAGCCCCCGGAGCAGGTGCCGCAGGTAAAGCAGGCGGTCAAGTGAGATTCGGAAATAATGTCCCGAAAGATGCTCTTCCGGCGCCTCTCAGGCAGATCAGAGAGATCCAGTGGTTGCATGGCGATTTCTCCTTTTCCTACGGGTTCTCGGAAATTTTAGGTCAAACAATTGGCGCCTTAAGCGGCTAAGCGCTCTAATTTCACGGCGCAGACCTTATATTCCGGCGTTTTCGTGATGGGGTCCAAGGCCGCGTTGGTCAGACGGTTGGCGGCGTTCTCCAGATAGTGCATGGGGATAAAAACCACGCCGGGCTTTATCGCGTCGGTTACCCAGGCCTTGACCTCAATGCTGCCCCGGCGACTCCTGGCCCGAATACTTTCTCCCGGTTCAATCTGCAGACGTTCGGCATCCTGGGGGTTGATTTCGATGAAGACCTCAGGGTTTTCCTGGTGCAGGGTGGGGCAGCGCCGGGTCATAGTGCCGGTAAGATACTGGGAGAAGATTTGCCCGGTGGTCAGCCAGAAAGGATAGTCGGCGTCCGGGCCTTCCGCGGGCGGGCGGTAGTCGATGGCTTGAAAGAGTCCCAGGCCCCGGGTAAACCTGTCTTTGTGCAAATACTGAGTGCCGGGATGGTCCGGAGTAGGACAGGGCCAGCAGAGTCCTTTCTCCTCCAGGCGAGGGTAACTCATGCCCCCGTAAGCCGGAGTCAGGCTGGCCATCTCGTCGAAAATTTCCTCTGCGGACCGATAGTGCATGGGATAACCTAACCGACTGGAGAGTTCCGGGATAATCTGCCAGTTGGCCTTGCCGGCGATAGGCTCGATGGCCTGCCGCACCCGCTGCACCCGGCGTTCCGAGCTGCTGAAGGTGCCGTCCGTTTCCGCAAATGAGGCGCCGGGGAGCACCACGTGGGCCAGGGCCGTGGTGGATGTGGGGAAAATATCCAGGACCAGCAAGAATTCCAAGGATTCCAGAGCCTCCTGCACCCGGTTGACGTTGGGGTAGCTCACCGCCGGGTTGGCCCCGAAGACCACCAGGCCCTTGAATTTACCTTGATGGATGGCTTCGATCTGCTCCACCATGGTGAGTCCCGGAGAACCGGAAAGCTTGGCGTTCCAGGCTTTTTCAAATTTCTCCACACACTCCGGCGCACTCACGTATTGATAGCCGGGGAAGGCATTGGGCAGTGCGCCCATGTCGCAGGCCCCCTGCACGTTGTTCTGGCCCCGGATGGGATTGACTCCGGTGGAGGGCCTGCCGATCTGGCCGCAGAGCATGGCCAGGTTGGCCAGACTCTTGACGTTGTCCGTGCCGGTGCTGTGCTGGGTGATCCCCAAGACGTAAACAATGGCGCTGGCCGGCGACTTGGCGTACCATTCGGCCATCTGGACGATATCCGCTACGGCTACGCCGGTGATCTCCGAGACCCGCTCAGGAGGGAATTGTTCGATTATCTCCACCAGGGCGGGGAAGTTTTCCGTGCGCTCTTCGATAAAGGCCTGGTTATGCCAGCCGTTCTTATAGATGACGTGCATCAGGCCGTTGATCAGGGCCACGTCCGTCCCCAGATTCTGCTGCACGTGCAGGTCGGCCAACTTCGCGATCTGGGTCTTCCGGGGGTCGGCCACCATGAGCTTGCCGCCGTTGGCCTGGGCCCGCATTAGGCGCATGCCCGCCATAGGGTGGGAGACGGTGGTGTTGGAGCCGATTACTAAAATGCACTTGGCCTGTTCCAGTTCGGCAAAGGAGTTGGTCATGGCTCCGCTCCCAAAGGAGACAGCCAACCCGGCCACCGTAGGGGCGTGACAGAGACGGGCGCAGTGATCCACATGATTGTGGCCGAAAACAGCCCGGGCGAATTTTTGAAAGACATAGGTCTCTTCATTGGGACAGCGGGCCGACCCCACAAACGCGACGCTCTCCGGCCCATAGGTCTCTTTGAGCCTGGTCAACTCGGACGCAGCCAAATCCAAAGCCTGATCCCAGGTGGCTTCCTGCAAAGAGCCGCCCCGCCGGATGAGGGGTTTGGTGAGGCGGTCTTTATGCTGGATAAATTCATGCACGCTCCAACCCTTGATACAGAGCCTCCCTTCATTGGACGGTCCGGTCTTCGCGGCCAGGGTGTCGATGATCTGCCCGTCCAGCACCTGGAAGATTAAGTTGCAACCTACGCCGCAATAGGGGCAGGTGGTGACAACCGAGCGGAAATCCATGTCAGTCTCCTTATCCGTTATCCTTTGAAAGAAGCGGCAAAAATGAATCCGCTACTTAGGTGATTCAAACATTTGTTGTTAGTTTGATTAGCCACATGCATTTATGCCGCCATTTTTTCCACCTTGACGGCGCAGACCTTGAATTCCGGAATCTTGGCCACCGGGTCCAGGGCCGGGTTGGTGAGGACGTTGGCGGCGCACTCGGCAAAATGAAAGGGAATGAAAACCACGCCCCGGTTCACCCGCTGGCTGATTTTGGCCGGAATGCGGATGTTTCCCCGGCGGGAGCTGACCTGCACCGGCTCCCCGTCTTCCACTCCCAGCCGCTCCGCGTCTTCCGGGTTGATTTCCACATACCCCGTCTTCACCTCATGGTGCAGGGTGGGTGAGACCCGGGTCATGGTGCCGGAATGGAAATGGGCGAAGGAGCGCCCGGTGCTGAGCAGCATGGGGTATTCCTTGTCTTCAACTTCCGCCGGCGGCTTGTAGTCGATGGCCTGAAACAGCCCCTTCCCCCGGGTGAAGCGGTCTTTGTGGAGATACGGCGTGCCGGGATGTTCCGGGGTGGGACAGGGCCACTGCAACCCTTGGGCTTTAAGCCTTTCGTAAGTCATGCCCGCGTAGCTGGGGGTGAGGGTGCGGATTTCCTCAAAAATCTCCTCCGGCCCGGCGTAATTCATGGGATAGCCCAGGCGGGCGGCCAGGTCCTGGATGATTTGCCAGTCCGGGCGGGCGCCCCCCACCGGCGGGATGGCCTGGCGCACCAACAGCACCCGCCGTTCCGTGTTGGTGAAGGTGCCGCTCTTTTCCGCAAAGGAAGCGCCCGGCAGCACCACCTGGGCCAACCGGGCCGTTTCGGAAAGAAAAATATCCTGGACGATGAGCACTTCCAGCTTCTTCAGCGCGGCCCCGGCGTGATGCAGGTCCGGCTCGGTGACCATGGGGTTCTCCCCCACGATATACAAGGCCTTGATCTTACCGGCATCAATGGCGTTGAACATGTCCGTCAGGGTCAGGCCCGGCTGTTTGGGGAGGTCCCGGCCCCAGGCCTGGGAGAACTTGGCGTTGGCCGCCTCGTCCGCCACCGCCTGATAGCCGGAAAAGACATTGGGCAGCGCGCCCATGTCGCAGGCGCCCTGGACGTTGTTCTGTCCCCGGAGCGCGTTCACCCCGCCCCCCGAGACGCCCACGTTGCCGGTGAGCATGGCCAAATTCGCCAGGGACTTGACGTTGTCCACCCCGGTGATGTGTTGGGTGATGCCCATGGAGTAGACAATGGCGCTGGGCTTGTGGGTGGCGTAAATTTCCGCCAGGCGGCGCAACTCGGCGGGCTCCACCCCGGTAATGGCCGCCACCTTCGCCGGCGGATACTCCTCCAGTTTGGCGGCCAGGGCCTCAAAGCCCTCGGTGCGCTCCTTGACGTACACCCGGTCGTGCCAGCCTTCCTTGATAATGAGATGCATCATGCCGTTAATCAGGGCCACGTCAGTGCCCGGGCGCTGCTGCACCACCACTTCCGCCAGGTCCGACAATTGAATCCGGCGGGGATCGGCCACCAGCAATTTTGCGCCCTGCTCAATAGCCCGGAAAATCCACTTGGCGGCAACAGGGTGGCCCTCGGTGGTATTGGAGCCGATGACCAGGATGGTCCCGGCATTCTCCAGGTCCACGATGGAGTTGGTCATGGCCCCGGAACCGAAGGCCCCGGCCAGACCCACGACGGTGGAGGCGTGACAGAGGCGGGCGCAATGGTCGATATTGTTGGTGCCGATGACCGCCCGGGCAAATTTGTTCATGAGAAAGTTTTCTTCATTGGTGATCTTGGCGGAGGACAATACCTGCACCGCGGCCGGCCCGTGGCGGTCCAAAACCCCTTTTAACCCTTGGGCCGCCCGGTCCAGGGCTTCCTCCCAGGTGGCGGGAACCAGGTCGCCGTTTTGGCGCGTGAGCGGCTGCTTAAGGCGCGGCTCGCTCTGCACGAACTCATGGGAACTCCAGCCCTTGAGGCAGAGGCTCCCCTGGCTCACCCCATGGGTTTTTACCGGCCAGGAGCCGGCGAGCCGGCCATCCATGACTTCCAGGAGGATGCCGCAGCCGCAGCCGCAGTAGGGGCAAGTGGTGAGGACAAAGCGGGATTCCACTTACTTATCCCCTGCCAGGGCTTTGACGTCCGCACAGGAAAAGGCCTTGCCCCCTACACCCCAGTCGCCGCTCTTGACTTCTTCGATGACCACCCAGGTGACCGGGCGCATGTGCTCTCCCTCCAGAGCCACCATGGTGTCGGTAAGCCGTTTGATCATTTCCTTCTTCTGCTCCCCGGAATAGACGCCTTCAATTAATTTGACGGTGATCAGAGGCATGTCGAGATCTCCTTTCGAAAAACGAGAAATTTTTCGGAATTTTGTTGCTCTGTCTCGATTATCTGAGGGTCTTCCCTCAGGTTGACTGTCGATTTTTCCCATAAAGCGCCGCGCCCAAAGCCCCCACCAAGTCGGGGTTGGGGGGCACGATGACCTCTTGGCCCAGCCCCTCTTCCAGCAAGGCCCGGACGCAGACGTTGTGAGCCACTCCCCCGGCAAAGAGGAGAGGCGGCTCCTCCCCCATCCGCCGGAGCATGGCCAGGGTGCGCTGGACAATGGCCAGGTGCAGCCCCAGGGCGATGTTGGCCGGAGCCTCCCCCCGGGCCATGAGGCTGGTAGCCTCGCTTTCGGCAAATACCGTGCACATGCTGCTGATCTGGATGCGCCTCTCCCCCTGGAGGGCAAAGCTGCCGAACTCCTCCAAAGGAAGGTGCAGGGCCAGGGCCATGAATTCCAGGAATTTGCCGGTGCCCGCGGCGCAACGGTCGTTCATTTCAAACCTGGCCACCTTGCCGTCCGGGGCCAGGGCGATGACCTTGGTGTCCTGGCCGCCGATGTCCAGGACGGTCCTGGTTTCCGGAGCCAGACGCCGGGCGCCCAGGGCGTAAGCCTGAATTTCTGTAATGGCCGTAACTCTATGCTCTTTCAGACTTTCCAGCGCCAGCTTGCGGCCATAGCCCGTGGCTACCATTCTCTCCGCCCGCACGTCTTTCAACAGGCGACGGCACTGGGCCAGAGGGTCGAAGGTGGTGGGCACCTTGGCCCAATCCACCAGGCGGTCTCCCTCCAAGACCGCCAGTTCAATGGAACGGGAGCCGATGTCCAAACCGGCTACCAGGCTCTTGTTTCCCATCAATGCCCTTTTACCCGTTACAACAACTCGAGCACCAGCCGATCTCGGGCTTCTCCCAAAAGGGCGCGAGCCCGTTCCAGGATTTTTACTGCCCGGGGCGAAGCGCCGCCGGGTCCGGCCGCGTTGTCCAGGGCCACCTGGACGTAAGCCAGGGTTTCCGCCATCAATGCGTTTTTCAGTTCATTCACCCGGTGGCGCTCTTGAAATACCGGGTGCAGGTGCAGGGGAATGACCGGTGCCTTATCAGAAATCATGGCAGCGTCACCTCAGTGCAGCATCTCCAGAAAGGCCTCCACCCGAGTCTTGAGCTGCTCCACGTCCTCCATGCT
This sequence comes from Thermodesulfobacteriota bacterium, assembly GCA_040756315.1. GTDB lineage: Bacteria > Desulfobacterota > Desulfobaccia > Desulfobaccales > 0-14-0-80-60-11 > JBFLZI01. Next base: position 49,284 of record JBFLZI010000003.1, on the reverse strand, counting down.
GTAGTCCGTCTCGATGGCCAACATCGGAATTTTGGCGGCTTCCAGGGCCTTCGCCACCTTGAAAGCCTCGATGGCATAGGGCTGACAGAAGGAGAGGCCGTAGTGGACCACGCCGTTCACTTTCAGGTCCCGGGCCATGTCCACGATATGGGTGAGGCGCTCCGCGTTGGGGGTGAAACAGGCGCAGTCAATCTTGAAGTAACGGTCCACCAGGGCGTCCAACAGCCCCTCTAGGGTGTCGGGGGTTTCATCCACCAGGTCCCGGATATTGCGGCTGCCGATACAAGACTCTTCCCCCACGATGACCGCGCCGGAAGACTCGATGAGGAAGGGCAGCTTCCAGTTGGGCACGGCCATGGGGCAGCCGGAAAGCATGAGACGCGGCGTCCCGGCCTGGACTATACCCCGGCCCGCCTTGACCTTCTCTTCCAGTTCGTCGCAGAGTTCCCCCATCTTGGCGGTGAAGCGCACCGGATCGTCATAAAAGCTGATCTGATTGATAAGGAGCACGTCCCGCCCGGAGATGGGGGTGGGCACCACGGCCCTGAGCCGGTTCAGGCGCTGTAAGACCTGTCGCCGGGCGTTCACCAGCCGGATGGCTTCCTTCAGTTTGGCGGCGGTGATGGTCTTGCCGGTGATCTCTTCGATCTTGGCCTGAAAGCGCCCCATCTCCGCCTTCCACAGGTCCCGGTCGCAGGCCTGCTTCATTTGGGGAATCTCCATGACGTACACCGGTGCGTAGTCGGCAAAGATTTCGTAGGCCTTCTTTTTGCCGTCGCAGGTGGTCTCCCCCACCACCAGGTCGCAGGACTCGATGAAGGGGCAGAGGCGGGCCAGTTTGAAGCCCACGAAGGACTTGATCAGGGCGCAGGTGTTCCGGGGCAGGATCTTTTCCGCCGCGTCCGCGCCGATCTCGGCCCCGGCGCAGAGGCCCACGCAGACGGCGTCCGCGGCCAGAACCAGTTCCTCCGGCACAAAGACGCAGAAGGTGCCGATGATCTTACGGCCTTGGGCCTTGGCCTCCTGGAGTTCCTTGATGCGCAGGCCGTGCACCTCCGAGAGCACAAAGTCCAGGTATTCCATACCCTTCAGGCGGCCTTCCTGGCTCAGGTAGATGTCTCCGTAAAACCTGCCCAATACTTGCAGTAACCCCTCGTGGGCCGGCAAATCCAGGTTCAATTTTTCCCACATGTCGTCATACGGCGTCGGCATAGGGTAAGTCCCCCTCACTCTCTGAGTTTCTTTTCAAAGCCAGCTCAATACGAACCTACGACCTGGGTTTGGCCTTCACCCAGCCGTGGCCGCGGCTGGCTGCGCCGCTTCCCAGGCTTTGCGGGCTTCCCGTCTCACCGGGCTGGGACCCAGCTTCAAGGCCCGCTCCGTCATCTCCCGGCACACCGCCGCGAATTTGGGGCCTTCCCCGGAACTGACGTGGAACATCTCCAGGCGCTCCGGTTCAATGCCTAAGGCCGCCAGGTCCTTTTTCAGTTTGTCCACCCGCTTGCGGGCCTGGATATTGCCGGTGAGATAGTGGCAGTCGCCCTCATGGCAACCGGAGACAAAGACCGCGTCCGCCCCCGCCTCAAAGGCCTTGACCAGGTGCAGGATGTCCACCCGCCCGGTGCAGGGCACCATCATGATTTTTACGGAGGGAGGATATTGCAGGCGCATGGCCCCGGCCAGGTCCGCGCCGGCATAGGAGCACCAGCGGCAACAAAATCCCAAGATCTTCGGGTAATAGTCTGAACCCATTGCTTCTCCTTTCCCTATTGCTTCAGGCGGTGATAATAACCGCCGGTTCGCCGGCCCGCCAGGCTAGTCTGGCTTCCCGCCTCGCCGGGTTCGGCCCCAGCTTATAAGCCCGCTCGGTCATCTCCCGAGCCACGGCGGCGAATTTCGGCCCCTCCGAGGCCGAGACGTGAAACATTTCCAGGCGTTCCGGCTCCAGGCCTATCTCCGCCAGAATTTCTTTTACCCGGGCCACCCGTTTCCGGGCAAAGAGGTTGCCGGTGAGATAATGGCAATCCCCTTCATGACAGCCTGAAACAAAGACGGCGTCGGCCCCGGCCTCAAAGGCTTGCAACAAATTGAGAGTTTCCACCCGCCCGGTGCAGGGCACTTTGACGATCCGGATATTGGCGGGATATTGCAGACGCATGGCCCCGGCCAGGTCCGCGCCGGCATAGGAGCACCAGCGGCAGCAGAAGCCGATAACTTTGGGATAATATTCTTTAGTCATCCGCTACTCCTTCATGGCGAGGAGATGAGACACTTCACCCCGGAAGCTGAAGCAGAAGGGTCAGGGGAGCTGTATCACCCTCAACGCCGCCAAAAGGTAAACTGGGAACAGCCGGCGAATACCGCCTGACCAGGGAAAAAGGACGGTCTTCCGCCGGGAACCGGCTCCAGGTATGCTGGTCCCATGAAAGAAGCTGGAGTGAAGACGGGTAACGGAGGTTTGCCTGAGGAAGGGGAAAAAGCGAGGTTTAAAGGAACTTAATTCTGGCGGTCCTTATCCCAGGCGATCTGCCCCGGCCTCATCCAGCGGCTGGGTAATGCGGGTCTTGCCAAGACCCCCCGTATACCTGGGCTTCAGGATTTTCTGCGAACCATGGCTATGAGCCGATGCACCTGGGATCACCTCCTTTGGGAAAATTTTCGCAATTATAAGTCAATTAATCTGACAAAGCAAAATTTTTTATCATCCCCCTTAAGAACGGCCTTGAGATACCCGCTTCTGATCCGGACCGGCCGCTCTAATACCGTTTTCAGTTTTCGGTTAAAAAATTAAAGTTTATCAATAAGTTGCAAGCATGATTTGTAACATTTGAAAGTAAAAATGGTGTAATTTGGAAGCTAGGGCAAAACCTCTTGGACGCTTTCAATGTCATCCTGAGCAAACCACCACGACCTAAAGCTCGCCACAGACCATGAAATTGTAGAACCGCCGCCCTTGGCGGTTTAGGCGCCGCCGAGGCGGCGGCGCTACATTTCCATATAGAGCGAAGAATCTCGCTTCTTTAATAACTTGAGATCATTTACTTCCATCCGGTGCTGTCTCTCCACCACTTAAGGGTGGCGTTTGGCTAAGACCTGCTCGACCTTCTCCTTGACGGTACTGGCGGTGAAAGGTTTGACCACGAAATTGTCCACTCCGGCCTTAACCGCTTCCACAATATTTTCTTTTTTGCCGTCCGCGGTCACCATCAATACCGGAATATGGTGGGTGGCGTCGTTGTGACGGATTCTCCTGAGTAATTCAAGGCCACTTATCTGGGGCAGATGCCAGTCAGTCAGCACCAAGCCGATGTTTTCCTGGTCGATGATCGTCAGGGCGGAAGAACCGTCGTCCGCCTCGGCGATCTCATTAAAGCCGATCTGCTTAAGAATATTGCGGATTATCTTTCTCATGGCGGAGAAATGGTCCACCACCAATATTTTTGTCCGGAAATCAATCTTGGTGTCCATAGTGCGTTCCTTTAGTTTCTTAGTTTAATCCGACCAGCAGTTTAATACAGAGCTGGCCTGGCAGTACCCGGGCGCAAGACTTCTGCCCCTGAGGCGCGGCGAACCCACCGGAGAACGGCCAGGGCAAAAGCCGGCAGTTTTTCCCGGCCCTTTCGGCTAAATCACACCGATCCTGGCCTTTAAGGCCCTGATCTCATCTTCTTGAGCCGTCACCCTGGCAATCAAGGGGGTCACCCCGTCGATAAAGTCCTCCATAAATTGCATCGTCTCCTGCATTTTCTGAAAAGCCGGGATCAGATTCCCCATCAAGGCATTAATCATCAGCAATAATTCGCCGTAGAGTGACTGGAGACTGGGCATTTTAACCTCGAAAGTCTCCCGGTAACCTTTGGTTATGAGACTTCGCAAATTCTCCAGAGACCAGCCTTCCTCGGCGCGTCTTTTGATCAGAGATATCAATTCCACCGCCTCCAGGGGATATTTCATGATATCGCCGAATTGCCGGGCGCAGAGTATGTGGCCAAAGTCTCTGACTATTTTTCTGACTTCCGATTCAGTCATGGCGGCTTTGCGGGCCATTTCGGAAAAAGTCAGCCATTCCACCGTAGCCATAGCCATTCCTCCTGTGGGGCATTTATTGTTTTTACTAAGTTAAGGTCACGCCGCCTTTATCCGGCCGGCAGCCCCCGTCCTGAATAATTTATCTTCACTATCAACAGCTATTTCAGCCCCGTAATTTTGGTCAACTGATAGATAACGTCCTGCAGACCCTTTAATTCAAGTAGCCAACTCCTTAAGAGCGGCCAACTCATTGGTGGTCAGCACCCGATGCAGGTCCAGCAAGGTTTTTAAGCCCCCTTTGGTTTTAGCCATTCCCATAATATAGTCGGTGGCCACTAGGGTGCCGAAACGGGGCGATGGTTCAATATCTTCGGCATTGATATTCAACACCTCCGAGACTGAATCCACCACCACTCCCATGAGCGTGGCCCCGCCGTTATTCTCCACCTCCACCACGATGATGCAGGTCCGGTCGTTATAAGCCGCGCCCGCCAAGTCAAATTTGAGGCGCAGGTCAATGACCGGTATGACTTTACCCCTAAGGTTGATCAAGCCTTTGACGTAAGGCGGCATCTGGGGAATCTGAGTGATGTTCATGATGCCGATGATCTCCCGCACCTTCAGGATCTCGATGCCATAACCTTCCTGGTCCAGGTTAAAGGTAAGATATTTGCCCTCCTGGGCCTGGAGGGCACTGCTTTCCTGGTTCAGCGTTGCTGCCGTTTTGGCCATTGGTCAATCTCCTCCTCTACTGCTAAAGGCATTCGAGACCCAGACCTCCAGTGCCTGGGTCCCCTACCTGGTCGGATCTGGTAGCTTCTATACCGTTAAGCCGTGAGAGGTGCAAATCCGAGCCTAGAACTCTTTGAAATCCCTTTCCAGGGGAATGATCTGCTCCGGGGTAACGCCGTTGGTCTTCTGATCGTGAACCAGAAGCTTGCTCTCCGGTTTAGAGAGATCGATGCTCCGGCGCTTGGTGCCTATTCCCGTCCGGAGGAGCTTCTGGCTCCTTTTAACCTTGTGACCGTCATCGAGAAAACCGTCGCTCCCGCCACCCACCAATGCTACCAGTTCTCCCACCACCCCTTTCATCTGCTCGGACTGGGCGTTGAGTTCCTCGGAGGCGCTGGCGCTTTCTTCAGCGTTGGCCGCCACCTGTTGGGTGACGTTATTCATCTCGCCCACCGCCTTATTGATCTGGTCCACTCCCTGGGACTGTTCGTTGGAGGCCGCGGCGATCTCCGCCACCAGTTCCTTGACTTTACCGGTGCTGGCTGAGACCTGGCTGAAGGCTTCCGCAGTGCGGTCCACCAAGCTTGAGCCCTCCTTAACCCGGTTCACGGTCCCTTCGATGAGGTCAGCGGTGTTTTTGGCGGCTTCCGCGGCCCGCATGGCCAGACTTCTCACCTCATCCGCCACCACGGCGAAGCCCGCTCCGGCCTCTCCGGCCCGGGCCGCTTCCACCGCGGCGTTCAAGGCCAAAAGATTGGTCTGGAAGGCGATTTCATCAATAGTCTTGATGATCTTGGCGGTCTCCTGGCTGGCCGCGGACACCTCCCGCATGGAGACGGTGAGCTCGTGCATGGAAGTGTTGGCCGTGTCCACCACCCGAGCCGCCTCTCCCACCAGGGCATCGGCCTGGCGGGCGTTTTCCGCGTTGGCCCGGGTCATGGAGGCCATCTCCTCCAGGGAGGAGGAGGTCTCTTCCAAAGACGCGGCTTGCTGGGAGGAGCCTTGGGCCAGGGACTGGCTGGCCGAGGAGACCTGGATGGACGCAGAGGCCACTTGACCGGCGCCTTCAGTCAGGCCGGCAATGATCCGCTGGATGGGCTTGGTGATGGACCGGGTGATGAATATCCCCAGGGCAAAGGCCAGGGCTACCCCTAGCAGCATGGCGATCAGGGATAAGACTTTCAGGAACGCCCCTTGGGTGGTGGACTGCTGGACTTCGGTGGCGGCCTTATCTTGGCTGATCTGTACAAGCTTATCCAGCATCCTGATGGCTTCTCCCTGTTTCTGCATCACCGGACCGAGGATCAGCTCCTGCATTTGATTGAAAAGGGCTCTCGACTCATGCGCCACTCCCAGCATGGCGTCGAAGTGCTGGAAAACCTCCTGCATGGCCGGAATCATTTCCCGTTCATAGATGCCTTGGGCTTCCCCCTTCTTACCGCTGCCGACCAGCTGCTTGATCTTCCCCACCGCCTCATGGAAATGCCGGTGAGGTTCAACAATCGCCTGTACCTCCCTAGCCAGTCTGTCGTTGTCGGTCTTGAACGTCGGCAGCCATTTGCCGGCGTTGCAGGCGGTATGGTCCTCACCCCCCTGGAACATGGCGTCCTTGACGTACAGCAGATGGAGAACCCGTTGCACGAGGATGTAGTGGTCCTTGGCGAACTGTTCCAACCGGGCCGACAAGGCATCCGGATCGGCAATGCCGTTGCGGTCGATTTGTTTGGACATTTCCATGGCTTTGTGGTTCTCTTCCCGCCAGGCGTTCCAGACGAGGACGAACCGTTTCCACAACTCGGCCACCTCCGGCGTTTGGGGCAGCGCCTCATAGAGCTTCCACGCCTTTCCATACTCTTGCCGGGCCTTTTCCAGGTTCTTATACTGCCGTTGGCGGACTTCCACCGGTAGGCCGGGAATGGCCAGGGTACGCACCGTGCCCCGGATGTTTTCGGCGTTCTCCTTAAGGATGAGCAAGTTGTCCACACTGACCAGTTGTACGCTGCCGATCTCGTTGATGGCCTTAACTCCCTGGGTGGTGCTATAGAACCCCACGATGCCCAGTATTAGGGTGATTAACGCCACCACTGAAAACGACAGAAGCATTTTGGTTCCCAGTTTCATGTTTTTCATCCTGATCTCCTTCAAGTAATTAATCTGGGATTAAATTACCGATTAGATGATTTATTTTTATTGCTGCCACCTCCTCGCTGGAAGTGCGGTATTATAAATAGGGGGCCAAGCCGTTAACTTGCCTGCGCCCATGACCTTCATCTTGCCGCAAATAGATTTCCAACATCTTATTTAAAACTTCGTAGATCTCTTGAAAGTCATCTTGAAGGCCGGCTAAATACCTGGGCGCCAGGACGTGGCCTTTGGCAATGGTGTCTCTATTTCTATCCGGCAAGATAAGGATTAAGGGTTTGCCCTGGAGCCAGGGCTTAAGCGTCATCACCTCCTGGAGTTCTTCCTGACTGATGGTAAGGAGCACGGCTAAGACCATCTCCCCGCCTAGTTGCCGGAGGCCCCCCTCCAGGGTGTCCAGGTCCCGGCAAATTTCAATGTTTAATGGCCTGAAGCCGGTCAGTCTCTGCTCCAGCCATTTCATCCGGCGGTCGCCTTGGCTGGTGTAAAAAAGCAATCTCATCTCGGTCTCTCCCGCCGACCTGATAATACAAAGGTTATGCCATTGGCGTGAGAAAGAATAATAGCTAATATATCAATTAGTTATGCTTCTTGGGGGAATTAAGCGGACCAGAGATTTTCTTGAGAAAAGGACAAATGTCTTGAGGAAGAGACAAATATCCTAAAAAGGAGACATGAAGAGGCGGGGCGCACCGAATCGGGATGGGATCTCTTCCGGTGGGAGAGCGCGGGCTGGGGGCGAAATTTATTCCGGCTGGGAGAGTTTCTTCGCCCCGGGCGCGGCAGGATCAGCGGCGAGCCTGGGCTGCAAGGGGACTGACCGCAAGTCTTCCTGGCGCCTTAAGCTACGCTGGGCCTTGTTAATGACCGCGGTCAACTCCGCCATCCGGGGGCAGGTATAAAGGTCTTGGGAATCAAGCTCCTTCAGCAGATCGAAGGCCTCTTGGAAAAGAATGGAACTCTCGGCCAGCCGGGTTAAGAGCCGGCCGGCCCGGTCATAATCGCCGGGTTCCCCCCCCTTGATTAATTGGTGGGCATAAGCCAGTTGGTAGAAGGGGAAGTCCGGATCGAGCTGTGTCGCCCGGTGGAAATGATCCACGCTGTTGGAATAGTGCCCCAGATAGTAGTACAAGGAAGCCAGAATCAGTCTGGCGAGATCATCCTGCACCGGCCTGCCGGACATCAAATGCTCCGTGACTAAATCAAAATATTTGCGGTAGTTGAAAAAGCTGCTGCAAAAATCATAGGGATAGACGTCCTCCATGACATCTATCTGCCATTTTGACCGGGGCGCGTTAATGGTTTCCTCCAGGAGTTCCAGGGCATAGGAGACGTCTTGGGGACGACCCAAGTGCAGCATGCCCCTGATCAAATCAAACCGCAGCACCAAGGAGTCGGGGAACTGCTTCAGGCCGGCCTGATAGACTTTGAGGACCCGGGGGATCATCAAGTGTTTGCCGATTAAGAGATTATAGCGGATTGGCAGAAGACGCCGGCCCATGAGGAGCACCTGCATGATGGTTCGCTTTATTAAAGAAAGAAGGGTGATGACATCTTTCAGGAAATCTTTGACAGAGATTTTGTAGGAATTGTCCAGAGTTCTCTGGGCCTGATCTAAAATTACTTCTCGCGCCATATCGATGGAAAGATTTGGGGTGGTCTCGCTTTTTAATCGGGGTTGCCATTTGGCCAGGTTGTGAAGCAGCATCTTCCGGGTGGATTTTGGGGCCGGCAGCCACCCCTTCCATAAGATGCTGCGCTTCTGCTTTAATAATCCGGTCTCTTTCACCTGGCGGGGTGGACGGGGCCTGGCCGCGAGGAAGGTCATAAACCGCATGTACTGCGAGGCCACTCTGGGTAAGACAAAATCCCGGCGGATAATGGCGGCCCCCCGGAGGGCCCGCTGTTCAAATTCCGGCCAATTATCCAACACCCGGCGAATGGTGGACACCAGGTCACGGTCGGCCGACTTAAAGCTTAACAGCCCCTCCTGCTCTCCCACATAAAGCTCCAAGACACTGCCATCCTGCACCAGGGCAACACAGCCCATACTCAGCGCCTCTAAAGCTCTGGTCGAGGTGGCTCCCGGGTGTCGTAAATAATTGACACACATTTTGGAGGTGGCCAGGTTCTCAAAATACGCTTCCTTGGAAATAAACCCGTCAATAAAAAAGGGATTAATCTCGGGAATACGCAGAATCTGTTGAAAGATCTCGGTCTTATCGAAATAGGGGTGCAATAAGGAACCGGAATGGAAGACGTCAATCAGGCGGGGTTTATAACCGAATAAGGGGAGATTTTCATCAATACCGAAGGTTTTGGGAAAAGTTGACACCGGATTCCGGACTAATCGTTTAACGTCTTGCCACTCCGTCTGGTCGGTAACGAGGATCTCATCAAAGATTCGCAGCCAGGGATAGACCGTCTGAATGTGCAGGTCATAGTCGCCCGTTTGGCCTAAAATGGGACAGGGTAACCGGGGCAGATTGGGAGGAATGACATGCCACTCCACCATGGCGCAGACATAGAAATCCGGGGGATTAGCGGCCTCGTAGAACCTGGTGATGTCGGCATAAGGCCGGTTAGGCAGGTCGTCCTCATGGAAGCTGATGTTTTGGACTTTAAACTTCTGGTCCCGGTGGATGGCCGTCAATAAATCATGGGGCGGATAACGGGTCCAGGGCAGTTGGGCCAGCACCTGAATCCGGGGTTTGCGGATAAGCTTCGCCAGGTTCTGCGCCTGGGGCAGAGGATTTTTCTCCAGGATCTTTAGGGCCGACTCCTCTTCGCCCCCCATCCAGTGAGCCACGGCCAGATAAAAGCGGGGCTCAGGTTTAGGGAAATCAACCAGGCCGGCCACCGCCTCCGAAGTCCTGCCGATCAACCCCAGGGCGGCATAGGTTTGCCAGTGCTCCCGGCTGCCGGTGCGGGCCACGGTAACGTAATCGCCCTGAGCGAACAGTTCCTCAATGGATTCTGGTGAAGCCACGTCTTGCTTCATAACCGACCGGACCGCTGGTCCCTTAGATTCCTTTCTCTTGAGAGGAGGCTAGTTTTATGCCGCCAAGAGATTCCTTGGTCATAATCCTCTTCCGGTGGCGGAAATTCCCAAAGCTCCGGCGAGACCGCCCGGGCGCCTGGCCTCCCTTCACACCCACAACCATCGCGCTTAGGAGCGCCGGAGAAAGTGGGCATTGTAACCCCTAAGCCCCGGCGGAAGCAAGGTTTTAGTCAATTATTAATTTCCTTTGGAGAAGACCAGATCAAATATCGCTTGGGCGATACGCTTATTGCCGGCATGATTGATATGACAGAGATCCAGATAAAATTCCTCTCCGGGCTGGCGTTTTTCCAGGGCCTGCGTCAGGTCGAAAGATTTTACCCCCTCCGCCTCAGCCAGCTTGTTGGCCTTCCTTAATCCGGGATAGCCTATTTTTATAGATAAATCTAACCCGGGAGGGTTGTCCAAATAGTTTTGGCTTAATTCTCTTTCGTAGGGCGTCTGTTCTCCCGCGGCGATAAGGTTGGGTTGCAGGAAATGGTAAAATTTACCCCCCCGGCTGCTGACATATTGCTGCGCGTCGATTAATGACTGCCGATACTTTTCCGCCATTTTATCCAGATTTTGTTCCAGGATGGCTTTATCCACCAAAGTTGCCGGCGGGCGGCGGTCGTAAATATCAAAGAGGAGCCGCACCGCGGCGCTGTTCTTTTGGTAGCGCAGATGCCACTCGTGTAAGCGTCTCTGCCACCAATTTAACCTTTTCACCTGGAAATGTTCCAGGCCGGGGCGCCAACCGTCGATATAGGCCATAGCCAACGAATAGTAAGCGTCGTTGACCCCGTCATAGAAAATAACTATATCGCCGGGGTGGACGGGCGTGTTTAACAGCCTTTCCGTTTGTTGGGCCGCGTTCATGGCCACCGTTCCATAATTCTCCACCTTATAACGGGTACCCAGCCGTTCATTGAGTATCTGTTGCAAATAACTGGCAATGGTGTGCCCGTCCGGCACTTCCTGGCCAAACATGGCGGACCCGCCGAAAAGCAGCACTCGATGTTGGAAATCTTCGGGTTGGCCGGTGGTCCGGCGCCGGCCGTCCGTGATATTAAAATATTTGCCCTGGAAATCCTTGAACAGAATATAGCCTTTTCCCGGGGGCCGGTAAACGTCCACGGACCGCATAGATTCATTGAGGAAATCCCGGTTGAAGTAGTCGGCGTTCCGGTAGGGAGGGGGACCGGTAGCCCGGAATTCCCAACGGGATAATACGGGCGGCGCCGGCTTGAAATAGAGATAGGTCCGGCAACCTAACTCGATTAACCCCAAGAGGAAGATCAGGCTGCCGATTAACAGAGCAAAACTTAACAGTAATTCCTTAGGCCATTTCATGCTCTAGTTCATTAAGGTACCCGAAATTCCGCCTTCGGTAAGAGATTACCTGAAATTATCTTGCCTTTACCAAGCCTGACGGCTCAGCCCGATCCGGGTTCTTCCCAACCCCGGGGTTATCCGGCGGTCCGAGAAGGGCCTCGGCGACGGCTAAAAAAAAGGGGGACGCCCCCTGAATACCGGGAGATTGTTCTAGTGGTGGCGGTTAGGCAATTTATCCAATCAAGAAAATTTTATGACCTTGATGAATCTGAGACATCTCGACTTGGCCAGGGCCAGCCAGTTACCGAATTTCCCCTCTCGGTTGGGACCGGGGTTCCCGGGGTTACTTCGGGCCCGATGAAGATTCTTCTCAACGTAAGCTAATTTGTCCGCCAGGGCCTGGTCCTCTTCCGCCGAATATTCCCCGGCTCGGGAGAGGGCCGCTTTCGCTTCCGCCCACCGGCCCAATCGGCAGTTAGCCCAACCCATCCCGGTGTACAATTCCTTTAAGATGGGTCTGGCCAAAAAATCGGTATGCTCCAGGGCCTGGTTAAAGCAAGCCACGGCCTTGGCATATCTCCCTCGATGGTATAAAGTCCAGCCCAAGCCCCGCAGAGTCTCCTGCCAGGCATTTTTCTCATAAGCAGGTAACCCCTTGAGGGTGTCGGAAAAGTATTTCTCCGCCCGACGGTACTGGTGTTTCTGAAAATAAGCCCACCCCAGGCCTTCCAGGGCGCGCCAAACCTGGGAGTCGAGGTTAAGGGCGCGCTGAAAGGCGGCGATGGCCCCGCTAAAGTCCCGGTCATGATAAAGCTTCCATCCCTGGTCGGCCCAGCCGGTGCTGTCCCGATAACTGCTCCGGAGATCTTTATAAGCCCGCTTCAGATCGTCAAAACTGAGTTCGTCAAACCGGGACCAAAGTCTGTCGAACTCAGTATCCGCAGCCACGTATCTCAGCAAATAGAGGAGAAACCGCCGGTCATGGGTGTCTTGCCGGGACTCCGGGAACGGCACCTCGGGTATGAGCCGGTCAATGGCGGTGTTGGGAAAGGGACGGAGCCTTTGGAGCACCAGATGGGTGCCCCGCTTGGGCAACTGCCGGAGCAGCTCCAGGGTTTCCTGGACGTCGCCGTCGGTCTCAAAGGGATTATGAGTAATGAGGTGGTAATCCACCTCCAGGTTTTCCTGCCCCGTCAGCATCTCGGCAAACTCCCGGAGCTTGGCCAGGGAGGTCTTGCGGCGGAAAACATCCCGGTTGATCCGGTCGCTGCCGCCCTGGAGCCCGACCACGGTGTGCACCATGCCGGCCCGGCAGGCCGCGGTCAAAATTTCCGGGCAGGCCAGGACTTGCTCCGGATAGAGTTGGGCGAAGAAAGGCATACCGATTTCCTGCCGGTAGGCCTCGAAAAATTCCAGGAGATACCGCCGCTCGGCCAGGAGGAAGGAGTCCATGAAGAAAATTTTGCGAAACCCCTTCTCTCGGGCGAATTTCAACTCTGCCAGAATATTTTTGAGGGGCCGGTTCCGCCGGGCCTTTACTAAGACCTTTTCTTCATTATAGAGCCACTGAAATTGGCCGGCGGAACAGAAGGTGCACTTTCCCGGGCAGCCTCGCCCCGCCATGGTGTAATAGTCCACGTCGTTGGTATAGGGAGAGAAACTTACATCTCTCAGGAGAAAATCCGTGCGGCGGCAGGCATTCTCTTCTATCACGTAATGGGCAACCTGGTCCATCTCCTCCCCGAAAAAATAATCCTGGGAGTCAACGGGAGGGGCCAAGGGATTGTACACTAATTTGCCGTTCTCTTTATAAACCAGATTATTGATGCTCTTCTTCTCCCCGCCCTGATCAACCACCCGGGCCAGGTGCAACAAGGCGGCTTCGCCCTCCCCCTGACAGACGAAGTCCATTAAATCAAGGTAGAGTTCCGGTCTGAAGGTGGCGTCATGTCCGCCGGCCAGGGTTATCGCCCCGGTAATTCTCTGCATCTGCTCCAAGACCTGAGACATGAATTCTTCATAGACACTTCGGGTGGATAGGCCGATCAGGTCAGGTTGCAGGTCCTCCAATAAATCCCCTAAGAGTAGAATTTCATTCTTGGTCCACATATTGACGTCAATATTATAAGAATTGATGATCACTTCGGAACGGGATTCCTGGGTGTTCAAATTCTCATAATTCAACGGATGTCTCATAAAAAAGTCCCGCTTCTCCACCGAGGGCATCTTAAAATGAATGATGCTCACCTCATGACCGTGGGACTTAAGCGCGTTGGCCATGGTCCGGAGACCCAAGGCCCAGTTGTCATACATGCAGATCAGCGCGACTTTAGCCATGATTTTCTGAACTCTGGCGGATCAGCTAATCGAAGAGGGTGTGGCATCCCAGCGCCGGGGGCGGACCGGCCAGTCGGGCCAATTGCCCTTTGGCCCGGTGAAAATCCGGGTCCAGGGCCAGACATTTCTCCCAATATTTCCGGGCTTCCTCCAGTTTGCCTTCCTTCCCGGCGATGCGGCCCAGTTCGTAATAGATCGACGGCGCTTGGTCAGACCCCGGCCGGCCGGGTCTTTCCAGGACCTCCGTCAACAGACCCCTGGCCTCGGCCAGCCGGGACTGCCGGATCAGGTCCCGGGCCACCTCCAGTTTCGCCAGGTCCCGATCCGCATCGTCACCCAGGTCTTTCTGCCGGGAGAGCCAACCCATGCCGCCTGGGGACAGGTGCCGGTCGATTACCTGTTTTACCCGGGCCAAGGTCTTGGCGCAGGCATATCTCTTATTGTTCACCACGGCCAGGATGTCAAAGTCCTCCATCTCGCCCTGGGGGATGCCGTAGTGAAAGTTCCCATAGCCGATCAGATTGAACCCCCGGTAGCCTTCTTCCATCAGGGTCGGGAGCGCGTCGGGCAGCTGGGCGAAGGACTCCGCATAGTCCCGGTCCAGCAGGATCTCGCTTTCCAGGAAATCCGGGGTGTCGCTTTTCCGGGCAATAAAAAAGACTCTCTTGTCGTTCTTATAGTGGGGCGGCAGGGCCACCCGGGGCAGGACCCGAACCACTTCGGAGAACCCGGCGAAATTCAGCATCATTAACACGGCCCGGGGGGAATACTGAAACACCAGGTGGTTGTCGGTGGTGCTGGTCATCTGGTGGGAGCGCTCGAAATAACAGCGCATATTGCCGTAAACCGATGACAAGCCGGTGTCAAATTTCGGTTCCGGCGAGGTCTCGATATAATCCGCACAAAGGGCGTCAAAATCCAGGAACAGATACCCCCGGGTGCAGGCATGGATATTTTCTAAAACGCCCACGGGATTATGGATATGGTTGATCACTCCCAGCATCAGGGCCAGGTCGAATTGCTCCTCCGGTCTGAAGGTGTTGATATCGGCGCAGAGGAAGTCCACGTTGGTCATGCGGTAATAGTCTTTTAAGAAAAGGGCCTTGTTAATATTGGCGGGATGGCTGTCGATTCCCAGGATTCTTTGATAACCCAACCGGAAGAGCAGCCAGGACAGCCAACCTTCGTTGCAGCCGATGTCGATGACGCTGGTCTCGGCGGGCGGGGCCGCGCTAAACCGGGTGAGCAGGGGGGGCAAGGTCTTGGCAATATAGTCCTGGACCACGATGTTGTGCCACAGTCCTTTCCAGTGCATCCTGGGGATGGTGAAGACCCCTGGCTGCATCTCCAGGAGAAAATTCCAGGGCCCCAATTCCTGGAGACGTTGCTCAAGCTCGGCAAGGTTCATCTTAGCTCCGTCTGCTGGTTCTTATTATGGCGCTGAAAATTTGCCGTCAATTTACCCGGTTTTTGATCATGCCGGTCACTTCCGCCAAGGTCTGGCCGTGGAAAAAAGTACCGGGAGGTGACTTGCCGGCTTCCAAGGCCTCCAGGTCAAACGGTATGCCCTGCCGGATGCCGTAAAAGTCCCGATATAACTGAAATATCTTGTATCCTTGAAAGCTCTCGGCCACCACATGGAAAGAAGTGCCGGAAGTATCGATCTTTAGCCTTAACCAATTATTTTCCAACATCAACTCCAGCAGGTCCGGCAGTGAGTCGGATTTTCCTGATTCTCTGGCGCGATTTCGCCAAAAACTTTTTAATAGCGTGATCCCTTGCTCTAAATAACGATACAAGAGCTGGGGATGAGCTAGCTTGCCAATCATTCCCTTGGCCAGCACCGGCCATATTTCCTTCGGCCCATTGCGGTAAAGCAGATGGGCAAGTCTCTTGACTTCACCGGCAGGAAGGCCGTAAGACTCCCCTTGGGCCTGGAAAACCAAGGAGATTCCCCCCTCGGGTTCTTGCCCTATCTTAGTGTCCCCCCAGTCCCAATCCTCCGGTTTACTGAAAGGGGACCCGGCTGATTCCGCCTCACTCAGGTGTTCTTTCTGGGAATGACCGAAAAGCGCCAGTTGGTAATTACCTCCATAGCGTTGCCCTGAAGCTAAATGTTCAATATATTCCACCATCTCGCCAATTTCAAAGCCGTATTCGCGCAACTCTCTTACCAGGCGCAAGAAGCGCTCACTTCTAAGGTGGTGATCGATCAACGGGTCAACGCTGTACCAGAGGTCGGCGGGGATAGCCAGGGGGAAGCGGCGATACAATTCCTCTTTATTACCCACAAATTTAATGCCGTACTTTTCCGGTTCCTGCCAAAAGACACTGCCGTGGAGGAGCATTATGGGGTTGACGTTGCCCAGGCGCCAGATATAGGGTTTGTTGGCCTTGATGATCTCGATGGTTTCAGCCACATCTGCTTCCGTTTCCCCGGGCACCCCAATGACCACGTTGATCTCTGCCGGCAACCCGGCGGCAAAAGAATTCCGGAGATTCTCTTCGATGGTTCTTATCGTATAGCCCTTATTCATGAGCCTGAGAGTATGGGGGGACCAACCATCCACCCCAAAGCGCAGGGCTTTGAATCCGGCCCGGCGAAGTTTCTCAAAGAAATCCCTGGTGTTTCTCTTGTTTATTCTCAGTTGGCCCACCAGCCTTACCACCAAGTTGCGCTTAATGATCTCATCACAGATGGCCTCCAGGATCTCCGGATCTCCATTCATGTCACTTTCGTAGAACATGAAAAGGTCGCCACCCTTATTTAATAACCATTCTAATTCATCTACGAAATTTTTCGGGGTACGGCTGCGCCAGGGGAATCTCTCATTGCAAAACTTACACCGGGACCATTTGCAGCCCCGGCTGGCGATTACGGGAAGGCATTGATAGTGGTTGTAATGTCTGTAAAGCTCCCAGGCGGTCCAGTCATAATCGGGGCTGCCTAAAGCGTCCAAATCTTCCGGCCTGGGTCCGGGAACATACTCTTGAGAGGGGGAATCATCTCTGGACAATATCCCCGGTAAATTTGCCGGTCGCTCACCGGCCAAGAGCCTTTGGACCAGGGGACCTACCGTCAGATCGGCTTCCCCAATGACCATATAGTCATAATCCGGGAACAGGCTCCTGCCGATCTCGGGATAATAACAAGAATAACCCCCGGCCAAAATGATGGTGTCCGGTAACTCTTGTCTAACCGCTTGGGCAATCTCCCGACAAAAAGTTATGTTGCATTCTTGCACGGACAACCCCAGAATCTTCGGTTTAGCCTTGATCAGAGCTCTTATCGTTTCCTGCAACAGGGGGGAAAAATATTGCACCCGGCTTTGATCTTGCCAGATCAGGACCGAATCGTTGCGCCAAGGGTCTGGGGGCATTATGCTGCCATTGGGCGCGACAATCCGGGCCGGTCCGTCAAGCAGTCGGTGGGTATGGTAGCGATGGTAGGCCAGGATATTCAGGTCCAGAATTTGATAATGGACACCGGCTCTTTTCAAGGCATTGGCCAGATAACCCAGACCGATGGGCAGGAAGTCCCCCTCCAGGGCGGGGCAATTTAAGATAACCAGGTCCTGGTCAGGAAAGATCTCCACCTCCGGAATCTCCAGGGGGTAGATGGTGTGATAGGCCGGGATCCAGGCCCGCAAAGGGATCGCCGCCCCAGCGATTTCCGGGAGAATACGGGGGGTTATGACCGTCCCAAGAGAAGCGACCTGCTTTTCCATGCGTTGCAACGGAAATGCTTCAGTCTCACAGAGAAAAATTACATAGTTATTATGGGGTATCTCTCGGGGTGAAATAATCGGGATGTCTTTTATCTTACCCTTCCCGGCCGGGTCATCAACAATGATATATTTGACTAAGGGGACTATTTCCGGCAGGTTATCCAGGAAATAATCGAAAAATCTGCCGCCTTGGTACAGAGCCAGAGGAGCGGATTGGGTCATTAAGAAGTCACGCAATGCTCTCAGGCAAGCCAGATCTTCCAGCCCCGCGTCATAGGCAAAACAGCGGAAAGGGCTGAACCGCAGACGATAAGCTTTCACCGGCGAGTTTCTCTCACCGCTTCTAAAAAAATTATTCCAGTCAATCCTGTAAGTTATCGGTTCCGCCATTGCGTCTTAGAAAAGTTGTTGACGATTAAATCGCCCGGCGATTATGGTTAATTAATTTACAGAAATTTCCTCCACTTTACTCTCAATATTTACTATACCCGAGAAGGGTATATTCTGCTGGACAAAGAGGTGGATCAAGCCATTGCGGATATCCAGCGGACGATAGTCATCCGCGGTTTTTTCCGTAATCCCCTGGCTTATGAAGTAATCCCCACCGGCCAACTTCATCTCTAGAGAAAGACGATAGACGGTCATCTCTCCTTGCTTGGTAGGTTTAAGTTGAACCTTCTTTAACCAGGTATTATCCCCATAAACCATTAATCCGTCTTTAGTATGCAATGAGAAGCCATACGTAGGTGACAGGCAAGGCTGGTGGCTCAGAACCTTAAGATAAATGTCAATCCGCTCACCGGAGCGAATTACGGCGGGATCGTATTGATCGCCGCAGATGATAAGATAGTCGATGATTTCGGCCTGCCTCTCTCCGAAGCGATACTCATTCGGATTATAATTGTTTCTTTTTGGACACCGATCCTCATCGGGCGTGTCTTCGAGAAATTCCTCTAAAGGGCTTCTAGCATTCGTTGCAGCAAGTAATGAAAGGTTATCTCTGTAATTGGCAGCCTCATTCATTGAGGGTTCATACAAGTCAGAATCAATTATTCCGGTAACAATAAACCTATGATATCGATCGGCCACTTCCCTGGGATCGCCCATCTGAACAATCCTGCCGTCGTTAAGCCACATGGCCTGGCTGCAATGCCTGAGGATAGCGTTGATATCATGGGTAACCAGGATAATAGTCTTTCCTTCCCGGCGTAATTCCATTATTTTTTTGTAGCATTTATATTGGAACTTTGCATCTCCCACCGCCAAGGCCTCATCGATGACCAGCACATCGGGTTCCACATTAATGGCCGCGGCAAAGGCCAAGCGCATAACCATGCCTGAAGAATAGGTCTTAACCGGTTGGTCAATAAACTCGCCGATATCGGCAAATTCCTCCACCAAAGCCAGGCGGCCCAGCATTTCCTTTTTAGCATACCCCTGGAGATAGCTGGTCATGAGCACATTTTCCCGTCCGGTGAATTCCGGATGAAAACCTATGCCCAGCTCCAGGATCGCCGCCGTCTTGCCATGCACTTCCACCGTTCCCAGGGTAGGGGACAGCACCGAGCAGATTATTTGCAGCAGGGTGGATTTGCCGCTGCCGTTGCGGCCGATGATCCCCAGAGTCGCGCCCTGGGGCACCTCAAAACTAATGTCCCGCAAGGCCCAGAACTCCCGATGGTATTTCCGGCGCAAGGGGTGAAGGGCCTCCAGCAGCCTCTGTTGGGGAGAGTCAAAGAGCCGATACATCTTCGAAACGTTTTGGACGGCCACCGCCAGGGAGTCAGTCATTTCTATAACACATCGGCGAATTCGGGCTTAAGGCGGATGAACACCACCGCCCCGATGCAGAGCACCACGGAGATGAAAGCCCAAAAATAAAGGCCATAGCCGAAATCTTCCCAAAAGGGTTGGCGGAACAAAAAAGAGGACTTATAGCCCTCGGCGATGTAGGACAGGGGGTTTAATTTCAGAATCGCCCGGTATTTTTCCGGCACCATGTCCAAACTCCAAATGATGGGCGTCAGCCAGAACCAGGCTTGCAGCAGGATGTTGAGGATCTGCCCCAGATCCCGGTGAAAGACGTTGACCGCGGCCACCAGCCACCCCAAGCCCAGGGCCAATAAGGCCAGGCCGAAGGCATAATACAGGAATTGCAGGTTATAAAGGGAGAAGGCCACCCCGTAGAAGCCCATCAACCCCCCCAGGACCACCAGGGAGATGCCGTGGATCATCAGGCTGGAGGTCAGGCTCACCACCGGCAGTATCTCCACCGGAAATACCATTTTCTTGACCAGATGGGGATTGGCGATAACCGCGTTGGCGCTGTTTATCAAGGTGTCGGCGAATAAATTCCAGGCCACCAGGGGACAGAAGAACAGGACCACAAAAGGTATCTGCCCCTGACTCTGGATCTTTAATCCCACGGAAAAAACAAAGGCATAGATCAGGGCCATCAAAAAGGGATGGATCACGGACCAGAAGACGCCCATCAGGGTCCCGGCATAGCGGGACTGGATTTCCCGCAAGGCCATAACCCGGATCATCTGGCGATGAATATAGATATTTTTTAAAAAGTTAAGGGATTTCTTCAGAAATACCGCCATAAGCTAGACCTTGGGCGCCCTCCCCCGGGCGCCGGCTTCAAGGGAGCGCGGTCCCGGACCCGGCGAAAAAAAAAGGGAGCACCCGGCTCATCCAGGGGCCAGACATTCGACTTCGCTCTTTCTCTTATCCACGGTGAACTCTACATAAGGAGAAGTGATCATCCCGTTTTCGATTAACGCGGCATGAATGGTCTTCAGGCGCTGCACGCGAATTTCGTGGTCGATATAGGGACCAGTGCTGTACCAGAGTTCGGGGGGGATGGCGTTGCGGTGCTGTTGATAGATTTCCTCTTTATTGCCGCGAAAATGAATGTTGTGCTTCTCCGGGTGGTTGTAGTACTCGCTGCCATGCACCAGTAGCAAGGAATTGATGCCTTCCACCAAATGGATATGGTTTTTGCACCGAAGGAGGTTTTCAATGGTCTCCTGGATGTCCTCTTCCGTTTCCCCCGGAACGCCGATCAGGACGTTAACCGCCACGGAGATGCCCGCCTCATAGCAGTCCCGGAGGTTCTGCTTCACCATGGCCATGGTATAACCCTTCCGCTGCAAGCGCAGGGTGTGGCTGGACCAGCCGTCCACCCCAAAGCGCAAGGAGACGAACCCCCCCTGGCGCAATTTTTGGAAGAATTCCCAATTGCTCCGCTTGTCGATGCGTAACTGACCCACAAGCGACACCTTAAGCCGGCGCCTGATAATTTCATCGCAAATTTCCATCAGGGCTTGAGGATCGCCATTAGCGTCGCTCTCATTGAAGTGGAAGAGGTAGCAGCCCCGGTGGGCCAGCCACTCAATCTCATCCGCCACCTTCTTGGGGGAGCGCCCGCGCCAGCGAAAACATTCCCCGCAAAAATTGCACTTAGACCAACGGCAGCCCCGGCTGGCGGCAATGGGCGTGAGTTGATAGCCGTCGTACGAGCGATAAACGTTAAGATTTGTCCAATCATAGCGGGGGAAGTCAAGGGAGTCCAGGTCTTCTAAGAGCGGCCCGGGGTCCCAGACCCGCCCGGGAGTGTCGTACCGGGAAATTATCCCCGGCAGGTCCCGGGGCCGCTTCCCGGCCAGCAACTCTTTCAGCAGCGGCTCTAAAGTGAGTTCCGCTTCCCCGATCACCATATAATCAAAGTGGGGAAAGAGCCAGGGGCCCACTGTGGGATAAACACAGGAATGGCCGCCCACCAGGATAATGACCTCCGGCAATCCGGCCCTGACCCCCTTGACCACCTCTGCCGCCACCTTTAAATTGAGGCCGTTCAGGGAGAGACCGATGATCTTGGGTTTGGCCTCAATTAAGGCCTTGACGATCTCCTCAATTTGGGGCCGGAAATAGGCGATCATTTCCGGTTCGCTCCATTTCTCCGTGTTTACCAGGTCCCAGGGGTCCTTCGGCACCACATAACCGGAGGGGAGAGTGATCTCTTCCTGGTTGCCTTGAATCCTCCGGGCATGGAACCGATGATAGCAAATGATATTCAGGTCCAGGGTCTGAAATTGGATGCCGGTGCCCTTGAGGATATTATGAACATAACCCACCCCGTTGGGCATCATGGGCATGTACCGGGGGGGAAGTTCCAGCAGGATCAGGTCCTGGTGCGGGCGAAAATCAATCCCGGGAATGATAACGGGATAAAACGATGAATCAAGTCGATGGATAACTCTATGCAACTTAAATTGCAAAGATGACGGCAAGGAGGTCAGCAGTCGGCTAACCAGCAAATTTAACTTAGCTTTATTCCGGCGCAGCGCTTCTTTCCGGATCTCATTATTGATTCCCCGCCGGGACGGGGCAACCAGCAGATGCTTGTTCTCTCTAAGTCGCTGATACTCCGCCAAATTAAGCAGGTGCAGGTCTATCCGCCCGATGTTCTGGGAAATGGCATAATAAACCGAATTACAGAGAACTATGTTATAGCCGAGATAACCCTCTTTCACCAGGGTGGGAAGCTGCATCCCGGCTCGGTTATCCCAGGAATCCACCAGGTCGGCGAAGTCCTTGGCTTCCTCTCGCCGGGCCTCGGTTAAAGGCAGTCGATACGGGGCCGTGTCTCCAAATTCCAGATGCCGTCCGTCCCGGTGAAAGAACCGGCCATTGGGGCCCCCGGGAGGCTGAGACAACAAGAGCAGGGCCATGCTCGCCACGGCGTAGGGGCTTTGGTTGGAGCCCTGGTTCATTTCGGTTCTGGCTTCCCCCGGATCCAAGGCATTGATCTGAATGTCCGCTTCCCGGTATGAGCTCGCGTATTCTTGGGCCAGGGAATGGGCCAGGCTGTTCAGCGCGGCCTTGGAGACATTATAGAGACCGTAACCGGGAGTGGCGGCCCAACCGGCCCCGGAGGTGATAAAGAGCACCCGGACCTGGCCGCTGGCCAGGAGGTGGGGGAAGATCTCCCGGGTGATCAGCCAGGGCGCGGTAACGTTGATAGCCACCATTTTCTGCCAATATTCCAGAGGGTCCTCCTGCAAAGGGTGGAGGCTCCCCGGTCGCCCGGGAATAGCGGCATTGTTGATCAGGCCATGCAACCCCTGGCATAATTCCTTAACCCGGTCGCAAGCCCTGTTGATCTCTTCAGGGTTGGTAAGATCCGCGGCAATTATCTGACAATGGCTGGGATCAATCTGTAAGGCGGATATCTCTTTAATCGTTTCCAACAACTTGTCTTGCCGCCGGCCGGTTAAAAAGACCTGGCAGCCGGCCGCGGCCAAGGCGCAGGCCAGGGCCCGGCCATAACCGGTGCCGGCCCCGGTTACCCAGAAACTCTTCCCCCGAAGTGACGCCCAGCGCCCCGGGGGCAGACCATAAAGATGCTCCTGCCATTTGGCCGGGTCAACCTCTTGCAATACTTTGGTAATCATCCTGAACCCACGCCCTTTGCCGCGGCCACCCTTCCTGGGCGACGCCCCCAAGCATCACGGCTGATCATCTCCGGAGTCATGCCTGGTCTTAGCTATTACCTTGACCGGGGCGATTGTCAAGAGTAATCGTTAAATACAATTATCCCCTCCCCACCCGCTTAGGGGTTGGATGGGGCCGGGAGCCTAAGGCTCCGGCCCCGACCGACCTTGAAAACCCCTGAAGGGATTGAGGGAGGAGGTGTTAGAACCCCCGGTTCCGCCGCCCCCCTACTTGCCTCCCCTCCCCGGGGGCCGGCGTCCGGAGATGCACAAAGACCCGGCAAATTCCTTGATCAGGGGCAATTTCTCCAGAAGACGGCCCAGGGACATGGCTGGCGCAATCAGGGACTCCGGGATGGCCGGGTGCAGCCAATCGAAGGGGGTTATGGCCAGATCGGCGAACCCGGCTTGCTGCAAACGACCGGCCAGGCGCCACCGCACGAACGCGGTCTCGTCCGGAGACACATACCAGAACCAGGGCCGATACCAGGCGAATCGGCGTTCGATAAACACCTGGGGATTAAGCAGGTTAGGCTCAGCAAAACCTATCCGCCCTCCGGGCTTGAGCAAGGCATAAATCCGGGGCAGGGCTAACCTTAGGTCAAGGTGATGCAGGATGGAGGAGCCGATAACCGCATCAAAGAGAGCCTCTCCCCGGTAATCCTCCAGGCGGCCGGCGATAAATTTTACCCTCTCAGGGGGAAGATTACGGGAGAAGGCTTTCTCCAGCAAATCCTCTGAGATATCCAGGGCCACCAATCGGGCTCCGGTCTGGGCGAACATCTCGGTAAACAGCCCGGTGCCGCAGCCGATTTCCAGGGCCCGCACCCCCGGCCCCAGTCCGGCATATTGTGCAATTAGAGCCGCCCGGCGTCTGGCCCGGATTTGGCCGGCCGGGGTCCCCCAACCCCAGGTCAGTTCCGTATCGCCTTGAGCCAGCATCCGGCCATGGGCGATTTCCTGTTCTGCTTGGAGTGATTCGGGCATTCCCGTGGTTCTAAGGTCTTCTCAGAATTAGTCTTACCAAGTCTGCACCCTGGGGGAGGGAGACTGCTTGCTGCGTCAGCTTGTTAGAGCCAGCGCAAAAGAGTGACTCTCGGCCGCGGCGTACCGCGAATTTCCCCCGGCGAAGAGCCAGTCAAGGCAGGATGGCTCAAAAACAAATTTATTTTAGTCTAGAAAAATATTTTTTTGCTATAATAATTTTGCTCCGGCGGGCTGGCAGACAAACTTTCCGGGAATCTTTGCCTCTGGCTAAGCTGCCTGGGAACGAGCTTTCTAATTGTTTCGGAATACCTGAAGCAAAATAAAACTCCTAAAGCGTTTTGACTTCCTCTGGGTGTTTTCTACTTACTCCGGTTCCGTTGAATAATCGCTTTAAGATGAGAGGACAAGAATGTCCAGCGTCGGGTATTAAAAGAGCAGTTATATTGTTTTAATATATTGTGTCGTTAATTGCCATTTAATCTTTTTTATAATTAACCCTGATATTGCCATTGGTTTACGGAGAGTGGCGTTGAAAGTAACCCTGGTCTTCACCCCGAATCAGCTAAATCCCAATTTTAGAGAGCTGGTTTTCCGGGATGAGAGCATCGGTTCCATTCCACCTTTAAGCTTGCTCTATGTGGCGGCTCTCTTGGAACAAGAGAAGGTGCAGGTTGAGCTCATCGACATGGCCGCCGAACAACTGACGTATCCGCAAGCCCTGGACCGGCTCAGGGCCTTTTCCCCGGATCTGCTGGGCTTCACCACCACCACTCCAAGTTTCCATCCCGTGCTCCGCTGGATCAAGCAATTCAAAAAGGATACCGGCCTGCCCATACTGGTGGGGGGTGAACATATCAAGTTATATCCCGAAGAAAGCATGGTCCACCCCGAGATCGATTTCTGCATCGTCGGCGAGGCCGAGATTCCCCTGCCCCAATTTATCCGGGCCTTCAAGCAGGGGGGAAAATTTCAGGGAATCAAATCTCTGGGCTACCGGGAGAATGGCCGGGTGGTCATCGACAAAACCCGGCAGGCCATCAAGGATATCGATACCGTGCCCTTCCCGGCCCGCCACCTCATCAAAAACGAACTCTATGAAAATATCCTCACCCGGAAAAAGAATTTTACCGCGTTTATTTCCACCCGGGGATGCCCGTTTAAGTGCGCCTTCTGCAACCAGAACCTGCAAGCCTACCGGACCCGGTCTCCCCAAAATTTTATTGAGGAGGTGGTCCGGAATTATCAGGAATTTAAGATCAGAGATTTTGATATTTACGACTCGACCTTCACGGCCAACAAAAAGTTGGTGCTCCGGGTCTGTGAAGAACTGCAGCGACAGAACCTGGACATCGGCTTTAGCGCCAGAAGCCGGGTGGACGTGGTCAGCAAAGATATGCTGGACGCCCTCAAGGCGGCAGGTTGCCACACCATTATGTACGGCATCGAATCCAGCAACCCAGAGATTCTGAAACGCATGAACAAAGGGATCTCCATTGCCCGGGTGATAGAAGTGGTGGAATATACCAAGAAAATCGGCATAGATATCCTGGGCTTCTTCATGTTCGGTTTTCCGGGGGAAACCCACCAGACGGCCCGGGAGACCATCCGCTTTGCCCTGAAACTGCCCCTGGATTACGCCCAATTCACCGTGCTCTTGCCGGTGACGGAAACGGCAATCTATGATTATTACCGGGAGCGGGGTTTGGAAGACTATTGGGGGGAATACACCAAGGACCCGGCTAAGGAACGGTTGATTGAGCTCATCGATACGGAGATCGACCGGGCCGAGGCCTCCGGCCTGGTGGCTGAAGCTTACCGCCGGTTCTTCTTTCGCCCCCGAATTATCTGGAAGCGTTTTAAGAAGCTGCAATCCCTCCATGAATTCCAGCGCCTGGCCAAAGGCGCGCTGGGCATCCTGGCCAACTCCCTGATGGCCCGGGACAAAGATGTCACCACGCACTGATCCTCCCTGAAACCTTCAGGTCCGTGTGACCACCCCGCCACTCTGGATTGTGCTGCCGGACTGAGGCAAACATATCTCTCCCTGGCCGGTTCCGGGGCAAGATTGGTGATAAAGAACCTGCAAGTATTTTAGGATATGCTGCTCTTGACTTGGCTAGGAGGATTGGGTTAAAGGTTAGGATTATTGGAGGCGGTGGGGAATTTTGACGGATAAACGCCAAACCTGGTTTTACGTCCTGCTGATTATTTTTGAAAATATCCTCCTGGTCGTGTGTTTGGTGGCCGGGTTGATTATCTTTCACCGGGTTATGCCCAGCCCCAAGTCGGATTGGGAAAGGGACATGGAAAAGCAGGGGGGAATGCATATTAATGACTACAAGGCTCGGAGTCCCTATGTAATGTTCCGCCCTGTGCCCAATCGGATTACTGGTTTCAAAGACTTCATAGGTTTATGTCAAGATCTTTCTGCATCTCGGGGGAATCCCCACCCCAATCCAGGTCTCAGGCTTTTGGAACTAATGCCTGCAAAGCTGCAAGGGCGCATCGACGTAATTGCCAAGGAATCCAAGTTACAAGAAAGCGATCCCAGAGAGTTTATAGGTTGGTTCAACCGGATTATTTTCCTCCCCGAATTTTATAAGAGAGAATATTTCTCCGGCGTGGAGTTGCCAGAAAAATTTCGCTGTCTGGTAGAAATGGTAGAAACTAGCCCCAAGAAGCTTTCCCCCGACGAGACAGCCAGTTTGAACCTATATTTATTGCTGGCAGCCTTCCCCCGGTTCATAGGGGAATCTAATATTATCAACTCCTGGGGATTCTTTTCCCCTGAGATTCCCCAAGAGAAGAAACCAGGAGAATTTAGGATCGCCATGCTGGGTGGCTCTATGGTATTCTGCGGCGACACGCATGTTGACACCACGCCGGCTCATCTTGCCCAGGTATTGAAGAACCGCGAACCCAGTCTGAGAAACAAGACCGTGACTTACCTTAACGCCGGGCTCCCTTCCGGGGTTTCCGGACAGGAATTGGCGCAGCTCATCTGGCATGTTCTTCCCCGGAATATAGACTTGTTGGTGGTTTTTGACGGATTCAACGATTTGTTCCTGCCCATAAACGGCTATGATCGGCGCCCGGGATATCCCTCTGATTATATCGTGGAAGAATACCGGTACTACAAATTTGCTTCCAAGCCTCATCTGGTTGACGCCCTCTTATCTCCTTTTTGGGAGTTTTTGAAAAGGGTCCGGCCAAGTTGGGTGGTGGATGAGTATTATCGAGAGTTGAATATCCAGGTTCCCAGTGTGGATAAGGTCATGCCCATGATCTTGGACAATTATTTCGAAAATATCCAAAAGATGGCGGTCATCGCCAACGCCTACAATATTAAGGCCGCCCTGTTCCTCCAGCCCTTTTCCCCCAAGCATAACGATCCTGCCAGGCCTGATGTAAAGCTCCTACTCAAACTCTATAACGAAGCGGCTTTGCGCTTCCAGAAACTCTCCCGAGGAAATAATAGCCTGCGGGTCTTCCAAGATCTCTCCTCTATGCGGGAGGAAATGGCGGATTTATTCGTGGACGTGGTCCATTACCGACAGACACCGGGGAACACCATCGTGGCCGAGCGCATGTATGAAGTTATGAAGGAAGCGGGCATGTTTAAGGAGCACCGGGGCGGGGTGAGGCAGTGAGCGGGACCCCAGACACTTTGGCCCGCCGCTATTGAGGTAAAAGCGGGGAAATCTTTAAGTTAACGGCTCAGAGGGAATCTAGTCAGCAAATACGCCAAGAGAGACATCCATGTTCACCCCGGAATTTAAGGAATATGTGGCCACCAACCTGCCCCAGATAAAGGAAAAGCAGGAGTGGGGGCAATATATTCACAGCATTAACTATTACCGCATCAAATCCCTGGTGCCACCCCGGTCCAAAGTCCTGGCCATCGGCCCCTGGGTTTCCACCTTTCTCCATAAGTTGGACTGTGAGACGGCCGTCGGCGTGGACCCCTTCGCCCCCGTAATCGATGTGGCCTATCCCCCTAATATCCGAATTCATTCGGAATATAATGGCCTGGCCGATTGCCGGGAAAAATTTGATTATATCCTCCTCTCCTTCTCCATCGGCTTCATGGAGGATATCCTGGAATCCCTGCTGGAGATCAGACGTTTCTGCCACGAACATACCCGCCTGATCGTCACCTACTACCGCAAGCTTTGGCAACCCTTCATAAAACTGGCGGAACTGATCGGCGTCAAGAACAAGTCCTCCGAAATGAACTGGGTGCCCCCCAAAGAAATCGAAAACTTCCTGCAACTGGCCGATTTTCAGATCATCAAGGATTTCATGTTCTGTCTCATGCCCTTAAGAATTCCCTTCCTCGCCAATTTCATCAACAAATACATCGCCAACCTGCCTTTGATCCGCTCCCTGGGAGTCCTCTCCATGGTGGTGGGGCGTCCCATGCTGAACCATAACCAGGGGGCCGGGGCCAGGCCTTATCCCCTGGTTTCCATCGTCATCCCGGCCAGGAATGAAGAAGGCAACATCCCGGAAATCATTAAAAGGATACCGGAGTTCCCCGGAGGCCAGGAAATTATCTTTGTGGAAGGGGGCTCCACCGACAATACCCGGGGGGCCATTCAACAGGTGATGGCGGCCAACCCGGGTAAAAATATTCTCTTTTTGACCCAGGACGGCAACGGCAAAAAGAACGCGGTGTTAAAAGGTTTCTCCCAGGCCCGCGGGGAGATCCTCCTGATCCTGGACGCGGATATGACGGTGCCCCCGGAATCCTTGCTGAGGTTCGTGGAGCCCCTGGTCCAGGGTAAGGCGGAATTCATCAACGGCAGCCGCCTGGTCTATCCCATGCGGGGCAAAGCCATGCGGTTCCTGAACCTGTTGGGGAATATCTTCTTCGGCAAGTGTTTTGCCTATATTTTGGATCAACCCGTCCGGGACACCTTGTGCGGCACCAAAGTATTGTGGCGCCGGGACTATCTGCGCATGGAGGAAAGTTTCCGGTCTTTTCGGGGCTGGGACCCCTTTGGGGACTTCGATTTGCTCTTCGGGGCCACCAACCTGAACCTAAAGATTGTGGACCTGCCGGTGCGCTACACGGAAAGAACCTACGGCAATACCAATATCGACCGGTGGCGACACGGTTATATCTTATTAAAGATGGTCATTTTCGGCCTCATCAAACTGAAATTCAACTGGCTGCGGGATGCTGATTAAGGTGATGATTAGAGAAACCTTACTAATTCAGCCAGATGTAATAAATCCCCGGAAAAACGCCTGAGTTTTTTTAGTGCGCGGAGCCAATTGTAAGATTTGGACCCTATCATCTCTAAGCACTGTGAGGTTTGGCAGAAAAAACCCGCCTTACGTCTGCTCTATCGGGAGGATATTTTTCAGCGGATTCAAGAACATCTGGTTCCCGGGCCGGCGTTAGAAATCGGCGCGGGACCGGGGTTTCTCAAACAGACCTTAACCGGGCTGATTTCCTCAGATATTACTCCCCTAAAACATTTGGATCTGGTCTGCGATTCCCAGAGACTGCCTTTTGCCGACGCCTCTCTCGCCAATGTGGTGGGGGTGGACGTCATTCATCATTTTGCCAGCCCGGGACTCTTTTTTCAGGAAGGCGTCCGGGTCCTCAGGCCGGAGGGAAGGCTGATCTTTATCGAACCCTGGATCTCACCGGTGAGCCGCTGGGTTTATACCTTTCTGCACCATGAAGACTGCCGGGAGGTGGCTGATCCGCTCTTTAATCCCTTTGGCGGGGCAAAGGACCCCTGGCAGGGAAACGCCATGATACCCTACCAGATTTTCAAAAAGGGCCAGGCCAGGCGCTTCCTCGCCCATTATCCCGATCTGGCCTTAATGGCCGTCACCCCCTTCTCCACCCTGGCCTATCCCTTGACCGGCGGCTTTCAGGGGGTCGGCCTCCGTTCCGAGCGCTTAATCAAGTTGATCTTGCGTCTGGAGAGGGCTTTGGCCCCGTGGTTGACGCGCCTGGCCGCGTTTCGGGTTCTACTGGTCATGGCAAAAATCAACCTTGCCCCTTAACGTGCAACCCCAGTGACCGCCGGCCAGAAGACCTGGCCGCCAAAAATGCCGGTGGATCGGTAAGTGCCTAAGAGGACCGCTCTGTTGAACCCCGGGAATGCTTCACACGGTGCCGCCGGCCCCAGCCTCAAACTAGTCGCTATTATTTTCTTGATAAATCTAGTAGGATATAATCTGTTCTGGTATTCCCTGGGGGGCGACCTCTTTGGGGGGGACGTCCAGGTCTCTTATTGGGGGGAGCCATCCTCCTTTCTGCTCAATGAAAGTCTGATAAAGAATCCCGGCGCGTTTTACCGGGAAATCCTGGCCGGAGAGAAATCCGACCCTAAAACCTCTGCCGCGGCCTTTGTCTATGCCCGCCTGACGCCGGCCGGACGCCGGGCCTTAAAGGCCCTGGCCGCCGACCCTGCCCTGAAGCGGGAACAGAATATTTTCTTCCTGGAGGCCAATCGCGCCCTAATTGACCCGCCCCTGGACTGGCCGGCGGCGCTGTTGAAACAAGGGGGCCTACCTCCCCCCGTACAGGGGAAAATGGCGACCCCGAAAAGAAATCTCCTGGTCCTGGCCAAACTCTTCCCCCGGCATTTCGGGAACTATAAGCCGGTCTGGGAGTTCTACCAGCTTTGGCAGACCTTGCCGGAAACCGTTATCAGCTCCTTTACTCTCCGAACTCCCCTGCGTTACACCCCCATCACCAACATTTATACAACTTTTATGGGGGCTTATCTGTTTGATAGTCCCCGGCGCATCCCGGTGGCGGTGCTGCTGATGGGATTTCTCTATGCCTGTCTGGGAACCGGCGTTTTCTTGCTGGCCGCCAGGCTTATCGGACCATGGCCCTGGGCTTTGGTGGCCGCGGTTCTGTATCAGAGCGCCATGGCCACCATCGTCTCCGTGTACACCCTGTTCTCGCTGCCCTATCTTCTCGTCACCATATTCATGGTGACGGCTCTCTATGCCTATTTACAATACAAGGATTCGGGAAAATGGGTCTGGCTCGCCGCCTATCTGCTCCTGGGCGTTCTCGGCTCCTGGACCAGGGAATTTCCCGCGGCGGTCCCCTTCATTGTCGGGGCCGCCGAGATTCTTACCTATCAAGGCAGGCGTTCCCTAATCACTCTGGCGGCCTCCGCGCTGCTGTCAGCCCATTGCCTGTATCCCGCCTTTCTACCCTGGCTGGTGGGATTGAACCAGGGACGGGTGTTCGGCCTGTTGGCTATGGGAAAAACCCAGTTTCATACCGTGGCCATTCCCAACTGGGACCTGAGCGGCTTTGTCTATGTGCAGTTCCCCCCGGTGTTGTGGCTGCTCACCGTCATGGCTATCCTCCTGTCCATTTGGCGCTGGCAGGGAACCGCGGAAGGGACCCGGAATGCCAGCCTGTCCTGGTGGGCCGGGCTCCTCTTGAGAATGGTTCCCGCCTCGGAAAAAGCCCGCCAGGTCTTAAAAATACTGGCAATCTGGCTGACGGGGGCTGTCACTCTGGCCTTTATCTACGTTTTTTACGTCGGCAACGCCGGCCTGCAACACTTTATGTATCTCCGCTGGGGGCCGGCCTTCTTGCTGTTTCCGGTCATGGTGGCGCTGGCCTCCCTGCGCTTCCAGGTCTTGGCGCCGGTGTACTTCCTGGCTCTGCTCCTGGGGGTGATGCGGGTCCGGGTGGCGGAAATCCACCTCACCTTTCTGCTGCCTCCCCTGGCCATTATGCTGACGCAATGGGTCCGGGAACTTTTTCTGATGCTGAAGGAAAATCGGGACATCTGGCCGAGAAGGCTGGCTTTGACCGCAGTGGCTCTCCTGTTTGGCATAGGGCTGGCGGACCAATTGCTTAACCTGCCCGCCACTTCCCTTATCCAGAAAGAACTGGTGAAGAAAAACCAGGAGATGGGCCTCTGGTTGAAAAACCATCTCCCCAAACACAGCATCCTTATTGCCAACTTTTTCTACTATACCGACCTGTATTATTATTCCGACCGGCATTTTGACCCCTACGAATCGGTGGAAAATAATCCCTTCGGCCCGGCTAAGGTCATTTTTACCGATAACCAGATGGAGAACTTGCTGAAAAGGAATGAGGGCATCCGGCCTGTCTTTCTTATGGAAGCGGAACACCCTTATCTTTCCGGGTACCAAAATTACCATTCCCATAAGTGGGTAAGAAACCCGCCGGGAAAATTAGAGAAGGTGGCCGGTTTCTCCCTGAGGCAATCCTATTATTATGCCGATCCTCTCAAGTTTTTTACTCCCCGTTATTGGATCTCCTTTCCCGGCTATATGGACTGGTTCATTGATTACTGGTGGGACAACAGCAGTTCTTTCTTCCGGCGGGAAATCTACTGTGACTATCAGCTCTACCGGCTGAAAATTTAATGCCGCGGCCATAAGGCCCTTCTCAGGGGGCCTTAATAACCCGGCCGGCGCCAAGGTCCATCAGCATGTCTCAACCCCGGGTAAATCCTGATACCAGGCCTGAACAAGAAACCTCGCCGCACCCGCGGCCGGGTTCCGGCCGGGCCTCCCTCTCCGCCGTAATGATAGCTCTGCTTGTCTTCCTGCTGAATCTGGCGGGATATACCCTGTTCTGGTATTCCCTCTCCGGCGACGTCTTCGGCGGCGATATCGTCAATCTGGCCTGCGGCAAACCCTACTCCTACTTCCTGGGCGAGGACATGATCCAGAATCGGCCGGCCTTTTTCCGGGAAATTCTGGCCGAACGGGAACTCGACCCCAACCTCAGTCCCGGGGCTTTTGTTTACTCCCGCCTGTCAGAGCCGGGACGGGCGGCCCTGCAGAGGTTAGCCGCCGGCTCGGGCCGGGAGCGGGATTGGGAGTTTTTTCTCCTGGAATTCAACCGCAGCCTGGTGGACCCGGAAGTTCACTGGCCCCCGGCGTTCCTGAACCGCTTGGACCCAAAAACCCAGGCCCAGGCGAAAATGGCGCCGCCCCAAGGCAATCTCCTGCTCTTGTCCCAACTATTTCCCCGCTATATCCGGCACGATGACTTCACCTATGCGGTTCCCGGGCTTCTCAAGACGCTCCCAGCCATGGCCCGGATGTATTTCACTTTGCAGACTCCCTTGCGTTATACGCCCCTCACCTCTATTTATGCGACTTACATGGGATGTTTCCTCGCCAATAATCCCCGGCGGATTCCCGCGGCGGTGATCCAGATGGCCTTTCTTTATGCCTGTTTAGCCACCAGTGTTTTTCTGCTGGCTGGTAAAATTATCGGCTCAACGGCCTGGGCTCTGGTGGCCACCTTCCTCTTTCAGGCCGCCGGCGCCACCATCGTCTCCGTCTACACCCTTTTTTCCTTACCCTACCTGTTGGTGACCATCGTTATGGCTGCGGCTCTATATGCCTATCTGCAATACCAAGATTCCGGGGCGCTACCCTGGTTGGCCGCGTATATCCTCCTGGTGATTCTGGGGTCCTGGGTCAGGGAGTTTCCCGCGGCGACCCCCTTTATCGTCGCCGTCTCCGAGGCCCTCACTTATAAGGGAAAACGCTCCTTGATGATTCTGGCGGCATCGGTGGCGCTGATGGGCCTTTGCCTTTACCCCACCTTTCTGCCCTGGCTGTTGGGGTGGAACCAGGGGCAGGTGTTCAGCCTCCTGTCCATGAGTAAGACCCAGTCTCATGCCACCTTGAGACCCAACTGGGACCTGGACGGTTTCGTCTATGTGCAGTTTCCCCCGGTGTTGTGGCTGCTGGCCGTCATCTCCATCCTGCTGGCCCTCAGGCGCTGGAGGGAAGGAGGGGACTGGGGGCCAGGGAGCTATCTGCACTCTGGCACCGGACTTCTCGCCAGAATTGCCTCCGCTTCGGCAAGGGACCGGCGCCGCCTGGGAATCTGGGCCGAAGGGCTGGTCGTCGCCCTGGCGGCCTTATTTGTGCTTACCTTCTATGTGTTCAACGCCAACCTTCAATGGCATCCCAGCATCAGGCTGGGGTGGGTGCTTTTTCTCTTTTTGGCGATGGTGGCCGCCGCGTCCCTGCGCTTCCACGTGCTGCCGCCCATCTATTTCCTGGCCATGCTGGTGGGAATGATGATCGTCCGAGTAGCCGAAGTGCATCTCACCTTCCTGCTTCCCCCCCTGGCCATCATGCTCACGTTGGAGATCAGGGAACTCTTTAGTATTTTGAGGAAAAGTGCGGCGGGACGGGGGAGACGGACCTTAATGGCCGGGGTGGTGCTCCTCTGCGGCCTCGGCATGCTGGATCAAGCCCTCAATCTGCCCGCCAGCATCCTGGTTCAGAGGGAATTGGTGAAAAAAAACCAGGAGTTGGGCGTCTGGATCAAAGACAATGTCCCGAGACACAGCATCGTCATTGCCAACTTCTATTACTATGCTGACTTATTCTATTATTCCGGCCGGCATTTCGACCCCTATGAATCGGTGGAGAACAATCCCTTTCCCAAGAAGGTTATCCATACCGAAACTCAGATGCAGAATCTTCTTAAACGGAATCAGGGACTCAGAAATATTTATTTGCTTGAGGCGGAGCATCCCTATATGTCTCCCCAAAAGAACTATCATACGCATAAATGGGTGAAAAACCCTCCCGGAGAACTGGAGAAATTGGCCACCTTTTCCCTGAAGCAGTCTTATTATTATGCCGACCCCGCCAAGTATTTCACTCCCCGGTATTGGCTCTCCTTTCCGGGCTATATGGATTGGTTCATTGATTATTGGTGGGAGAACAGCCGGTCTCCTTTCCGCCGGGTGGTCTATTCTGACTATGTAATTTACCGGCTTAAAGAGGTAAATCAGGAAGTTATCCCCAAGCCCCCAAGTGCCGCCACCTCCCGGACGACCCGTTAAAATTCCGCCTTGCCTCCCTCAGGATGCTCCTGTTTTGACCGGCAATAATAGGTCTCCCCGGCGATTACGGTTCCCTGGGCCAGCGATTTCTCATATCCGCCTGCCTCCGAGCGCAGGCCCCGGCCGCGCCGCCCCCGCTCCTGGGCCTCCGGGGTCACCAGAAAAGGAACATAGAGCAACAGCACCGTGATCAGCAAAAAGGCGAAGGCGATCCTGGTGCGCATCCGGGGATTAGGAATCAATTTTTCCCACAGTCCCAGGATTACTTGCCAATCAAGGATAATATGGAGAAGTAAGAGACCAAGGAGAAAGAAAGCCAGGTAGAGGTGGATCTGGCCCCAATCGTGGCGGTCCCAGCCCAGCCAGGAGAGTTCCACCGGGCCCCCGTATTTCATCCGGGCCTCCCGGCCCGGGAGCAAGACATATTTCATCAGAAAGCCCAGGCCGGCGATGCCCATGAGACAGAGGAACATCAAGGCGTCAATGACAAAGTTGAGTTTGCCTTTATCCATCCGGATACTCCTTTCTTAACGGAATTGGCTGGTGGAGGAGAGGGCCGGGGCACGGAGCCTCGGCTGGAAAGCCGGCGCCGCCAGGTCCACCGGCCAGGGGCCGGTGCCGCCAGGGCGAAAAGATGACGGCTTGGTTTAGGCCAGGTCCAGGGCCTCGGGAAGGGTGCGGAAGGGGTTAACAAGGGTGAGGTCTCCCAGGCTCTGGTGCTCCTGGAAATCCTCGCTGAGGAGATACCCACACCCGGCCGCCTGGGCCGCGGCCACGATGAAAGCGTCCCACCAGGGGAGACGGTAACGCTCCTGGAGGAGCCAGGCCCCTTCCAGGAGGCGGGCCTCCACGGCCAGCGGCTGCCAGGCCAGAAGCGCCCGCACGTCCCGCCGGGCCATTTCCGGGGGCAGTCCCGGGTCCAGCTTGACGGTAACGGTGACGTAAAATTCCTGGAGCACTTGATAGCTCAACCTCCCCGCCTGCTTTTCCCAGAGAGCGGTCATCCAGGCCATGGCCTGGGCCTGCTTCTTCGGCTCGGACGCGTCCCTACTGTACACCAGGACATTCGTGTCCACAAAGACCCTAACGGTCATGGAGCGCCTCACGCCTGGGGTAGCGCGCCCCGGCCTTCTTCAGAACCTGAGGCCCTCTCGCCAGATAATCCTCTTTGGCCCGACGGTAATCCTCCTCCGCCTGCATCTTTTCCCGGAGCAGTTCTCCCACCAGACGGGAGACGCTGGTGTTCCGCTCCGCCGCCCGAATTCTGGCCCACCGGGCTACTTCCTCGTCCAAAGTTATCGTCACATTCTTCATAACACAATTTTAGTGTAACAATAATTTCGTGTCAATTCATATTTTACCCCTTTTGGTTTTGTCTGACGGTCATTTTGCCCAAGCAGAGCTTGGGCTTTAGGTGCGTTCCCCAGCAGAAGCTTGGGAACGAGTGGAAGGATCATCTTCTAAAAATCTCCGGACCTGGCGAGCCCGTCGTATGGTTGACCAAGCCCTGTCAAAAAGAAGCCGTCCCGGAGCAGATTGGGGGGGGTACCTTTCCCGGCGAAACCAAAAGAATACACCGCTTCCGGTGATTTAGGACAGTCAGATAACTTTCATAATAATGATAGATAAAATACCTTGATACTTATTATTTATTGGTAATTAAGCCAGTAACTTACGTAGGCCCCTGATTGACGGTTAAATCCTGCTCTGGCTGCTTGAACGAGACCGGTCTCTGTGGTATCATGCCTCGTTTTTGAAAACTTGGGGAAAAGAGGTCATGGGCAGACGCGGGGTCTGGGTCTGGGTGTTGATCTGTCTGTTTTTTGCCGCCGCCAGCGCCGGCGCGGAAGAAATGGAACTCTTCTCCGGGGAACGCTTCCAAGGCGGGCCCTGGCGCATCCGGGCCGATCAGATCATCTATGAAGCCACCACCCACACTTACAGCGCCGTGGGCCAGGTGGAAATCCGCCAGGGGGAGCGGCGCATCACCGCGGACCAGGTGCAGGTGAATGAAATCACCAAGATCGCCCAGGTCCAGGGCCACGTCTTATTCGTTCTGGGGGAGGACATCCTGGCGGGCCAGGCGGGTTACTTCAATCTGGCCACCCGCTGCGGGGAACTCCGGGGCGCCCGCCTCTTTTTGAAAAGAAACCACTTTCATGTGGACAGCCCCCTGATCCGCAAGACCGGCGAACACTCCTATTATACGGAGAAGGCCGTAATCACCACCTGCGACGCCGACTTGCCGGTGTGGAGCTTTTCCGCCCAAAAGTTGAACGTGGTCCTGGAGGGCTATGCCACCAGCCCCAATACCTTTCTCCGCCTGGCCGGGGTGCCGGTCTTCTACCTGCCTTACGTCATTCTGCCGGCCATGACCGTGCGGCAGTCCGGCTTCCTGATGCCCAACTTCGGCCAGCACAAGGCCGGGGGCACCATCTTGGAGATCCCTCTTTACTGGGCCATCAACAATCAGATGGACGCCACTCTCTACCAGAATATCATCACCAACCGGGGCTACCAGCAGGGGGTGGAATATCGCTGGCGGGGCCACGGGGACTCCGCCGGTAATTTCCATTTCGCCTACTTGAATGACCGGGACGAGCAGGCCCTCACCAACCACCGCTATCTGGTGGCCGGGATGTTGACTCAAGCCTGGTCTCCGGATTGGCACACGCGCCTCACCCTGGATCGGGTCAGTGACATCAACTACCTGAAAAATTTTAATTTCGGCTACCTGGGCCTGAACCGCTACTCCCGGGAACTGGTCCAGGAATTCGGACGGGACCTGGAGCAGGAGGAAGTGAACACCCGGGTCTCCACTCTGGTGAACAGCGGCAATCTGCCCTGGTTTAACCTCTCGGCTTATGGCCGTTATTATCAAAGACTCCGGGCCGATGATCCCAACCCGTACCATAAGCTTCCCGGCCTGTCCCTGGAGACCGTCACCTACCCTATTGGTAAAACCCCCTTCCTGATAGGCCTTAATTCCTCCTATATTCATTACTATCACGAACCGGGGCAGACCGGGCATCGGCTGGACCTGCATCCCCAACTCTGGGGGCAACTACAGCCGCTGCCGGGGGTCTCCCTGGATTCCCGGATCGGTTATCGGCAGACGGCCTTCCGCATCGATAAGCACATCTCCCAGGGACCCCCGGATAATTATCTGACCCGCCAGCTCTATGACGCCAAAGTGTCCGTGGCCAGCAAGTGGTTTAAGGACTATGGCCGGGGCGACGCTGATCAGACCTATTACCGCCACACCCTGCGCCCGGAAGTCTCCTACTGGAACATGCCCCGGTACAACGCCTCCCGCTATCCTGACTTCGACCCCTTCGACCTGGGCTGGCGGGAGGTCACCAGCCGCAATCTGCCCATCCGGGATGGGGACGACCCCCTGGGGGGCGTGAACGCCGTCACCTACGGCTTTAGCAGCAACCTGCTCCGGCGCGGTGAAAATCGCCAGGGCCAGGCCGTGGTCCGGGATCTGCTGTGGCTCCGTTTCTCCCAGAGCGCCTTCTTCACTTCCACCAGCATGTGGCTGGACGGCCTCTCCCACCACCAAAACCGCTTTTCCGATTTTTTGGGGGAATCGGAGTTTTCTCCTTTCCGCCAACTCACCCTGGGGCTGGACCTGGGGGCCTCGCCCTACAATGAAGGTTTTACCAGGGCCAACACCAAGTTAACCATCTACGACCCGGCCCGGAAAAATTATCTGAACGTGGGCTACCTCTTTATTAAGGAGTCCGCCAACCAGGTGAACGTCACCACTTATCTGGACCTGTTGCCCTCGGTGAAGACCTGGGTCACCAGCGCCCATACCTTTCTCACCAACAAAAAACTGGAAAGCCGGTACGGCCTGGTTTTTCAACGCCAGTGTTGGGGGGTCGCCCTGTCCTACACCGAGAGGCCGGATGACAAGAGAATCGGCTTTACCATCATCATTCCCGGGTTGGCGGAGAAATTCAAGCGGCCGCCCATCATCATGCCGGAGGGTCGGGAAAATACTTTCTAATGGCTTCCGGGGTTGAGGATTGGCCGGAAATTTGTTAACAACACCGGGGGAATCTCTTCTCTTCCTGACAATTTCCTGATTTAATCACTAAGCGACCAGGCAGATAAACCGGGAGGTAAAGACAACCGATGAAATTGGCGATTATTGGCACCGGCTACGTGGGTCTGGTGACCGCGGCCTGTTTTGCCGAGATGGGCAATGAAGTGATCTGCGTGGACAAGGACGCGGACAAGATCAAGGCCCTGGAGGAGGGCCACATTCCCATCTACGAACCGGGATTGGAAGATTATGTGCGGCGCAACAGCGCCGAGAAGCGTCTGTTATTCACCACTGACTTGGCGGCCGCGGTGCAGCCCAGCCTCTTCTGTTTCATTGCGGTGGGCACCCCCCAGGACCGGGACGGCTCCGCCGACCTGTCCGCGGTCCTGGAGGTGGCTAGGGAAATCGGCAGCCTGATGAACGGCTATAAGGTGATCGTGGAAAAATCCACGGTGCCGGTGGGCACCGCGGCCAAGGTGCGCCAGGTCATCACTGAGGAACTTCAGGCCCGGGGAGTGAGCCATGAGTTTGACGTGGTCTCCAACCCGGAATTCCTGAAAGAAGGCACCGCGGTGGAGGACTTCATGAAGCCGGACCGGGTGGTTTGCGGCTGTGACGACGTGCGGGTGGCGGAGTTGATGAAGGAGCTTTACGCCCCCTTTGTCAGGACCCACCATCCCATCATCATTATGGACGTGGTCTCCGCCGAACTCACCAAATATGCCGCCAATGCCTTTTTAGCCACCAAGATTTCCTTTATCAACGAAATGGCCAATATCTGCGCCCTGACCGGCGCGGACGTGTCCATGATCCGCCAGGGCATCGGTTCGGACCCCCGCATCGGCCACCTTTTTCTGTTCCCCGGGGTGGGCTACGGCGGCTCCTGTTTCCCCAAAGACATGCAGGCCCTGATCCATACCGCCAAATCCCTAGGTTATGACCCTCGCCTGCTGGAGGCCGCGGAGGCCATCAACCTGGACCAGCGCCGCCGGTTCATCGACCGGGTGCGAGGGTATTTCCGGGATGACCTGAAGGGCCGGAACCTGGCCGTCTGGGGCCTGTCTTTCAAGCCCTTAACCGATGATATCCGGGAAGCCCCGTCTCTCACCATCATCTCCCACTTGCTGGAGAGGGGCGCGCAAGTGAGGGCCTATGATCCCCAGGCCATGCCCGCGGTGCAGCAATATTTCGGGGAAAAGCCCGGCCTCTCTTTTGCCTCCTCCAGCTACGAGGCCCTGGAAGGCGCCGAAGCCCTCTTGATCATCACTGAATGGACCAGGTTCCGGGAACCTGATTTTGAGCGCATGCTGGCCTTGATGCAGAAGCCGGTCATCTTCGACGGCCGCAATCTTTATAAACCCAGCAAAATGGCCCAATTGGGCTTCCAATACTTCCATATCGGCCAAAAGGTGGATAGGTAATACCGTTTTCGGTTTTCAGTTTTCGGTTATTGGTTAAATTGATCGTAATATCTATGAGTTACTGCGATAATTGGCTCGATTTGAATCGAAAATTGACATAAAACCGACTAATACCATTTTCACTTTCAAATATTACCAATCAGGCTTGCAACTTATTGATAAGCTACAATCTTTTAACTGAAAACCGAAAACCGAAAAAGGTATAACCACCATGTCCCCGGAAGAGAAGACTTCAGCTCCCCCAGGGGAACTCCCCTGGGAGCGCCTACGGCAGTTGGACCTGGCGGGGTTTTCCGCCTTGCGGGTCCTGGTGGCCGGAGACTTCATGCTGGACGAGTACATCTGGGGACAGGTGAACCGCATCTCCCCGGAAGCTCCGGTACTCATCGTGGACGTGCGCCGGGAGACCCAGACCCTGGGCGGCGCCGGCAATGTGGTGAACAACCTCCTGGCCCTGGGCGCCGAGTGTGAAGTCCTGGGTTTGGTGGGAGATGACCACCCCGCCGCCGTTCTGCGCCGGGAACTGACCCGCCTGGGGGTGGACCCGGAGGGCCTGTTCTCGGAAGCGGGACGCCGCACCACCCGGAAGACCCGGGTGATCGGGGAGTCCCAGCAAGTGGTGCGCATCGACCGGGAGACCCCGGTGCCCTCCCCTGCCGGCTTCGGCGAAACCGCGTTGCCGTATATTAAGTCCCGCCTGCCTTCTCTTCAGGCCCTGGTGCTCTCGGATTACGCCAAGGGCACCCTCACTCCGGAACTGGTCCGGGAGATCATTCGCCTGGGCCGCCAGGCCGGGCTGCCGGTGGTAGTGGACCCCAAGGGGCGGGATTACTCCCCCTACGCCGGGGCCACGGTGGTAACCCCCAATCGCCGGGAAATGGAACTGGTGGCGGGCCGCGCCTTAAAGGACCGGCCAGAGTTGGGGGAGGCCGGACGCCGCTTGCGGGATAGCCTTTCCCTGGACGCCCTCCTCATCACCCTGGGCCCGGAAGGCATGCTCCTCATCACCCGGGACGGGGCCGAGGTTCATATTCCCACCCAGGCCCGGGAGGTCTTTGACGTCTCCGGCGCCGGAGACACGGTGGTGGCCCTGATGGCCTTAAGCCTGGCCCAATGGGGGGACCCCTGGTTGGCCGCGGCCCTGGCCAACCTGGCAGCGGGGGTGGTGGTGGGCAAGGTGGGCACCCAGCCCATTTTCCGGGCCGAATTGGAGCGGGAGATGCGCCAACGGGGCGGTGGCCTGGAGGATAAAATCACCTCTCTCCAGGAATTAGCTTTACTGGTCCCGGCGCTTAAAGCCCAGGGCAAGAGAGTGGTCTTTACCAACGGCTGTTTTGATCTGCTCCACATCGGCCATATCAAATTTCTCGAAGATTCCCGCCAACTGGGTGATATCCTGGTGGTGGCCGTGGATTCCGATGACTCGGTGCGCCGGGTAAAAGGGGAAGGGCGGCCGGTGATGGGAGAGAAGCAGCGCCTGCGCATGCTGGCCGCACTGGAGGCCGTGGACTATGTCACCCCCTTCGCCAGCGAGCAGTTGCCCGAGATCCTGACAAGCCTGGAGCCGGATATTCTCACCAAAGGCAGCAACTACCCGGAAGCGGCAGTGAGCGGTCGGGAGATCGTCCAGAACTACGGCGGCCGGGTTGTCCTCCTACCCGTCCGGGAAGCCATCTCCAGTACCGGCCTCATCAACCGCATCCGGCAAGGCGGAGGGGAATAGCGGCAGGTTTTTTAGGGGAGGGGGAGGGCCAGTAATCAGTAATCAGTGATCAGTGAAAAGGGGAACAATACCTGGTGAGACTGCTTAGTGTCCTGTCCTGAAAAGTCCAAAGTTCAAGGTTCAAGGTTCAAGGTTCAAAGTTAATGTAGGGTGCGCACTGCGCACCAGTTCCGGTGGGTGCGCCCTTCGGGCATCGTTACAGTGATGATGGCGGGCGGGACGCCCGCCCTACCGCCTTTCATAATTTATGGGTGGGCCAAAGGCCCATGAGGAACTGCTTACTGATCACTGATCACCCCCCGGCCCTCCCCCCAAATCTTCTCCCTAGCTCACAGACGCCCCCGGCGTTCCACCTGTTGCATGAGGAAGTCCTGCCACAGTTGCCACTGGGTTGATTTCTGGGGCATCTGATTCTTAAGGTTGGCTAGAGGAACTTCGGCCCGGGCGCTGGCGGCATGGCCGCCGGCTGAGCCCAGTTTGCCGAAGGCCAGCTCCGCCAGCCGCCCGGCGTTTTTGCGCAAGCCGTCATTCCGAAAGATCACTACCAGGTTGTCCTCGAAGATTCCCCCCACGATGGTCCAGTGAATCTCTTCCAGGCGCAGGAAAAAATCCGCCAGGATCACCAGCACGTCCGGGTTGGGCACCGCGCCCAGGAAGACATAGGCCCGGTGGTGGCGCTGGCGAAAACGCCGGAGCCCTTCCTGGAAATATTTCAACATAGGCAGAGTCAGTTCGGCGAATTCCAGGCGGCGCACTAGGGCCCGGCGGGTGAAGTTGAAGAGATAGTGGAAAGCCCGCATATCCGCTTCAATGGCGGGGCGCTCAAAGTTGGCGGTGTCGGTTTTAATACCGTAATACAAGGCCGTGGCCAACTTGAGAGAAGGTTTGATCCGGGCCGCCCGCAGGTATTCGGTCATAATGCTGGCGGTGGCGCCGTATTCCGGGCGTATATCCACCAGGTGGGCCTGGCTCTCGGGAAGGCGGGGGT
The DNA here is from genome assembly GCA_040756315.1 of Thermodesulfobacteriota bacterium. GTDB lineage: Bacteria > Desulfobacterota > Desulfobaccia > Desulfobaccales > 0-14-0-80-60-11 > JBFLZI01. Next base: position 6,417 of record JBFLZI010000003.1, on the reverse strand, counting down.
GATGGTCGATGATTAAGTCATAGCTGCGGTCGGCAAAAGCCGCGTGATGGCCCGGTTGGGAATCCACCAGGGCCAGGCGGTTGAAGTCCTCCGGGTGAACCTCCGCAAAGGGGGTGCTGCGGATCCCCAGAAGACGCACCATGCGCTCGTTCTGGGGCCGGGTGATGGGCCGGACATGGGAGATGACGCAGCCGGAAAGCCGGCGCCATAGGAGACGTTTTAAGGCCAGGGCGCTGGCAATGGAGTCAGGGTCGGCATCAATCAGGATCAGAAGGCGATCCTCGTGGGAGAAGAGCTGGTAGAGTCGCTGGAGTGTGAGCTTCATGTTCCAACCGGGGTAAAGAAAATTTTAACCCTTTTAAGGTTTTTAAGCAAATGCACCGCAAAAGTTTTCCCCAAAATAAAGCAATTAGACGAAAAGTTAAAGTTTCATGATTAAGTGCCGATAAATTTAACGGAACTGGGAAATTCCTTGAATCTGCGGGAAAAGGAGGTGGGATTTTTTTTAACCCCGCGCAAGACGGTCTCAGTTAAGCAAGGATGCAGTCTGTATCCATCAAGGAGGATGTGCCTATGAGTTTGGTAATTAACCACAACCTTATGGCGATGAGCGCATCGAGGTATCTGAGCATCTCCTACGGTCGCCTGGCTACCTCGGTCTCCCGCCTGGCCTCGGGTTTGCGAATTAATTCCGCGGCGGATGACGCCGCCGGACTGGCCATTCGTGAGACGATGCGCACCGATATCCGGGTCTTAAACCAGGGGGTGCGTAACGCCAACGACGCCATGTCCCTCATCCAAACCGCGGACGGGGCCTTGTCGGTCATCGACGAAAAACTCACCCGGATGAAAGAGCTGGCGGAACAGGCCGCCACCGGCACCTACACCACGGCCCAGCGCCTGATCATGGACAGCGAGTATCAGGCCATGGCCTCGGAAATCACCCGAATCGCCAGAGCCACCGACTTCAACGGCGTCAAGCTGTTGGACGGCTCCCTGTCCGGCACCGCCGGCACTCCCGGCGCCACCGGCCAGCGGCTGAAGATCCACTTCGGCACCGGCAACGCCTCCGCGGAAGACTACTACTACATTGCCATCAATGCTTCCACTGCTTCCGCTCTGGGCGTGGGCAATTCCATCGGCGTAGGCACTGCCGGCCGGACCATCAGTACCCAGGCTGCGGCCCAGGGTTCTCTGGCGGCCATCGACAGCGCCATCAATACCAAGGACAACATCCGGGCCAGCCTGGGCGCCCTGTCCAACCGCCTGGCCAACACCGTCTCCAACCTGACCATCCAGGCGGAAAATCTGCAAGCGGCGGAATCCCGTATTTCGGACGTGGACGTGGCCACGGAGATGACGGAATTCGTGCGCAACCAGATTCTGACCCAGGCCGCGGTAGCCATGTTGGCCCAGGCCAACAGCCTGCCCCAACTGGCTCTGCAGCTCATCGGTGGTTAACGTACACTTCTTTCCGGGGCAGGGAGGTAAAAACTTCCCTGCCCTGCCCCCCTCTTTTCCCCTCAATTCCTGAATCTCAGAGATACCGCTATCTTCAGCCTGGTATAAGCGTTGCATTCAAGTCTGCCCATAGCGCCATAAAAAATTCAGGAGTCAGGTATGACTGACGCCACTGTTTCCAGCATAACTTCCTTATATTACACGCCCACCATCAGCTTTAGCGGGCTGGGGTCCGATCTTGACAGCGCCAGTATCATTGAGGCTCTGGTAGAGGCGGAAAGCGTCCAGATGCAGCGCATGGAGACCTGGAAGGCGGAATGGACGGCAAAAATTACCGCCTTGCAAACCCTGAACACCAAAATGACCGACTTTAAGTCCACCGTGGCGGCCATGGACACCGCGGCGAAGTTTCAGGCCAAAACCGCCAGTTCCAGCGACACCACCGTGGTCACCGCCAGCGCTGCTTCCACCGCCGCGGCCGGCAGCCACCAGGTCTTGGTGGGGCAATTGGCCCAAAACGCCATGGAGGCCCACCGGGGCCTGAGCGCCAGCACCACCGTGATCAATAACAGCGGCTCTTCCAAGGTCTTTGCCTTCAGTTATGCCGGGGGGGCCACGGTGTCCATTGCCGTGCCGGACCAGGCCACCCTGTCCGACCTGGCTACGGCCATCAATAACAGCGGCGCCAACCCCGGAGTCACCGCCTCGGTCTTGGACCTGGGGGCCGCGGCCGGCAGCACCCGTTACCGCTTGCTCCTCCAGGGCAACGACTCGGGAGCGGATAATACCATTGTCATTGACGATGCCACCACCACGTTGGACGGCACCGGTAATACTACGGATTTCCGCACGGCCACCTTCAGCGTCACCCAAGCGGCCCAGAATGCCTGTATCCGCGTCGACGGCTATCCCCCGGACACCTGGATCGAGCGCTCCAGCAACGTCGTCGCCGATGTGGTTACGGGTCTGAGCCTGACCCTTAAATCCCCGTCCTTTTCCCCGCCCGCGGCCAGTTCCTGGGGAGGCGCGCCCAGTACCTCCACCTCGGCCCAGACCGCCGGAGGAACCGGGACTGCCAACGATCAATATACTTTTACCGTAGAGACCGGGGGTTCGGTGGGGACCGGCACCCAATCCGTCAAATGGCTGAACAACACCACCGGCGCCAGCGGCGTGATCAGTGTTACCGATACCAGCGCCAACACGGTGGAGGGGTCTCTCACCATGGCCTTCGGCGCCGGCACCCTGGTGGCCGGCAACAGTTTCACCCTGGCCATAGACGGCACCGGCACCCCGGAGGCGCCTTCAGCCTGGTCCAACTCCTCATCGACCACTCCTACGGTAGGAGGCATTTATACGGGGAACTCCAGTAAAACTTTCACGGTCTCCGTCACCGAAGGCGGCTCCGTCACCCCCGCGGCCGGGGATATCACCCTGCACTGGACCGACGGCACCAATTCCGGCGATATTACCCTGGACAGCACTTACAACGGCGACTGGGTGGAGGTGGCGGAAGGCACCAAACTCCGCTTCAGCGCCGGCTCTTTGGTGGACGGGGCCAGCTTCACCTATGACGTCACCCCGGTGGGGGGCAACACCCCGGTGCAGATCACGGTGAGTGACGATACCTCGACCATGCAGGAAAAGGTGGGGGAGACGGTGACGGCTTACAATGACGTTATTGCCTATATTAAAGATCAGACCAAATATGACTCGGAGACCGGGGAGGCCGGCATTCTTTTAGGCAATTATGCCCTGCAGATCGTCAAAAGCGAACTTAACGCCATCGGCACCGGCAATGCCCCGGGATTCAAAAACCCCAATGACCCTTATACCAGCGACCCCTATATCAACCTGGCCCAGATCGGTATTACCACCGATGTGGATCAGGCCTCCGATACTTTCGGGCAGTTGCTGATAGACGACGCGGCCCTGACCGAGGCCTTCGTTACCGATCCCCAAGGGGTGGCGAAGCTCATGTCCAACTATTTTCAAGGTATCGCCGATGATTCCACCGGAAATATCTCTTACTACAGCTATGTCCCCGGGGTCACCGAGGCCGGCACTTATGCCATTTCGGCCACGGTGTCGGGGGGCGTCTTGACGTCGGGCACCATTGACGGACATACCGCCACGGTCTCCGGCGACACCCTCACCGGCGCCAGCGGCTATCCGGAATACGGCCTGTCCGTCCGCGTCAACCTAGTGGACGGCACCCATACCGGCCAGATCAGATTGCAGTTGGGGAAAAACGGCCAGTTCAGTGATAAACTGGACGACCTCCTGGATACCACTTCCGGCCCCATCAATATCCTGATTAACAACTACCAGGATATTGTGGACAGCATCGATGGCAAAATTGCCTTCGAAGAGCGACGCCTGGAACAATACCAGAACCGCCTCGTCCAACAATTTGCCCGGCTGGAGGCGACGTTGGCCGAACTCAATGACCAGGCTGATTATCTTATCGGCCAATTAGACAAATTGAAACTTACCGCTGGCAGTTCGAGCGGCTAGGCAGGGAATCCGTTCAGGTCAGGCGGTTTTCCGAAGGAATAAGTCAGTAAGAAGGTAAGTTCTACCCGGATTTAAGGAAATTGCCGGGAAAAAATCCAAGCCCATTAACGAAACTTTTTAATGAAGCCGATTTAAAGCCACAGAGGAGGTCAATGGCTCATGAATTCCCAAGTTGTGCATCAGCAGTATATGTCCACCCAGGTGAGCACCGCCGACCGGCTGCAAATCGTGGTCATGCTCTACGAGGGGGCCATTTCCTTTTTAAACCGGGCCAAAGAGAAAATGGCCAATAAGGATGCACCCGGCAAAGGTCTATACATCGGCAAGTCCCTGGATATCATCGCGGAACTTAACGCTTCCCTGAACTTCCAGGAGGGCCGGGAAATGGCGGTCAACCTGTTTCATCTCTATAACTTCCTGACCGGTCACCTGACCCGGGCCAATCTCAATTGGGACGTGGACGCGGTGGATCAGGCCATCGGCATGCTGAGCCAACTCCGGGATGCCTGGCTGCAAGTCTCCAAGAAGGAGAAGACCGGGGAACTCAAAGAAAACCCGGACCTCTCCACCGAGCCTCCCAAAAATTTCATCGGCTCCCTGAAAGTCTGATCTAAAATCCCCACACCTGGCGCTCAGGGGGTGCTGAGGGGTTGGTCAGGCGGCAGCATGCCTGGACCAACTCAACTTTTTTAACTTAGGTCTTTTGGGTCGTTATTGGTTCCGGCCCTCTGATTATAGGTCTTCCCACCGCTTTCGCCATGGCTCGCAACATGCCGGTATAAATCCACTGGTGGAACGGCTTGAGGCTGTACCAATAAAGCAGGCCTCCCAAACCCCGGGGGAGAAAACGGGCCACCTGCCGCAGTTCCGTCTGCCCCTCGGTCCGCGGCGTCAGCCGCCATTCCAGGATAGCTTCTCCGGGTAGTTTCATTTCCGCCAGCAATTGTAGGCGCTTGGGCGGAGTGACTTCCAAGACCCGCCAAAAATCCAGGGCGTCGCCCGGATAAAGCTCGGCGGCCTGACGTCGGCCTCCCCGAAAACCGATGCCCCCCAGAAGGCGGTCCAACCAGCCTCTGAGACGCCATAATTTGTCGCCGTAATAATAGCCTTTCTTGCCGCCGATCCGGGCCAGGGTCGGCCAGATATCCTCCGGCGCGGCCGCCAGGATAATACGGTAGGCGCATTCCAGGATAGTGCCGCCGGCATACTCCGCGTCCAGGCAATGCACCCATTCCGGGGGAATGGCGGCCCCGGCGTCGGTCCAACAGGTGTCAATCCGTTGTTGCTGGATTTTTTCCAGGGCCAGCCGGATGGTTTGGCGGCAGTTTAGGAGTTCTTGTGGAATTAGGCCGCGGATACGATTATCCTGGCAAACCACCGGGTTCCGCAACCCCTCAGCCAGGGGCCGGGCAATGGAGGCTGGCACCGGGGTGACCAGGTGAATCCAATAGGAACTTAGCCGGGGCGTCAGAAACGGCACAGGGATTATGAGGCGCCGGGGCAGACGGGCTTCTTCGGCATAGATGTCAAACAGGCGGCGGTAAGTGACCACTTCCGGCCCCCCGATGTCAAAGGTCTCCCCTTTGACTGCCTCCGTCTCCAGACAACCCTGCAAATAATTGAGGACGTTACTGATGGCAATGGGCTGCACCGGGTTGTGCACCCATCTGGGGGTGAGCATCACCGGCAGGCGGTCCACCAGATAACGCAGAATTTCAAAAGAGGCGCTGCCGGACCCCAGGATCATGGCGGCCCTAAGAAAAGTGGCGGGTACCGGGCCGGACTGAAGAATGCGGGCTACTTCATGGCGGGAGCGGAGGTGCTCGCTCAGATGCGGGTCGTCCACCCCCCCAGACCGCCTAAATAAATGATCCGGTCCAGTCGGGCCGCGGCCGCGGCCCGAGCCATATTCTGAGCCGCAGCCCGATCCGTAGCGCTAAAATCTTTGGGGTCCGCCAGCATGGAGTGGACCAGATAAAAGGCGGCGCTACAGCCTTGAGCCGCCTTTTGTAAAGATGCCTCGTCCAGCACGTCTCCCGTGGCCAACTCTATCCGGGGATGTTTGGCCCAGGGCCGCCCTTGTAATTTAGCCACGGACCGCCCCAAGGCCCGGACCCGGTAGCCGGCCTCCAACAATTGGGGCACCAGGCGCCCCCCCACGTAGCCGGTGGCCCCGGTCACCAGTATGGGTTCAGATTTCATTAACTTGCCTGAGAAAGGGTCTTCCAGGACCCCAAAGATCAGCCTCAGCCCAACAGCACGACTTTGAGGCCATCCCTTTTCTTTTTATCATGGCATAACCATTGCTTAGGCCGCTATAATAAAATTAATATCTGGGGGGAGGGGGTAAGGGACTGTGCCCATCAGCCCCTCCCCCAGACCCCCACCCCCAATCCCTTATAGGGGAGTGGGAGGGGAGTTTGAGGGGAGGGCGGGGGA
>JBFLZI010000002.1:0-58398 GCA_040756315.1 Thermodesulfobacteriota bacterium | reverse complement strand
GGTTTGGGGGAGGGGGTAAGGGCCTGTGGCCCTTAGCCCCCTCCCCCAAGTAACTCACTCTCAATCAGGCCGGGTGCGGCGGGGGAAGGGAAGGTATTCCACTGCCGGGGTTTGGCGGACGGGTTGGGGGAAGAGGCCCATGAGTTCCATGATTTCCTGGGGCATGTCGTTGGACACCGGCAGGCCCAGGGTCCGGGCCACTTCGAAGGTGATGGGAAAATCGTGGGTCCAGCGTCCTTCCGAGAGGATGCGGGCCAGTTCCTCAGCCTTTTCGTCGGGGAATTTGGTCCGCAGCAATTCCCGGACGCTGTTCCGCACTTCCACGATGGCCATCTCCGCCTGGTCCGCCAGGATCAGGGTCTTGTCCTCCAGGTCCCCCAGGGGCTTTTTGGCCACCGCTCGGAGGAGGGAGGTGGCGGGGAATTGGGCGATCTGGGGGTCCACCGGCCCCAGGACGGCGTGTTCGCACATGACAATTTCATCCGCGGCCAGGGCGATTAAGGTGCCCCCGGACATGGCATAGTGGGGCACAAAGACGGTGACTTTGCCGGGATGTTTATTCAGGGCAAAGGCGATCTGCAGGGAAGCCAGGACCAGGCCGCCGGGGGTATGAAGAATCAGGTCGATGGGGGTTTCCGGATCGGAGAAGTGGACGGCCCGGATCACCTCTTCCGAGTCGTTCACGTCGATATAGCGGAAGACGGGAAAGCCTAAAAGGGCCATGGTCTCCTGGCGGTGCACCAGGAGGATGACCCGGGAGGAGCGTTTTTGCTGCAAGCGGGCCAGGAGGCGCTTCCGGGAAAACTCCAGGGCCTTCTGCCGGAATAGGGGCTGAAGCGCAATGAAGATGAGGAAAATCCAGAAAAACTGGAGGAAATCCATTAATCCTCCTGGGGTGGGGGCGGTCGGCGCAGGGCGTCCAACGCCGCGAAGGCCCACAATCCCACCATGAGGCTAAAAGGAATGATGAACCAGGGGCGGGTGACGACTCTTAAGAGCAAGGGCCGCAAAATCTCCAGGGATATGGGGGCCGGGAAAAAATTCGCCATATATTCCTGGGAAAAAGTAATCAATCCCATTAACAGGAGAAGGCCCAAAAGCAGGTTAGCCAGCAAAATCAGGATGATGCCTTTTTTGCGGTCCTGCTTGTAGAGCTGGCCCAAACCGGGAAAGACCAGGGCCGACAGGAAAAAAGCCGTTAACGCCGGTCGCATGGCTCATCTTATCTAAATCAGGTTTTGAGGTCAAGTTATGGCCGGGTTTAGAGGGGTGGGTATAGATAACACTTCATAAATTCGCTTAAAAATAGCCTGCTCTGAAAATGTCTGTCGTAGCCAAAAATGGTGCGTGAGACTCACCCTACGTTAATTTTCCTGGTTTTGGGTGTTCCTTGGAACATGAATGGCTCGTTCCCAAGCTGCGCTTGGGAACGCTTTTACCAGCCAAGTTAAGCTTGGCATTCATTGTCGTTCCCAAGTACAATTTTAGAATGAGTTGACCTTTTTCCCTTTTCGCCCTTTACTATTCCCCCTGGCCCCCTCCCCCAAAAACCTCATCTCCCCCTCTCACTCGGTTGCTTTTTTAGGCAAATGAGGTAAGTTAAACCTTTGAGTTTAGCAGGGAGGCGGCTGGATGGATTACAAGGATACCCTTAACCTGCCTCGCACGGCTTTCCCCATGAAAGCGGAGCTGCCCCGGCGGGAGCCGGAAATCCTGCGGCGCTGGGGGGAAATGGACCTCTATGGCAGGATTCAGACCAACACCCGGGGCAGACCCCGCTTCATCTTGCATGACGGGCCGCCCTACGCCAATGGCCACATTCATCTGGGCCATGCCCTAAACAAGATTCTCAAGGACATTATCATCAAATCCCGGCAGATGGCCGGGTTTGCCTGCCCCTATGTGCCGGGTTGGGATTGCCACGGGCTGCCCATCGAACATCAGGTGGACAAGGAACTGAAGGCCCAGGGCCAGGCCCTGCCCCAGTTGGAGGTGCGGAACCGCTGCCGGGCCTATGCCGAAAAATTTATCGACATCCAGCGGGAGGAGTTTGAGCGCCTGGGGGTCTTAGGAGATTGGCGGCATCCTTATCTGACTATGGACCCGGCCTATGTGGCGGCCATCGTGACAGAATACGGCAAGTTTTTTTTGAACGGCTCCATTTACCGGAGTAAAAAGCCCATCCACTGGTGCGCCACCTGTCATACCGCCCTGGCGGAGGCGGAGGTGGAATATGAAGACCACCACACCCCCTCCATTTATGTGAAGTTTCCCCTGATCAGCCCGCCAGCTGGCGCTCCGGAGTTGGGGGGAAGGCCCGTTTCCCTGGTGATCTGGACCACCACCCCCTGGACTCTGCCCGCCAATCTGGCTATTGCCGTGCATCCCGACCTGGATTACGTGGCCCTTCAGGTGGGTGAGGAACTGTTGGTGGTGGCCGCGGACCTGGCCGCCGGCCTGTTGGCCTTCTGGGGCCTCAAAGGGGAGGAGGTCTTAAGAGTAAGCGGGCGGCAACTGGAAGGGGCCGTGGCCCGGCACCCCTGGCTGGAGCGGGACTCCCAGGTAATTTTAGCGGATTACGTCACGGTGACCGCGGGCACCGGTTTGGTGCATATTGCTCCGGGCCACGGTCAGGAGGATTATGACAGCGGCCTCAAGTATGGTCTAAAACCCTATTCTCCCGTGGACGACAGCGGCTGCTTTACTAAGGAAGTGCCGGAGTTCGCCGGAGAGAGCGTCTGGGGCGCCAACCCCGGCATCATCGACCTGCTGCGCCGTAAGGGCGCTTTGCTCCTGGCCGAAGAGGCCAGCCACAGCTATCCTCACTGCTGGCGCTGCAAGCAGCCCATTATCTTTCGGGCTACGGAGCAGTGGTTCATCTCCATGGAGCAAAACGGCCTCCGGGAAAAGGCCCTGGAGGCCATTGACGGGGCCGCCTGGATTCCCCGCTGGGGCCGGGAGCGCATCTACCAGATGGTGGAGCAACGCCCGGATTGGTGCATCTCCCGCCAGCGGGCCTGGGGAGTGCCCATTGTCGCGTTTCATTGTCAGGGCTGCGGCGAAGTGGTTTTGACCCGGGAAATCCTGGACGGCATTATCGCCCGGGTGCGCCGGGAAGGCGCGGATTTCTGGTTTGCCAGTCCGGTGACGGAACTGCTGCCCCCCGAGATCTCTTGCCCCCGTTGTCAGGGAAAAGATTTCCGCAAGGAAACGGACATCCTGGACGTCTGGTTCGACTCCGGGGTGAGTTTCGCTGCGGTGTTGGAAGGTAACCCGGAGCTGCGCTTTCCCGCGGACCTGTACCTGGAAGGCTCCGACCAACACCGGGGTTGGTTCCACAGCAGCCTTTTGGCCGCGGTGGGCACGCGGGGCCAGGCCCCTTATCGGGGGGTGCTGACCCACGGCTTCGTGGTGGACGGCGACGGGCGCAAGATGTCCAAATCCCTGGGAAACGTCATCGTTCCCCAGGAGGTCATGCAGGCTTACGGCGCGGAGATTCTCCGGCTGTGGGTGGCGGCGGAGGATTACCGGGACGACGTGCGCCTCTCGGACGGCATTTTAAAGCAACTGGCCGAGGCTTATCGGCGTTTCCGGAATACCGCCCGGTTCATGCTGGGTAATCTCTATGATTTTGACCCGGAGCGCCACCTGGTGCCCCCCGGGGACCGGGAGGAATTGGATCGCCTGGCCCTGTCCTGGCTGGCCCAACTGCGGGAGCGGGTAAAAAAGGCTTACCTGGATTACGAATTCCATTTGGTCTTTCACCGCCTGCACCAATTCTGCGCGGTGGAGATGTCGGCCATCTATCTGGATATCCTGAAAGATCGCCTTTATATTTCCAAAGCCGAATCCCCGGCCCGGCGGAGCGCCCAAAGCACCCTGTGGGAGATTTTGCGCGACTTGACCAGGCTTTTGGCCCCTATCCTCTCTTTTACCGCGGAGGAGGTGTGGGACCATCTTCCCGGTCAGACTAGAGAAGAAAGCGTCCATCTGACCGCCTTCCCGGAACCCCGCCCCGGGTTCCCGGAGGAGGCTTTATTGAGCAAGTATGAATTTCTACTCCAGGTGCGGGCGGAGATCAACCGGGGCCTGGAGGAGGCCCGGAGAGCCAAACAACTCAGCACCCCCCAGGAAGCCCGGGTGGTGCTGGGGGTCACTGAGGCCGGTCTTTATGAAAAGCTCTCCCAACAGGAAGGGGAACTGAAGACCCTGGCCCAGGTGGCGGATTTGGAAGTGGCTGAATGGCAGGTCGGCACCGCGGCGGCGCTGCCGGCCCAAGAGGTCCCCGGGCTTTGGGTCCAGGTGGACAAAGCCCCGGGGGAAAAGTGCGTGCGCTGCTGGTTCCAATCCCCCAGCGTCGGGGCCGACGCCGGGCATCCCCAGATTTGCGCCCGTTGTCTTCAGGTCCTGGAGGCTTAATAACCCGATACCCCTAAAGTCAGGCGCCAAAGACGGGCGGGAGGCCCGCCCTAGGGATAAAAAGGCTTCGAACCTTATGTCTCGCAAAGTCATGTTCCTGTTGCCGGTCCTGGTCGTCGGGGTGGCCCTGGACCAGATTACCAAGTTTCTGGTGGTCAGATCCCTGCCTTTGGGGACCCAGATTCCCATCATCCCGGGTTTTTTCAACCTGGTGCACATCCGCAACCGGGGGGCCGCGTTCGGACTGTTGTCAAGCCTGTCCCCTAACTTTGCCTGGATTTTCTTTATCATCACCACCCTGGTGGTGCTGGTGGTGGTGGGTTATCTCTGGTGGCGCCTGCCGGAGGGCCACGGGTTGGCGGCCTTGGGCTACAGCCTGATTATGACCGGGGCCTTGGGCAATCTCATTGACCGGGTGCGCCTGAAAGAAGTCATCGACTTCTTGGATTTCTATTGGGGGCGGCACCATTGGCCGGCCTTCAATGTGGCGGACAGCCTGGTCTGCCTGGGAGCCGGACTCCTGGTCTGGGTCATCCTGACGGAAGAGAAAGGACAAGATGCATCCCATCCTGTTTAGATTAGGTCCCATTAATATCTTCACCTATGGATTTTTCCTGGCCCTGGCCTTCCTTGCCGCCATCTATCTCTCCGCCCAGGAGGCCCGGCGTCAGGGCCTGAACGTCGGGCGATTCTATGATCTCTGTTTTTACATCGTCCTGTCCGCCTTAGTGGGCTCCCGCTTGTTGTATGTCATTTTGGAATACCCCTATTTTCTGGCTAACCCCCTGAAAATCTTTGTCCTCTGGGACGGCGGGCTGGTGTTTCACGGCGGCCTGGTGGCCGCGGTGGCGGTGGGGTTCTGGTATATGCGCCGCCATGATCTGCCCTGGCGGACTTCCTTTGATTCCCTGGGAGTGGGCCTGCCGGTGGGACAGTTTTTCGGGCGGCTGGGCTGCTTCATGGCCGGCTGTTGTTACGGCCGCCCCACTGATCTCCCCTGGGGGGTCACCTTTACCCACCCCGAGACCCTGTGCCCCATCAAAGTGCCCATCCACCCCACGCAACTCTATGAAGCCCTGTTATCCCTGGGAGTCTTCGGGGTGGTCTATTGGCTCAGGACCAGGAAACGCTTCGAGGGCCAGGTGATTCTTACCTACTTCGTGCTGGCTGGCCTGGTGCGTTTTGTGGTAGAGTTTTTTCGATCCCCCCTGGACTACCGGGGACCGCTATTAATCGGGGAGATGCCCTCTACCCAGGTCTTTGCCCTGGGCCTGTCCCTGACCGCGGGCGCGGTTTTACTTTGGGCCTGGCATAGGAGTAAGGAAAAGGAATGAAGTTGTGGAGGGAGGGCCAGGGACCTGAGGCCCTTAGCCCCCTCCCCCACGTCAATCACCCCAGAGAGGAATTTCCTTTGCATTGGCAGCGTTGGCTTACGGCCATCATTGCGGTGCCCATTTTGCTCCTGGTGCTCCTTCTGGGAGGTCGCATCCTCTTTGTGTTGATGATCGTTTTGATCAGCGGGCTGGGGCAATGGGAATTTATCGGCATGTTCAAGCCGGAATCCGACTGGGTGCGCAAGCTCTACCCCATTACCCTGGGCACGATATTGATCTTAAGTTTCTGGACCATACCGAAGCAGGCTTATCCCATCAACCCCATCGGGCCGGTAATGGTCTTAGTGTTTTGCCTGTTCGGCCTGCTGCTTTTTTATCTCCTCAGCTACGGCCATATTGAAAAGGTGGCCTGGAGTCTGGCGGTAAATGCCTTGGGGCTGCTTTATCTGCCCCTGCTGTTAGGCCATCTGGTCTGGCTCCGCTTCATGGCTCAGGGGGAATGGTGGGTCTTATGGCTCCTGGCGGTAATTTTCGCCGGAGACACCACGGCCTTTTACAGCGGTAAGGCCTGGGGGGAAAAGAAGCTCTATCCCCAGGTGAGTCCGGGGAAGACCTGGGTGGGCACTGCCGGCGGTCTGGCCGCCTGTCTGGTGGTGGGGATTTTGCTGGGGCGGCAGCTCTTTCCACAGAGCCGGACCGTAAGCCTGGCCTGGCTGTCCCTGCTGGTGGGTTTACTGGGGCTGGTGGGGGACCTCTTCGAATCCATGCTCAAGCGTCAGGCCCGGGTGAAGGACGCCGGCTCCCTACTGCCGGGGCACGGCGGCATGCTGGACCGCCTGGACAGCCTGCTCTTCGCTGTCCCGGTGGTGGTTTACGTACGCCTCTTTCTTTTCGGGACCTGAAGGCTAAAAGGAGTCTCGGGGTACCTGCCTGCAGGGGATAAGCTGAGACTGTTCTAATACCAATTCGCCTTCAAAAGGTATTAGACAAGGGACGAACCTCGGAAACCGTCCCAAAACCTTTTCTTTCTGTCGCCCTGAGCGAAGCGAAGGGTATCAAGTGTTTAATAATACGAGATTCTTCGCTTCGCTCAGAATGACATTTTGATAAAAATATGGGTTTTGAGACGGTTTCCTCGTGTTCTCCCGCCGATTCAGGGGGAATACCAGATTCGCCTCTACTATCCAAACCCAGGTTTGCTGGCGGATTGGTATAAGAGTAGCTGAACTCAGAGGGCCGGGTGACCGCTGGCCCTCTGGTCTTCTCTTTAAGCCGACGGCGTTTCCGCTTGACATCGAGTAATTCCCGGCCATAATTAAAATCTGTGGGGATGTAGCTCAGTTGGAAGAGCGCCTGCTTCGCATGCAGGAGGTCAGGGGTTCAAATCCCCTCATCTCCACCAAGTTATTCAATAAGTTATCCCTGGTACCGCTCTCTCCCCTCAATTTCATGAGGGGATGCATGAGCGGTTTTCTATTTTGAAGGGTGTATGCCAAGTTACGCTCAAAGAAGTAAGTCAATCTGCTTGTCTGTAGGGGCGCACCTGTGTGTGCGCCCAAAATCTGAGGCGGACACCTAGGTCCGCCCCTACAGAAAATATATTACCGTTATGAGCGCACCTTGGTATTAATGATATTCGTGGGTCCCCAATATCACCGGGATGCCGGTTTTTCCCGTGATAAGCTGGGAGATTTCTTCGGCGGTGCTATAAGGACACCCCGGCTTGGCCTTGGCCAGGCAGGAACTCAAATAAATCGCTTCCGGCTTCATTTCCGCCAGCTTCATGGCCATGCCCACGTTGGCCACCAGGCTGCGACCGGGGCACTGACACTTGACAAAGGACATGACCTGCACGGGTTCGGTAAACGTCCCCTCCCCCAACGTGGCCGCCTTCATGCAGCGCCATTCCCCCGGACAGCCGTAACCGCTGTCCATGTAGGCTCCACAACCTACCAGCATCACTTTTTTCATGGGAAAATCTCCTTTTCTAATGATTGGCAAAGATGCCGTTTATCCGCGCATTTTTTGCAGCGCCTGCTCGGCGCAGATCGTGATGGGCTCCAGACTCGGTTCGGACGACAAGTCCGGCGTGCCGGCGCACATCAAGAGGGTCAGGTCGGGGATGGTTTTGCCCCCCAGGATCAGGGCGTTGATCGTATCGATCTCCTTCACCGGCGCCTCGCTGTCACTGATGATCTGCCCCCCCAGGAGCTTTTGGGTTTGGCGGTCGAACACCAGTTTTAGGGTCCAGGGCTTGACCCCGGGGATCATGCCGTGTTTACTGCGGGAGACCGCCGAAGCCGTGATGGGGTCGAACCCTTCCCGGCGGGCCGCGTCTTCGGTCAGACCCACGGAACCCAAATATTTGTCGAACAACCTGACCGCGGAATTGTTCAAGACTCCCGGGAAAGGAATCGCATAACCGGCCAGGCGTTTGGCCAGGAGCCGCCCCTGAATGACGGCGGGGCCGCGCAGCATGCTGAGCACCGGTTTTTTCGTGATAAAATGGAGCTTCTCCACACAATCGCCTCCGGCCAGAATATCGGGATGGGAGGTCTCCAAAAACTCATTTACCTGAATGCCGAATTTTTCTAGGGCCAGATCTAACTGCTGGGCCAGTTCCAGGTTAGGGGCGGCCCCCACCGCGATCAAAACAAAATCTCCGGGGATTTGTTCCCCCGAGGTAAGTTCAACCCCGGCTACCCGGCCGTTGTTTCCCAGGAGCCGGGCGGCTTTTTCTCCCATTTTCATCTGGAGGCCTTTTTCGGCTAAATAATCCTGAACCCCCAGGGCCAGGTCCCGGTCCAGCATCAAGGGCAAAGGATACTCCATAAGTTCAACGACGGTGGCCCGGTAGTAATCCGGTTTGGCGGTCATCAGCAAGGAGGCGGTTTCCAGATTGGTGTAACCCGCGCCGATAAAGATCAGTTGACGAGGATTTTCAGCCTCGAGATATTCCCGGATGCGCACGGCGTCAGCGGCGCTCCTCAAGGTAAAAACGCCCTTGAGGGTACTCCCCTCCAAAGGTGAGATCATCTGTCGGGCCCCCAGGCCCAAGATGAGCTTGTCAAAATGGATGGTGCCGCCATCCGCCAACATCAGGGTTTTATTGACCGCGTCAGCCTTCACGACTTTTCCCAGCACCACCTTGATGCCGGCTTCCTCAAACATCCGGTCCGGATTGGTGATGGAGTCAACGGTAGCCACACCGGCCACCACGTGGGGGAGGGCTCAGCGGACGATGAAGCGGTCTTCTTCCCGGATAACGGTAATGTCCACGCCCGGCAGTAACTTGCGAGCGAGCATAGCCGCCGGGCCGCCCACTCCTCCCATGCCGATGATCACCAGTTTATGTCCTTTTTCCATACCAGTTCTCCTTTGTGTGTCTCCGGCAGGGGGCCGCTTGCCGGCAAACGCTGCGCCTCAGGCGGCCCGTGGTCAGGTCCGGTGCCTGCCGCGGTCCCGACGCCATGGCCCACCGAAACCAGCCTTTCTTTCACTTTGCAGAGGTCTGATCCCGCCGGGGTCAGACCCGGAGTTATGAGAAGACACCGAGTTCCCTGTCCTGGCCGCGGCAGACTAGAACCATGTTTCCCACCAGGGCGGGGTTACGCCCGGTTGCTCCGGGGAAGCGTGAAAAAGAAGGTGGCCCCCTGGCCGGTCTCGCTTTCCACCCATACCCGGCCGCCGTGGGCGTCGATGATGCGCTTGACTATGGCCAAACCCAGACCCAAGCCGCTCTCTTGCCCTACGCTTTTCCCCCGATAAAGCAGTTCAAATAGATGGGGCAAGTCGCCAGGGTCAATGCCCGGCCCCTGGTCTTTAACGGCAAACAGGATTTCCTCCCCCAAATCGCTCACCGTCAGGGTCACCCGACCTTGGGGCGGGGAATACTTGATGGCGTTGCCCATAAGGTTGCAGAGAGTCCTCTGGAATAACACGGGATCAGCCTGGAGGACGAGGATGTCTTGCGGGTATTCCACCTGAAGCGCAATGCCCTTTTCCTCTGCTTGGGGCCGCAATCGATTGATAACCTCCTGGCACTCCTTCTCCACTTGCATGGCGCTAATCACCGGGGTAATGATGTGCAGGTCCAAGCGGGAATAGTCCAGAAAATTGGTGATGAGGCTCTCCAGGCGCTGCATTTCCCGATAGACGGTCTCCAGGTAGGACTTCTGGTCTTTATTGAGTTTCCCCGCCTTGCCCTGGAGAAGACGGTTGAGGAGGCCGGCCACGCCTACCACCGGGGCCTTCAGATCATGGGCGAACATGCCCACCAGTTGGCGGCGCTCATTTTCCAGGTGTTTGAGGGGCGCGATGTCCCGAAAGGTTTCCACCCCGCCCAGGAGGTTGCCCTGATCATCCCGTAAAGCTGAGGCGGACAGCATGACCTCAATTTTTTCCCCCCGGCGATTGGTCAGGACGGCTTCCCGAGAGATGATCTCGCCGGTGCTCATGGCCATCTTCAGGGGACATTCCCGTCCGCACATACTGCTCTGGAGGACTTTTCCGCAAAAACGCCCTAAAGCCTTCTCCCGGCTGTACCCCGTGAGTCTTTCCGCCGCCTGATTAAGGTCGGTAACCCGCATCTCGCCGTCCACCGTGATTATGCCGTCCGCCACGCTTTGAATGATAAAATGCGGCCAATCGGGCAAATCAGCAGGCAATAAAGACATAGGGGTCATCTTACCTTAACCGTCTTAAAGGTCTTGCCGGAAACCCTGCCAGGGGGAGGGAAAAAACAAACCTCTCCCTTTTCCGTCAGCCGCAACCCGGGCGGGATCTCCGAGGTTGCCTGACCTGAATCCCCTGAAAGTTCCAGGCGCAGTAATACCGGGCCTTTTGGCTAAAAAAGGAATCTCCTTCCTCCACCCCACCGGGCGACAGAGGGAAGCGCTTTTTAGAACCAGGCCCTTTAAAAGGTCATCGTCTGATAGCGTTCTATCAAATCGATGAGATATGGCGCCCCTTGAATAGTGACCCCCGGAATCATTTCATCGGGGGTTAAGTACCTGTGGTCCACTCAGGCCTTGCAGGCGACAATCTCCGTGCCGTTGGCCAGCAGGTAGTCGATAAAAGGCTTCATCTCCTCGCCGGTGGCGGCCCGGACCCCTTCGGCCATGCCCAGTTGGGCCCAATGGATGGCGTCGTCCACCAGAAAGACCTTAACGTCATGTCCCTTTTCCCTGGCTACCTTGGCGAATTGGAAGGCCCGGGTGGCCCGGCCCGCCTTTTCAAAGCCGTTGGAAATGATAAAGAGCATGTTGCTCACCTTTGTCACCCCCTTTTCTAGATCTGCCCTGTCAGTGAAGTTACATTTTCCCTTACGGTTATGTCCCGGATGTTTCCGTCAAACACTAATAGAGTCTCCTCCAGGGGCGGACTTAGGTGTCCGCCCGATTTCAAAGGAGCACACGCGGGTGCGCCCCGACCAAACTGCTTAAGGCAGCCCGGCGCCCGCCGGGCCTGTCTAATACCAATTCGCCATCAAACGACAATTTTTTTCGTAGGGGCGAATCTTGGATTCGCCCTAAATCAGTGGGCGAACCCAAGGTTCGCCCCTACATTTTAATACCTATTTGAGTGCGAATTGGTATAACTTAATTATTTCCCCCAGTTAACCGGCTATTAAAAACACTGGGGCCAGCTTCTTCAGGGAAGGCCGGCCCCGACTTCTTGACTCTATCACCGCACGGATCATTTGGTCTTCTTGGGTTTGGCGATGAGGTAAATCTGTTCCACGTCAAGATCATAGGTCCAGGGAACCCCGGAATTCTTCCAGCCGTTGATGGTGCGCTTGCCGAAATCAGGGCTGTTCTTGTCTTTCACCTTGTCCCCCTCATAGCCGTCAATGATGTTATACACCTTAGGGTAGCCGGCTTTGATGAGGGCGTTGGCTGAGGCGGCGCTCCGGTGCCCTGAACGGCACATCACCAGGATGGTGTCGGTTTTCTTGAAGCGCTTTTTGGCTTCTCTCAGGAATTTGGGATTCGGTTTCATCTGGTAGGCTTTCTTTTCCGGATCCCACTTGTAAACCACGAATTTGATAGGAATGTTTACGGCCATGGGGGCATGCCCGATAAAGGCATATTCCTCGGGGGTGCGGCAATCCAAAACCTTGACGTTGGCTTTGTCCGCCTGCCACATGGCGTAAGCGTCTTTAGCCG
The DNA here is from genome assembly GCA_040756315.1 of Thermodesulfobacteriota bacterium. GTDB lineage: Bacteria > Desulfobacterota > Desulfobaccia > Desulfobaccales > 0-14-0-80-60-11 > JBFLZI01. The sequence continues at coordinate 46,478 of JBFLZI010000002.1, read as the reverse complement.
AGACGTACAGCCCCGAGGCGACATGCTTCTTCTTGTCCTCGGGGGCGGGGGCAGCCTTAGGTGCGGGTGCGGCCGCCTCTTTGGCTGCGGCTGGGGCCGCCGGCGCCGCCGGTTTTTCCGGGGCCGCGGCTTTTTCCGGCGCCGCCGCCGGCGCGGCCGGTTTCGCCGCCTGTTGGGCTGCACCCATCACCGCAAAGGCGCCCAAGAGCGCCACTACCAATGCGCATAAAAAGATCTTTCTGGTCACTGGCACGTTCCTCCTTTCTGTTTAATACCAATAGAAATTAGTCCAGAAAGCTTTCCCAGTCAAGGCGCTTTCGGCAATAACCGCCGGGACATGGTCACCGGCCGGCGGCCGGCGCCGGGCCTGGCTCAACTCTCAAGCCGCCTGGGCCGCCTGCCGGGATTATCGGGAGAAATAGCGCCTGTGTTCGATTTTCAGGCATTTATTCATGACCACCTGAAGACCGGCAGCCATCGCCTTACGAGCTGCCTGGTTTTCGGCCAGACCCAACTGCATCCAGACTACTTTGGCGCCGATGGCAATGGCGTCGTCCACCACTGCCGGAATGGCGGCGATTTTTCGAAAAATATCCACGATATCCACTGGAAAAGGGATTTCTTTGAGGCTGGCGTAACATTTCTGACCCAAAATCTCGCCCGGCCTGGGGTTGACCGGCACAATGCGATAGCCCTGTTCCTGCAGGTATTTGGCCACCTGATGGCTGTCCTTGTCAGGGTCGGCGGAAAGCCCCACTACCGCAATGATCCGGCTCTTTGCCAAAATTTCCTTGATTTCCGTGTCTTCCGGGTTGAACTCCGGGAGTTGACACTCAACTTCTGACATGGCCACATACCTCTTAAAAAGCCGGTTCACCGGCGCAAAGCCCTGCTGCCAAAAAAGTCTCACGTCCCCTGCCCTGATTTTATCCGGAGCAGGGGACATGGCCGAAAGTTAAGAGCTCTCCAGTGCGGCGATCCGCCTCTGGACGGCCTCCAGCTCACTTTGTAAGTAGGCCGCTTCCTCTTTCAAAGCCTGGGCTTCGTCCGGTGGAGCTCCATAGACCGGACCGCCGCCGGGGGCGAAAGGGCCGTAGGCCCGCCGCGCGCCCCAACCCCAACGGGGGCGGCCCCAGGCGCCCCGGCCGAAACCCCCAGCGCCCCGGCCAAACCCCGGACCGAAGCCGGCGCCTCTCCGCCGACCCGCGCCACAGGGACCCAGACCCCAGCCGGTGCCAGGGCCTTGGCCCCGGGGTCCTGTACCATCATAACCTGGCATAATCCAATACCTCCTTTACCAGGAAAGAATGTCGCCGCGCTCCCGGGCGGTAAAAGGCCCGGAGCCGCCTCATCTTTCCCGGATCATCATCGCCCCGCATTGGGGGCATTTTACCTCAAAGCAGGGGACTCCCTGCTGGTGAGACACCTTGTGGCCACAGGCCGGGCAGAGGCAGAAACCTCCAGGGCCCGGCCGGAAACCGCCGCCCCGGCCACCGCCCCGGCCCCCGCCGCGACCGGGCCCGCGGCCTGGACCGCCGCCCGCTCCGCCGCCTGGACCTTGACTCCGAGCAAAACCTGGCATACACGGATCTCCTTTCCAGTAATTGGCTTTTCTAGGGTTGATATTTGCTCCCCGGCAAGACCATTACCTCTCATATCCTTTCAGGTGCGCCCGAAGCTGCCGGTTGAATTCCTGGGGATTTTCTTGAGGGGACAGGTGCCCGGCCTTAGGCACCACCTGAAGAGATGCCTCTCTGATCCGGCTCTGGAGGTAACGGGCATGACCCCAGGGGGTCGCCTGATCTTCTTCTCCCACCAGAATCAAGGTGGGAAGGTCAAGCAAAGGGAGTAACCAGCGATAGTCCGCTTGGAAAGCGGCGATGAGGGCCTGGCGGTACGCGACCCGGGAGGTGGCGCTGATGGTCTCCACCACCTCCTCGGTCAAAGCCGCCGGCGCTTCCCGCCCCAGGAGCCGGGGCGCCATAAACCTGGCCCAATTTGCCATTTCCATCAGGTCAAAGTGGTGCAAAAATTCTGCCAACATTGAAGGCGGGGGGAAAAAAGCCGTGGTGTCCGTCAAGACCAGGGACTTTATCAAGGTGCCGGAGCGGGCCAGGATCTCCAGGGCGATCATGCCCCCCAGGGAATGGCCGCAGATATGGCCCCGAACCACTCCGAGGTTCTTCATCAAGGCCATGACGTCCTCAGCCAGGGACCTGAGGCTGATGGTCTCCCCGGCCCGGCAGCCGGAGTTCCCGTGGCCTCGCAGGTCCAGGGCCAGGACCCGGTAATCCTGAGACAGCTCGGCAATTTGCTGGCGCCAGCTCCAACCCCTGCCGCCCAGCCCATGAATCAGGATGAGGGCCTCGCCGGCCCCGTAATCGCCATAAGCCAACTCCACACAGGGACGGTGGAGGAGGCAGTCAATGGCTATCTTCTGAGTAAATGGGGGGATTATTTCCACCAAAGCTGAAGTCCTGGCCAGCGCTACCGGCCTCGGCAGACCCGATGAGAGATTCCTTGATCTCCTTGAGGCTCTGCCCCTCGGTTTGCCGCACCTCCACTTCATTGTCGGAAAAGACGTAAAAGGGACCCTTATGCGCGAAACTTTTGGCGGTGACCACTTCGTCAATCCCCAGGCTCACCAGCCATTCGCTCACCTGGATGCCTTTACCTTTTTCCACCCCTAGAAAGGGGTTGGACTGCCAGGTTTCTTCTAAAAGACTGCCGTCTTCAATCTTTAAGGTGAGCAAAAGGAAATAAGGCGCTTCCCCGAAGTGCTCCGACAGGTGCTGCCGATCTGCCGCCACGGGCAAGGCAATGACCCGAGTCTCTTTTTTAATGGGTTCATAATGGATGAGAACGTGATCCACATTGGACACTCTGGCTTTGATGCGGCCCTCGATTTGATTGGCAATAAAGTGAGCCTTGGGGAGCTCCCTGACCTTAAGGGCCAGGTCGGCTTCGATGAACTTGAATTTGCCGGAATTCCTTCCCGTCAGCGCGTTGATCTTACTGACCTGGGGGGTCTCAAGGATAATGTCCCGGATAGTGTTCAAGGTATGGAAGTCCAGGGAGGCGTCCAGGAGCACCCGGATGGCGTCCACTGCGATTTTCACCCCCACCCAGGCGATCAATCCCACGATGATCAGGGCCGCCACCCGGTCCAGGGGGAATTTCACCTGAAAATAGGTTCCTGCCAGTCCCACCAGGATGACGCAAGAAGAAAACAGGTCGGCGCCCAGGTGCTGGGCGTCGGCCTCCAGGCTGGGGGAACTGAGGGCTCTGGCCTTTCTCAGCTCGTAGCGGGAAAAGGCCAGGAGAATCAAAACAATCACCATCACTCCGAAAATGGCGTACGGCAGGCGTTCCGCCCGGACCCTCTCCCCGGCCCACAACACGCTGCGGGCGATCTCATAGCCGGCCAGGAGAATAATCGCCGCGGTGATTAAAGCCACCAGGTTTTCCACCTTGTAGAGGCCATAGGGAAACCGTTTGGTCTTGCGCCGGGAGAGCCTGATCCCGGCCCAGATGGAGGCGGACGAGACCACGTCGGCGCTGGAGTGCACCGCGTCGGCCAAGAGGGCCAGACTCCCGGAAAACACCCCCAGGAAATACTTGAGCCCGGTCACCAAAAGGTTGACTGCTACAGACGCTAATGCCAGACGTTCACCCGTATCCATAACGTGTCTTAAACCCGTTGCTTCTCAGGAAAGGTAAGTTAATTAGTGAGCCAGCCTGCCCTGTCGCTGATCTTGACTATTTTTTTTAACCCTTAATTTTGCCCGCGAGTTTATGACCCAGACCCTCCACTTGCTCCAGGGTTTCTGCGGTGGGCGGTCCCAAAACCTCCACGGCGCCTGCCAACTCAATGTTAGTGCCGGAGAGGATTTCGGAAATTTGACGCAGGGCCCCGCCGCCCCAGCCATAGGAGCTAAGCACTGCCCCATACTTTGCCGGAGGACGTAAAGCTTTCACCAGGTAGGCTCCAAAAAGGGCCAGGGGATGCATGCCCCCTAAAACTGTGGGGGTGCCGAGGACCAAGGCCCGGGAATCTACCAGGTCTTTGGCAATATCGCCCAAATCCGCATTAACCAGGTTATAGAGGCAGACCTGTATGGCCTCGGCCTGAAAAACTTCCGCCAGGTGAAAAACCATCTTCTCGGTGGATTGCCACATGCTGGCATATACCAGGGTCGCTTTTTCACCGGTAACGCCTGACGTCCAGTCTTGATAAGCGGCCAGAATTTTTTTAGGATTCCGGTAAACGGGGCCGTGGCTGGGGGCGATGAGGCCGATCTCCAGATCGGCCAGCTTCCGCAGAGCCTTTTGCCCTGGCAGGCGGAAGGGCATCATGATTTCACCGAAGTACCTCTTGGCCAAAACCGGCAGGTCCTCCACCTCATCCTCATACAATCCGAAGGCAGTATGGGCGCCGAAGAAGTCACAGGAAAAAAGCACCCGTTCCTCTACCGCATAGGTAAACATGGTTTCCGGCCAGTGGAGCCAGGGGGCCTCCAGAAAGCGCAGGGTTTTATCGCCCAGGGTGACGGTATCGCTGTCTTTCACCACCATGATTCTCTCTTCCGGGGTCTGAAAATAGGTGCGGGCCATACTCGCGCCCTTGGCGGTAGTGATCAATTTGGCCCTGGGGCTGGCCTGTAAGACGGCCGGAATGGCTCCGGCATGGTCCGGCTCCGCGTGGTTCATCACCACATAATCCAGCTCCCCCGGCTCCATGACCTGGGAGAGTCTGGCAAGCAACTCCGGCTCAAAACCAGGATTTACTGTATCAATCAGGGCTGTTTGGTCGCTGCCTTTGACCAGGTAGGCATTATATGTCGTCCCCTGGGGCAGGGGGATAAGAGCATCAAAGATACGGCGATGCCAATCCCTGGCTCCCAGGAAATAGATCTTGTCTGCTAGTTCAGGCACATTAAACATTTCTAACCCTCCGGGTCCCTCCGGTGATATTCACCACTTGCCTCAATCAACTCAACAGCCGGCATTTATCGGTCTGAATAAGTCTCCACCTGGACCTAAACCCCCAAGCTTTTCAGGCACCCCTGACAGGGTGGCGGCCAGCGGCCTAAGGCGGTGGCAACCGGACTTGCCCCGGACGGTTCAGCCGCTGGCCGGTCAGCGTCTCTGACCGGTTGCAAGAGAGCAAATATCTCCGCCGGACTCCGAAAATAATCAATAAAGTTAAGATAGGCCGGTTGCTGGTAAAGTTTTAGCAAGCCGTGCTCCCGGGCATTCCCATAGGAATAATTGCCGGTCTGATAAGACTTGTTGAAGTACCGACGTGTAAATGAGCCGTTAACGGGAAGCCCCAAATAAGCGCAGGGGGCCACCTCCCCGGAGACGGTGACGAAGGCCTGGCCCAGGGGATTGGCCTCACAGACTCTCAGGTTAAAATTGGGGGAGAGGCTGAAGTTCCGGAAGGGCAATTTCAAGGCCCAGGCCTCCCTTTCGGCTTCCTGCTGTATGGCCTTGATCCGGGAGTCCGGCGGACCGGGAGACAAAAGACTCAAAGGCTCCATTGCCGGGACCGGAATAAAGGCCAGGTTGGGGGCGTCAACCCGGTCCACCCCCAGGGAGGCGGCTAATCTGAGAAACTCGGGCAATTCCGCCAGGTTCGGACGCATCTTCAAAAACCGCAGCACCACCTTCGGCCTCGCTAGTCCCAGGGATTGCTTCCGGGAGCAAAGCGCGGCGATGTTTCCAATGATCCGATAAAAATCGCCGCCGGGACGTAGTCTCCCATAAGTTTTCGCCTGGGCCCCATCCAAGGAGATGGTAACCAGATTAAGATGCTCCAGGATTTGCGTCCGCGCTTCTTCCCTCAAGCCGACGCCATTGGTGGTCAAGCTGACTTCCACCCTTTGAGACCGCAAGCCCTGGACCAGATCCCAAAGCCGGGGATGCAAAAGCGGTTCCCCCCAGCCGCCTAAATGGACCTGAGAGAAAAATTTCAGAGACGGCATGAGGGCTTCCCAGGTTTCCCAGGCCAGATCCCGGGCCTGCCACCTTTCCGGCCAGGCGGTGCGGGGACACATGGCGCACCCCGCCAGGTTGCAGCGCGTGGTTACCTCCACCTGGAGATATTGCCAGCGAGGCGCTTCTAAGCCACACACCCTCTGACAATAATCCAAAAAAGATTTGAGCCGCGCCCACATAGCCAAATCGAGGGAATTTTTCCCCAAGCGAATTTAACTCCCGGTATGGAACAGCCAGATGGTGGCGATGCCGCCCAGGATTAAGCCAAGCTGGAGCAGGCTGTCCGTCAACCCGAAGCGCCGGTGGAGATACGGGGTCAGATCCGCCAGGGCGATATACAGGAAACTGGCCGCCCCCATTAACAGGATATAGGGCACCACCTGCATCAGGTGGGCCAAAAAATAGTACCCCAAAAGAGCGCCGGGCAGCGTGGCCAGGGCGGAAATCAGGTTGTAACCGAGGGCCTGGCCCCGGGAATAGCCGCTCTCCAGCAGGATGGCGAAGTCTCCCAGCTCCTGGGGCACTTCGTGGGAAACCACCGCCAGGCCGGTGGCGATGCCTAAAGGCATCGACAGGAGAAAGGCCCCGGCGATGATCACCCCGTCGGTAAAATTGTGGACCGCGTCCCCGATAAGCAGGAGAGGGCCGGCGCTGGCGTGAACGTCGCAGTCGGGCAGGTGGCAGTGGCGCCAGAGGATCAGCTTCTCCATGACGAAAAAGAAGAGGATACCCCCTAAAAGCCAAACCAGTATCCTGGGGGAAGGAGACTCTTGCAAGGCTCTGGGCACCAGGCCGAGGAATACCGCGCCCAGGAGGGTGCCGGTGGCGTAGCTGATCAGGTTGGCCACCAGAAATTTCCGGAACTTTTCCGGCAAGATCAGGACCAGGGCCGCCCCCAAGAGAGCCCCCACGCTTCCCAGCAGGCTGAAAAAGATGATCCAGGCCAGCATTGCCGAATCCGCCTTTCTGTCGCCCCCGGTGCCGGGATCGGCGCTTCCCCCACCGGGAAGGCTAGGGTTCCGGTCTCACTAACCCGAGGCCTCTTTCTCCAGTTCGGCCAGGCGTGTCTGAACGGCTGCTAATTCCTTCCGGAGAGATGCTTCCTGCTCTTTAAGGTCGGCCAGTTCCTCTTGAGGAGATTCATAGGGCGGCTCTTCCCAATAAGGCCCGGGTCCATATGGGCCAGCCTCCCAAAAGGGGGGCGGCCCCCACCCTCCCCAGCCCAGACACCAGGATCGCCGCGGCCACCAACACCAACCGCCGCCGTATCCCCTCCCGAACCCGAAGCCCCGTCCCCAGCCAGGACCTCTGGCATACTGACGTGGACCATAATATCTCGGCATGATCTCGCCCCCTTGGCTAAGGCCTTAAGCCGGAGGCCATTAAAGATGCCTTCCTTTTCGGGCCTCCGTTGGCATCCGGGGCCCCAGCCTTTGATCCAGGCGCAGTAATCTGGTCAATGCGAATGTTCGTGCATCTCCGCGTCGTGGGCCGGATGCTCATGGTCATGAGGACCATGCTCCCCGGAGTGCTCATGGTCGTGCACGTGGGAGTCTTGGGCATGGCTATGCTCGTGGGAGTGCTCGTGCAAATGCTCGTGGGTGTGCGTATGGGCGTGCTCATGCAGGTGGACTTCGTCTCCATGCCGGTGCTCATGACCGTGGACGTGCGTGTGTTCATGGGAGTGCAAATGCTTATGTTCGTGCTTGCCTTTCATGGTGGTTCTCCTTGGCTAAAAGTAAATTAAGCACAGACAACCGCAGCCCGCACTTGTGCTCATGGGCCGTCGGCAAGCCTATTCCGGCTGCCAGCACTGATAGACTTTCCCTACCAGGGCGGGACCGGGCTTCAAAGTAGATTTTCCCGGCTGCCAACCTGAAGGGCAGACTTCCCCGGTGGCCCGGACATGCTGATAAGCCTTGATCTGCCGGAGCAACTCGGCAGGATTGCGGCCCACCGGTGGACTCAAGGTTTCCGCGGCTTGAATGACGCCATCCGGATCAATGATAAACCGGCCCCGGATATCCACCCCGCCTTCCTCATCAAAGACGCCGTACACCTGCCCGATGAGTCCCATGGGGTCAGATAACATGGGGAAGGGAATCCCGCCGGGCACCATTTTGCTTAGCTCTTCTTCCTGCCAAATCTTATGACTGAAGCGGCTGTCGGTGCTGATGGACAGGAATTCTACCCCCAAGTCCTGAAACTCTTTATATCTGGCGGCAACTGCCGCCAGTTCCGTGGGTCAGACAAAGGTGAAATCACCCGGATAAAAGCACAGCACTACCCATTTTCCTTTATAATCGGAGAGCTTGATGTTTTTGAAACCACCATTGATAAAGGCCGCGGCCTCAAAGTCCGGGGCCGGTTTGCCGACTTTCGCTCCCATCTTCTGTTCCTCCCTGCCAGGTGAAATGCCGGAGCCTTCCGCTTGTCCGGTCTTCTTGGTCAGGATCGGCCCCTTAGCCGGGCTCACGCACTTATCTGAAGGTTGTTCCGCCATCTTCTTCTGCCTCTCTTCCCTTAAACCGCAAAGTCCATTTTTTGGAACGCCATCCACCCGGACGGTTGATTCCAGGTCAAGGGGCGGGTTGCCAAGACTCCCTTCCCTTTGGACCAGAGCCGCCTTCTTGCTAGTGAATCTCCAGTACTTTGCCGGCCCCGCCACGCACCGCGGTCTTCGGAAAGAGCGCCATAATTTCCTCTTTGTGCCTGGTGCAATGGCAGGGGCAGACCAGGGCCAGGTCAGCGAGCTGCTCGAATTCCCGGAAACCGTGCAGGCCGCCCACCAGAGCCGAGACTCGTCCGAACTGAGAGGCGGCTGCCAGGATAGGTCCCACTCCGGGGTGAGAACAGCCGCAAATTACTACCAGGCCGCCGTTCGTCTTGACCACCAGGGATTGCTCCACGTTGCGCAGTTCCCCGGTGGAAAAGAAAATCCGGGAGAGGCCGCAGGCCCCCTGGACCCTGACCACCTGCCGGGCCGCAAAAGTCTCGCAGCAGGACTTGGGGAGGAAAACCGTGGCTTGCGGGTTGAGCCGGAGAATTTCCTCCAGGCCCCCCAGGTGGTCCCAATGATCGTGGGAGATGAAAATTTCCGGGATCTGCCCCGGAGCCAGATGGAGCTTCTCCAGGTTGTGCACCAACAGCGCCCCTCTGGCCCCGGTGTCAAAGAGCAACCGCCGGCCGTCCGCCTCCACCAGGCAGGCAAACCCCCAATCGGCCTCCAGGCCGGCTTGATCCACCTCATTGTCATAAACGATGGTGAGCTTCATCTTTGCCGATCCTTAAAGCGGCAAGCTCTCTGAGAGCCTCACAAATCAAGCCGGCTGGTGATCCTGACCTAGAGCTTGGGGTCAATATGCCCGGGGCCGCCGCATTCCGGGGTGTAGCAGGTGATGTTGAGGAAATCGCATTTCTGCTGACAACTGGGACAGACTTCCGGGGGCTGGGCCGCGGTGAGGGTGTAGCGGCAATTGCTGCAACGCCAGTAGGTCAGGTTGCACTGGGGACAGATATCCCCCACAAACTTCCCTGAGGCGCTATAGCCGCACAGGGCGCATTCCATGGTCATTTCCTTTTCCGGGGGCACCATGTCTCTTACCTCCCTTTTTGAGGATAGTTTCCTTGGGAGTCGCTATCCGTTTTTTGAGTCTTTGTTCAAAAGGTAAGGCTTTTTAATGGAACTTCAAGAAGGCCCCTTTCCCTTCAGATCAGCCCCAATGGCTGGCGACGTTGGGCCCCCCGGCAGGACGGAATTTTCCGGTTTGGTAGTTCTCCACCGCTTCCCGCACCGACCCTTCCACACCCACGATCACCGGGATGCCCGCGGCCTCCAGGGTGTAAAAAGCCTTCGGCCCGCAGTGGCCCGTGAGGACCGCGGCCGGCCGATGGCGGGCCACCAGGGTGGCCGCCTGGATGCCGGCACCCTGGGCCGCCTGGAGGTTCGGCAGATTGGGGACTACCTCGAATTCCAGGGTTTCCGGATCCACCAGGAGAAAGTAGGCCGCCCGCCCGAAGCGGGGGTCCACCTGGGCCTCCAGACCAGGTCCGTTGGCGCTTATGGCAATCTTCACCGCGCTCTCCTTTAAGTCTTCATAAGAAGATCTTGCCCAAATCCCCTAAAAGCAGCTTTGAGGAAGGTTTACCGCCAAAATTCTCCCTGGCGGGAGTTCGGTCATGAAGAGGGAGGTTTTCCATGCCCAGGGAAAAAAACAAACCCTCAACCTCCCGCCAGGGAGAAGCCCTATGGGACCACCGTGAATATCATTGGGTTGATGGGTATAGCCTTAGTGATCACAGATATTGGGTCCGGTCGTCAAGCTTCCGGCCAGATAGCTCTGCACCAGAGCCTCAGGCTCCAGATTCGGGGCGCCGGTGATCACCTGGATGCCCTGCTCGGCGAACAGCCCCAGGGCCCTTTGCCCCATACCTCCGGCGATGATGAGGTTTACGCCTAAATCTCCCAGCCACCGGGGCAGAACCCCGGGCTCATGGGGCGGCGGCACATGCATTTCCGTGGCGCTGATCTTGCCGTCAGCCACGTGCAGCACCGCAAACTGCTCACAATGGCCGAAATGGTTGCACAGCACCCCACCCGCCAGGGGCACCGCGGCTTTGAAGGTATAATCTCCCGCCTTCGCCATAGTTGACATTGCCTCCGGTTTTCTAATTTCTGCAGTCGGTTCGGGAATTTTTACCTGTGGTCCACTCAGATGCTTTTCCACTTCATCCAGCAGACGCCTCAAAGCAAGAATGAAAGGGCTCCCATCCTGGGACTCCAGCAAGGGACGTCCCGCATCGCCGCCTTGCACCACCCTGAGATCAAAGGGAAGACTGGCCAAGAGGGGCACGGCCGTCAACTCCGCGGTCTTCTGCCCGCCTCCCTGGCTGAACAAGGGAATCTCTTTGCCGCAATGGGGGCAAATAAGGCCGCTCATGTTCTCCACCAGGCCCAGGATGGGCATCTCCACTTTCCGGCAGAAATTGATGGCCTTGCGTACGTCGGCCAGGGAGATCTCCTGAGGGGTGGTGACCACGACGGCCTGAACCCCGGTGATGGTCTGGGCCACGCTCAGCGGCTCATCCCCGGTGCCGGGAGGCGAGTCGATGACCAGGAAGTCCAACTCGCCCCAATTCACCTGGGACAGGCTCTGCTGGATGTAGCTGTGCTTGAGGGGACCCCGCCAGATCACCGCTTCGTCCCGGTCATGCAGCAGGCATTCGATGGAGACCACCTGGAGATGGTCGCTGTAACGGTGGGGCAGCAGATGCCCTTCGGCATCCATTTCGAACCGGCCGCTGATGCCCAGCATCCGGGGGATGTCCGGACCGTGCAGGTCCACGTCCAAGAGTCCCACCTGATATCCTCTTTGGGCCAGGCCCAAGGCCAGGTAGGTGGCCACGCTGGTCTTGCCCACGCCGCCCTTGCCGCTCATAACTAAGAGTTTGTGGCGAATGTGCCGGAGTTGTTCCTGAAGACGGGAATCGTCTTCGGTTTCATGGTGATGGGTTTTGCCGCCGCCTGATCCGCACTGGCGGCTCTGACAGGTGCTCATATCTTATCACTCCTTGGTTGCCGGACGTTTTATCTTCTATCTGATCAAATACTGTGCCAAGGGGGGGGGATCAGCAGAAACCAGGGCTTTGGCAAAGGCCGGGAGAGGTGCTGGGAACAATATAAACCTGGATCGATCTTCTAAGGGTTCATTTTGTCCCCCACGATAACTTCCGGAGCGGAGGTCCGCAACGGCTCATAAAAAATTCCCCCATTATTGCGCACGGCTATCACTGAGCCTTGATCGGCCAAAGCTTGCAGCCGTTTGGCCGCTTCCCCGACGTGGAGGCCTAAACTGGCTGAAACCCCCTGAACCGTGCAGGGGCGCCGGCTTAACAAAGCCAGGATGTCAGCATCCGTTGCCGGATGGGCCTGCGGCGACCTGGTTACCTCCCCATTAGCGGCACTGATCACTTCCGCCTTGCCTTCAAACAGCTTGGCGAAGGCTTCCAACTGATCCCGGGGGACGGGACAGGCGAACTCTTCGGAGGGGGGGCGGGATACCGTGTTCAGTTGCACCCGTTCCGGCCGGATGCTTCTGGCCAGGGCCGCGATCTTCTCCACTTCCGTCACTATGCCCGTCACCCCCGACAACAGCAACACTTCCAGCCACACTGACTTGGGGAAACGCCTGGTGAATTCCGCCAGGCCATAAACCATGTGGTCAAAGGTAATGTCCCGGTGGGGGCGATTTACATACCGAAATAACTGTTCATCCCCGGCGTCGAGGGAAGGCAGGACGAGGTCGGCCTCCATCAGGGCATCCTGAACCACTCGCCGCCACAAAAGGGAACCATTGGTGAGAACGGCCAGAGGGACGCGGGTCAGCCCCTTTATCTGCCCTAGCAATTCACCCAGGCGGGCATTCAGCGTCGGTTCCCCCGAGCCTCCCAGGGTGATGTAATCCAGAGGAGGCCCTTCGGCTAATTTCTGCTGCAATTCGCCGAGAATGTCGGCAATGGGGACATATTCTTGCCGTCTGCAGGTCTTATTGGTGGTATGCCCCAACTGGCAGTAGATGCAATCGTAGGTGCAGGTCTTAAAAGGCACGAGGTCCACTCCCAAGGAGCGACCCAAACGGCGCGAGTTTACCGGGCCATAGATGTAGCGAAAGCCGGATGTGGTCATTTAATTATCTCCGCATGGCGGCCGGTCGCAACGCTCTTCCCGACCGCAGCAGGTTCCGCTGCCCCGTTCCCGGGAACATGCCTGGCCCTGGTGCGCAACCCGGCCGGAGTCCCGCCCTTTGAGGATGAAACCGAGCCAGCCGCTGACCAGGCGCCGGACAGGCCCTTGACACTCCGGGCATTTCTTAAGAGGCGCGTCCAGCATGCCTTGCGGCATTTCGAATTGGTAACCGCAGGCGCGGCACTCGTATTCATAGGTGGGCATGACCAACTCCTGTACTGCCTGGCAAAACCTTATGGTTTCTGCCCGCGTTTTGACCAAGGCCCCCAACCATGCGGCACGGCCTCAACGACGACGCTTTCCCCGAACCGGGCCTGAGGCTTTGCCAGGAGTCCGAGATTTCTGGAAAACTTTTCATTTTTAGTTCATCAAGTAGTATGCCAGTTGAGACCAGTCGGCGACAGAGGCTTGGGCAAAGGCCGGGAGATGAGGGTTGGGAACAATATGAGCCCAAATTCCTTGGGCTTTGGGTGCAAATTGTTTCTAGGGGAAGGTTCGGGGCAGCTCTTTAGGCGAGAGACCTCCCCAAAGGTTGGGGAAGGTTGATTTTTTTTCTGGCCACCGCCGCCAGGAAGGCCCCGCTGGCAAGATTCAGCCGGTCTCCCAAGCTCTCCAGGTAAGGATAATAGCGCACCAGTCGCCGGTGGGCCCAGGGGGGGAAGTAAACGGCCCAACGGCTGCGGATTTCCGCCAATTCCTGACTCCCGGTCAGCAACCGCCCCAGTTCTTTGGCGGTGAGGAAACGGACCTCCCGCCAGAGAGAAGGCTTGAACCAAGCCCGGATAAGCCGCTTCAGCGTCCAAAGACTGTAGCGGTTCAGGATGGCCACCGCTAAAAACCCTCCCGGCGCCAGCACCCGGACCATCTCCTTCAGGACCGCCTCCCGGTCCGACATGAAGTCCAGGGCCAGGATACACATTACTCCGTCAAAACCACCGTCCCCAAAGGGTAAACGCGAGGCCCGGCCCCGGACCCAGGCGACGGCCCGGTCCTGCCTCCCGGCCTTGGCCCGGGCCCTGGCCAGCATGGGACCGGAGGAGTCCAGCCCCACCACTTGTGCCCCCCGGTGGGCCAATTCCAGGGAAAAATTGCCGGTGCCGCAGCCCACCTCCAGGATGCGCCGACCCTGTACCTGGGGCGTCAGGTCAAAGACGGCCTGTTTCTCCACGGTATCCACCAACCGCCCCAGGGGCGTCTCATACCAGCGGTCATAGGCCTCCGCCTGCTCATCAAAAGATAGCCCCATGCCATCCACCGATCTTTGCTGATATCATTTTTTATCCCGGTCACCCGGCGTAGCCGGAAGATGAAATTATTCGGAAGTAATCGGCCAGGTCTGATACAATATTATCCATGCAACTGTCCAGCCCTGGATGGGGAAAGGGGAAAAATCAGATGAGAAAAACCGGTTGGCGTTGCCTCGGTTGGTTCATCTTTTTGGCTTGCCTCTCCGCCCCGCCGGCTAACTCAGGAGAAATGGACTGGGCTTTTTGTCCTGCCTACCTTCCCCAAACGGTGGAAGTGCTTCAGGGCCAGGCCGTGGATTTAGTGACGGTATCCGCTCCAAAGAAGGAAATCCCCGACCGTCTGGCCGTCCAACTGCAGACTCCCCGGGAAACCATCCTGGTCTGCCTGGGACCGTTGGCCTTCATCCAGGAGCAGGGCTTTAAGTTGGCTCCCCAAGACCTCCTGGAGGTAACCGGCTCGAGGACCGCGGTGGGACAAAGGCCGGTAATTGTCGCCCGAGAAGTGAAAAAAGGCTCCCGGATTCTGAGACTGCGCAACCCTGCGGGATTGCCTCTCTGGCAGACCAAGCCCGGTGAGCCGCATTAGTTAACGGTTATTAAAAGAGTTTCTCCGGGACCCTATTCCGGCGGCGTAAGCCCGTGGCGTTTGATTTTGCGGCGCAGAGTATTCTTGTCGATGCCCAGTTCCCGGGCCGTAGCCATACGGCGCCACTGGTGGCGCTCCAGAGCCTCCCACAGGGTCCGCTTCTCCATCTCCTCCAACGTCAAGCCGGTGAGCAGCGGGCCGGGCTGATATTCCGGTCGCAGGTGCTCCGGCAAATGCTGGGGCTGGATAAGGCCCGAGGGGCACAGAATGAACGCGTGTTCGATGGCGTTTTCCAGTTCCCGGACGTTGCCGGGCCAGTCGTGGCGCATGAAAATGGACAGGGCGGCGTGGCTCAACCCCACCAGCTTTTTCTCTTTGAGGCGATTAAACCGCTCGATGAAATGCTGGGCCAACAGGGGGATATCTTCTTTACGTTCGGCCAGCCGAGGCAATGTCAACTTCACCACATTGATGCGATAGTAAAGGTCCCGGCGAAAGGCGCCTTCCTCTACCAGCTTGCCCAGGTCTCTATGGGTGGCGGTGACGATGCGCACATCGGCCTTCAGGCTCTTGGAGGAACCCAAGGGCATGTAGGCCTTCTCTTCCAGGACCCGGAGCAGCCGCACCTGGAGAGCCGGGGAAATGTCCCCGATTTCATCCAGGAAGAGGGTGCCTTTTTCCGCCAGGGCAAAGCGGCCCAAGCGGTCACGGCGGGCGTCGGTAAACGCGCCGGCGGTGTGGCCGAAAAGCTCCGACTCCAGCAGGGTGTCCGGGAGCGCGCCGCAATTGACGGCCACAAAGGGGCCTTTGGCCCGGCGGCTTAGGTGATGCAAGGCCCGGGCCACCAGTTCCTTGCCGGTGCCGGACTCCCCTTCGATCAAAACGGTGCTGTCGGAGCGGGCGATTTCCGGCAGGAGCCCGAAGATTTTTTGCATCAGGGGCGATTTGGAGATGATGTCGCCCAGACGGTATTGTCGTTGGATTTCCCGGCGCAGCTCCTCCACCAGGCTCAAATCCCGAAAGGTCTCCACCCCGCCGATGACGGCTCCGTTTTCATTTTTCAAAAGAGCCGTGCTGACGCTGATGGGGATTTCCTTGCCGTCGGCCCGGAGGATGGCGATGGCCCGGTTCACCACCGGTTTGCCCGTCTCCAGGGTGTGCTTGAGGACGCAGGCCGATTCACAGACGTTGGCCCGGAAGACTTCGCAGCAAGGCCGTCCCAGGGCTTCTGTGGCCGGAACGCCGGTAATCTCCTCGGCCGCCTGGTTGAAAAAAGTTACCCGCCAATCCAGGTCCACGGTGAAAACGCCGTCGGCAATGCTGTTCAGGATGATTTCCGTATGGGGAGTAAGGGGAGAAGCTGCTCCGGTCTTGAGCAGCCCCGGGCCGGCGTTGGGCTTGGTCAGCAAATCTTGAGCCTGGGTCTTGGCAGCTCGCTTTTTAATCGTTCCCAGACCTCCCGGAGAAGGACGTGCAACTTCTGGTTATTATATTCCATAATCGTCCGGCCTTCAACCTGGGCCCGGGTGAAATCAGGATCAAAAGGCAGGTGCCCCAGGAAGGTATAGCCTTTCTCCCGGCAAAATTGCGAGATCGCCTCGGCGGTTTCCCAATGCAGGTCGGCTTTGTTCACCAGGACCGAGACCGGCAGGACAAAGTGCTGGGCCAGCGCCGCCACCCGTTCCAGGTCATGGAGACCGGCAACGCTGGGCTCGGTAATGACGAGCACCGCGCTGGCGTTGCCCAGAGAAGAGATTACCGGACAGCCGATGCCCGGGGGGCCGTCGGTAAGGATCCAGTCCAGACCTTGCTCTTCTGCCAAACGCCGGGCTTCCTGCCGGACCAAAGCCACCAGTTTCCCGGAGTTTTCTTCGGCGATACCCAGCCGGGCATGCACCAGGGGGCCGAAGCGGGTATCGGAAATGAACCACTCGCCGCAGAGGTTGACGGGAAAATCGATGGCTTTAACCGGGCACAAATGCCAGCAGACCCCGCAGCCTTCGCAGAGCAAAGGATTAATGGCGAAAGACCCGCTGATGGCGCCGAAACGGCACCAATCGAGACACTCGCCGCATTGGCTGCACCGGTCGGCAGCAATCACCGCCTTATGGCCGGCATAAAAATCATGGCGTTGCCGGATCTCCGGCCGGAGCAACAGGTGCAGGTCCGCGGCGTCCACGTCGGCATCGCACAGGACTTTATCCGGCGCCAGGGCCGCCAGGGCTCCCACCAGGCTGGTCTTACCTGTGCCGCCTTTGCCGCTTAATACCACCAGTTCGCTAATATCCGACACCTTTCCCCCGTATCTCAGGCCCCCGGAGTAATTCAGGCCGTAAATCTACCGTCATCCCGGGCCGTCCGCAGTTTAACCAGATTGGTCGCCAGCCAGCCGATCCTTGCCTGGAGACGAGAATCGAATTCCGGGACATAAGGCTTGATGTCCAAAAGGGGTGTGCCATCCACCATGTCCACGTCCCGGACGTGCAGCCGGTCTCCCTCGATCTTCTCCAAACGCACTAAAGAGACGCCGATGGAGTTGGGCCGGGCCGGCGCCCGGGTGGCAAAGACCCCCCGTTTCCGGTCGTCCAGAAACGGCTTGACCTTCAGGGAAAAACCCTTGCAGAGGTGGAAATGATAAATGAGATAAAGATGGGAAAAACCATCTAGATCCTGGAGGCCTTCCCGGTACTCGGGAAACAAGGTGACTAGCCCCGCCACCCCTTTGGCTGCCGGCGGTTGTATCGGCGTTCCCTGGGGTTCGCGAAAGGGCGTCTGGATGGTGCCGATGGGCCGGAGGATAATGTCATCCATGCGACCCCCCCTGGACCGGACTATTTCGGTTAAAAACTGACTTCACCCTGATGTTCGGCATAAGAGAGTTCTCTTTTAAGCCAATCGTTTTCTTTTTCCAGCTCCTCCACCCGTTTCACCAGCCACTCCAACTCCTGCCGGCTCAATTGGCTCGGGTCGCTGGCCAGTTTGCCCTTGATCTCGGAAATTTTGGGGTTGGACATCGGTGCCTCCTTTTTGAATGGCGCCTTACCGGTAAAAGCCGCATCGCCGGAGATGAACTCACCCGGTCAGGAAACGCTTTTGATCTGGTAATTTATCACAATTGGCTCGCCTAGAAAATTGGGGCTGTTTCTCCCCCTCCCCTGGTGGGCGCTTTCCTGATGTGCGGTTAATGGCTTAACCAACCCCCTAGCTTAATGAGCAAGTCCTCCATGAGACGGCGCCAGCGGGGGAGCTTTTCCACCAGTAAACCGCCTTGGGCATAGATTTCCGCGGCCTCCCGGTCAAAGGGGATTTCCAGCAGAATCGGCAGGTTCTCCCGGACGGCATAGTCGTGCACCCGCCGGTCCCCTAAATCGGCCCGGTTGATCACCAGGCCGCAAGGCAGGTCTAAATGCCTTGCCACCCCCACGGCCAGTTCTAAATCATTGAGACCGAAAGGGGTGGGTTCCGTCACCAGGAGGACATAATCGCTGCCCCAGAGGGTGGTCACCACCGGGCAGGAGGTTCCCGGCGGCGCGTCGATGATAACCGTGCCGTGGGGCTGGATTTCTTGTTTCACCCGGCGGATGAGGGGCGGGGACATGGCTTCCCCAACCCGCAGCCGGCCATGGACGAAGCGGAGGCCGTTCCGGGAACCTATCTCTACCTGGCCCACCAGCCGTTTTCGGCTAAGAATGGCCTCCTCCGGACAGATGAGAAAACAGCCGCCGCAACTGTGGCAAAGTTCCGGGAAGGTGAGCGCGGTTTGGGGGAGAATGGCGATGGCGTTGAACTGGCAAAGTTCCTGGCAGAGGCCGCAGAAAGTGCATTTATCCAGGGAAATCTCCGGCACTTCCAGGTAAACTTTAAGTTCCTGGGTAATGGCAGGCTTGAGGAAGAGGTGGGCGTTAGGCTCTTCCACATCGCAGTCCAGGAGTTGCACCGGTTCTCCCAGAGCCGCTGCCAGGTTGACGGCTACGGTAGTCTTACCGGTGCCCCCCTTGCCGCTGGCAATGCTGATAATCATCTTTTTGCCGGTTTTCTGCCCTTATTCCCGCACCATGGCCTGACCACAGCGGGGACAGGCAACCTGCAGGCAGGGAATCCCTCTCTCATGAGGTTGTCTGAACCCGCAGGCCGGACATAAGCAACTAGCGGGGCCCCACGGTCCTGCTTCACCGACCTGGGCGCTCCGGTTGCGCTTGGGGCCCCGGTTGCTGCCTTTAGCAAAGTCCTGACAACCTTTGACGCCTTTCCAGCCGGAACGGTAACGTCTCCGGCCTCTGCAGCCCGGCAGCCAGAATTGGGGCTGATCCAACCGGTTTTGCCAATATGACTGCCGCACTTCCTCAACTTCCCCCGCGACGCCGCACACGACCGTCATTCCCAGTTCACCGGCGTAATGCAGCAGATCGGGGCTTAAAGCCCCGCAGATCAAAGTTTTTACACCTTTCTCCCGGAGGAAATCCAGGCGTTGACCGGCCTCCAAATGGGACACCTCGAGCTCTTCCCCCGATCCTTGATAAGAGGGGTCATCAGGAAATATCCGAACCCGGGAGCACCAATTCAGCACCGGCGCCACCCGGGAGCGCAAAACGGGAATGGCGATCATTACACCTCTCAGGCGAATCATGGGGATGGCTCTTCCTCACCCCTCCGCCTGACTGCCGCAATTTCAAAGACTCCTGAAAATGCCAGAAGCAGTTTTTATGCCAACTTAGATTTTGCGTGGCTGATTAACCTACCCCGCCATTATCCGGAGTTGGGGTGGGGGCAAAATGCACCCTTTAAGAGTCTCACCAAGTTCCTTAGAGAACTTCGGTCATACCGCCTCCGGGACCCTGGTTTCCCAAATGGATATAAGAAGGCCGGCCAGGGACGGTTCTGGTCAAGGGTAAGATTTAGCCCCTGGTATATATTTTGCTAAAAAAACAGAGATTACCTTCCCAATATTACTCAAAGATGGGCAGCTCCGGTTGTAAGAAATCTTTTGACAAAAGAATCAGAAATCATCTGATAGTCATTTCTTTTCCACCCTCTTATGTTTAGTAAGAGATGCCCCATGTCTCTCAAAGAAAAGAAGGGAAAAATTGGGGCCGTCATGGTGGTGGGAGGCGGCATCGGCGGCATGCAGGCCGCCCTGGACGCGGCCGGCGCCGGTTTCAAGGTCTATCTGGTGGAGCAAGACGTCTCCATCGGCGGGGTCATGGCCCAGTTGGATAAAACTTTTCCTACCAATGACTGCTCCACCTGCCTCATTTCCCCCAAATTAATCGAGGTGGCCCAGCACCCGGACATCGAGATCATCGCCCCCGCCAGGATGGCTGAAGTTAGTGGGGAGGCGGGCAGCTTCACGGTGAAGCTCCTTCAGCCAGCCCGTTACATCGACCCGGAAAAGTGCATCGCCTGCGGCGTGTGCGCCGAAAAGTGCCCCAAAAAAGTGAAAGACGCCTTCAACGAGGGCCTGACCTTCCGCAAGGCTGTCTATATCCGGTATCCCCAGGCGGTGCCCTTGAAGTACGCCATCGACCAGGACAACTGCATTTATTTTCAAAAAGATGGCAAGTGCCGGGCCTGTGAGAAATTCTGCCCGACCCAGGCGGTGGACCTGTCTCAGTCAGACACGGAACGGCAGATCCAGGTGGGCGCGGTCATCCTGGCCCCAGGCTTTCGGCCCTTTGACGCCCGGTTAAAGCCCGAGTACGGCTATGGCCGCTATCCCAATGTGATCACCTCTCTCGAATTCGAGCGTTTGCTGTCCGCCACCGGACCCTGCGCCGGGCACGTCCGCCGGCCCAGTGATGGGACGGACCCTAAAAAAATCGCCTGGATTCAGTGCGTGGGTTCCCGGGACGCCAGCATCGGACGGGAGTATTGCTCTTATGTGTGTTGCATGTATGCCGCCAAGCAGGCCATCATTGCTCGGGAACATGACCCTAAGGTGGAGACCGCCATCTTTTTCCTGGACTTCCGGGCTCAGGGCAAGGGATTTGATCGCTACTACGAACGGGCCCGGGATGTGCACGGGGTACGCTTTATCCGCTCCATGATCTCCCGGGTGACCCAGGACCCCCGCACCAGCAATCTGGAAATCGCCTATGCGGATGAAGCGGGTAGCATCCAGGCGGAAGAATTCGATCTGGTGGTACTCTCAGTGGGGTTAAGCCCCCATCCGGCCGCCCGGGAATTGGCTCAGGTCTGCGGCATCGAGACCGACCCTTACGGCTTTGTGAAAAACCAGCCATTTCACCTGGTCTCCACCACCCGGGAAGGCATTTTCACCTGTGGGGCTTATCAATCTCCCAAAGATATCCCGGAGACCGTGGTCCAGGCTTCCGCGGCTAGTGCGGCGGCCGCGGCTCTCTTGGGGGAGGCCCGGGGCACTCTCCTCACCAAGAAGGGATTTCCCTCGGAACGGGAAGTAGCTACGGAGGAGCCCCGCATCGGGGTCTTTGTCTGCCATTGCGGCATCAATATCGCCGGGGTGGTGGACGTGGCCCGGGTGGCAGAATACGCCGCAACCTTGCCGCAGGTCGCCTATGCCCACCATTATCCCTTCACCTGCGCCACCGACTCCCTGGAAAAGATGCGGGAAGTGATTGAAACCGAAGGGCTGAACCGGGTGGTGGTGGCCTCCTGCAGTCCCCGGACGCATGAGCCGCTCTTTCAGGATAACCTGCGCAAAGCCGGACTCAACAAGTACCTTTTTGAGATGGCCAACATCCGGGACCAGGATTCCTGGGTACACCAGGCCGAACCTGAGCTCGCCACGGCGAAGGCCAAGGAACTGGTAAAAATGGCAGTGGCCCGGGCCGCGCTCCTGGACCCCCTCAGAGAAATTCCCTCCCAAGTGAATCAGAGCGCCCTGGTGGTAGGCAACGGTCTGGCGGCCCTGACCGCGGCTTTGACCATTGCCGACGCCGGCTACCAGGTGCACCTGGCGGCCCTGGAGGACCACTACGGCATGGGAGGGCTGGCCCACAAAGTCCATTTTACCCTGGAGGGCCATGATGTTCAGGCCTACATTCAGGAATGCTTCCGCCGGGTGGACGAGCATCCCCGCATCCGCTGGTGGCCCTTGACCAGGGTAAAAAGTTTCTCCGGGCAGGTGGGCAAGTTCAGGAGCCTGCTGGAGTACCCCACGGAAAAGCGGGAACTGGCCTATGGGGTGGCGGTCATCGCCACCGGTGGAATCGAATACCGGCCCTCCGAATATATGTATGGCCAGCATCCCCGGGTGTTGACCTTAATAGAGTTGGACCAGCTTCTGGACCGGGAGCCGCATCTCCTGGAGGGCGCGCCCAGGGTGGCCATGATCCAGTGTGTCGGCTCCCGGGAGCCGGAGCACCCCTACTGCAGTCGGGTATGCTGCAGCCAGGCCATCAAGCACGCCATCAGAATCAAGGAGGCCAACCCCCGGGCCCAGGTATTTATTCTCTACCGGGATATCCGCACTTATGGCTTAAAAGAGCTGTACTACAAAAAGGCTCGTGACTTAGGGGTGCAATTTATCCGCTATGAGACTGATCGTAAGCCCGAGGTGACCCCCGCCGGGGAGGGCCTCCAAGTTTCGGTTTTCGACCAGAATCTCCGAGCCACCCTGGGGCTGACAGTGGATTATTTGACCCTGGCCGCGGCCACCCGTCCCCACCCCCTGAGCCGGGAGATCGCCCAAGTCTTTAAGCTGCCCTTCGATGCCGACGGCTTCTTGATGGAGGCGCACCTGAAGCTCAGGCCCCTGGATTTAGCCGTCGACGGCATCTTCCTGTGCGGGTTGGCCCACAGTCCCAAGTTCATTGACGAGAGCATCGCCCAGGCCCAAGGAGCCGCGGCCCGGGCCCTGGGCATCTTAGCCCGGAAAGTGATGTGGGTGGGGGGCGCGGTGGCCGCGGTGGACCCCCAGCACTGCGTGCTTTGCCTGACCTGCCTGCGCACCTGCCCCTTCGGGGTGCCCCGGGTTAATGTGGCCGAAGGCGTTGTGGACATCGACCCGGCAGCCTGCCATGGTTGCGGCAGTTGCGCCAGCGCCTGTCCCCGGAAGGCCATCGAAGTAATGCACAGCCGGGACCGGCAATTCATTGCCAAGATTTGCGCCATTGACCTGGGGGAGATGGCGGCATCGTGAGGTTAACTTCGAACCTTGAACCTTGAACTTTGAACTTTGGGAAGGAAATATGGCTTGGGTCCCGAAAATTCTGGCCTTTGTCTGCACCTACTGCACCTACACGGCCGCGGACATCGCCGGCTCGGCCAGGATGCAGTATCCCGCCACGGTGCGCATCGTCAAATACCTCTGCACCGGCAGCATCGACCTGCTGCATATCTTGAAGGCCTTCGAGGCCGGGGCCGACGGGGTGATGGTGAGCGGCTGCGAGGCCGGGAGCTGTCACTTCCTGGAAGGAAATCTTCGGGCCCGGGAGCGGGTGGAATACGCCCAACACCTGCTGGAAGAGATCGGTTTGGGGCGGGGCCGCTTGGAGATGTACGAAGTGGCCGCCTCGGATGCTCACAAGTGGGTGGCCGTGGTCAGGGAGATGACCGCCCGGATAAAGGCGTTGGGCCCTAATCCTTTGAAAGGGGGCCGGCGCCCGGCAGCCGACCTTCCGGAACAGCAGGGAGGTGGGATTTAAGCATGATTATCGCAGAACGAAAGCCTTTTGCGGAAATCGCGGCCGCGGTGGCCCCTTATGAAAAGATCCTTATCTTGGGCTGCGGCACCTGCGTGGCCGTGTGCCTGGTGGGGGGAGAAAAAGAAGTGGGATTGCTGGCTTCCCAGCTCAAGCTGGCGGCGGGCCTGAGAGGCCGGCACCTCGAGGTGGGGGAAATCACCGTGGAGCGCCAGTGTGACCTGGAGTTCATCCAGCCCCTGTGCGACTTCATTGCCGACTATGACTGCATTATCTCCATGGCCTGCGGGGCCGGAGTGCAGGACTTGGGACAGTTGTGTTACATGAAGCCTATCTTCCCGGCAGTCAACACGAGCTTCATCGGCGTCAATCTGGAGGCCGGCCATTACGCGGAGCGGTGCCTGGCCTGCAATCACTGCTACCTGGGGGTGACGGGAGGCATCTGCCCGGTGACCATGTGTCCCAAGGGGTTGTTGAACGGGCCGTGCGGCGGCATGTTCAATGGGCGTTGCGAAGTGAATCCCGAGAACACCTGCGCCTGGTGCGACATTTTTTATCGCCTGGAAAGGCAAGGGCGGCTGGAACAGTTCCAGGGGATTTTGCCCCTGCACCCTTACCAAAAGCGCACTACCCCCGGGAAGGTCATCCACCCGGCCTACAAGAGGAGATACGGCGCTCATGAGCAAGCTTAAGGAGGCCTTGGATTCCGGCGCCTTTGCCGCGGTGGCGGAACTCCAGCCCCCCAAGGGGGTGCGGGTGGAAGGTATGCTGGCTCTGGTAGCCGCGCTCCAGGACCGGGTCACCGCGTTCGGGGTGCCGGACAACGAGCAGGCCCGGATGCGCCTCTCGGCCTTGGCGGTAAGCCGGCTGGCCCAAGAAGCCGGGGGAGAGCCCCTTTGGCACCTCACCTGCCGGGACCGGAACCGGTTGGCCCTGGAGAGCGAGCTATTAGGGGCCGCGGCCCTGGGGATAGAAAACGTCCTGGTGGTGAGCGGCGACTACGTCACCCTGGGGGACCACCCCGACGCCAAGCCGGTGTATGACGCCGATTCGGTGCAGCTTTTGCAAATCGCCCGGGACCTGGCCGCAGGCCGGGACAGCGCCGGTCTGACCCTGGACGGCGCTCCCAACTTTTTCCTGGGCGCGGTGGTCATCCCCGAAGCCGAGCCGCTAGCGCCCCAACTTCTGAAATTCGAGAAAAAGGTCAAGGCCGGGGCGCAGTTTTTCGTCACCCCGCCGGTCTTTGATTTGGAGAGATTGCGGGCCTTTCGCCAGTCCCTGGCCGCTAATCCCGTTAAACTTCTGGCTACGGTGAAGGTCCTCTCCCTGGAGGAAGCAGCCCAGGCTGACACGGAGGAGTGGCGCCAGGTCTTCCGGGTTCCCCTGGAATTTTTGTCGGAACTGAAGGACTTGGAAGGGGAGGAATTTTCTCGCCGGGCCGCGGAGCTGGCCGGCGGCCTTCTCAAAAGGATCAAGGCGGAAAACCTGGCGGAGGGGGCTTATCTGAAGGCCGGGGGCCGGGTTGACCTGATCAACCTGGTCCTTAAAGCCGCGGGCCTCTAGGGGCAGGTGTCAGGTTTTAGGTGTCGCGTGCTTGGAGGTCCTGGGGGAAAAGCGATAATATTATGAAACCTTTAGAGAATCCGGTGTTGGTCCTGGGCGGTGGCATTGCCGGCATCACCGCGACCCTGGAGCTGACCCGCCTGGGCCACACGGTTATCTTAGCGGAAAAAGGCCCTTTTTTGGGAGGCCGGGCGGCGCACTTCACCTGCAAGGCTACCGACACCTGCCAGAAATGCGGCGCCTGCCTGGTGGAGCAGTGTCTCCTCGACCTGTTTGCCGCACCGCGTCTTAAGATCGAGACCCAATCGCAACTCATCGCCTGTCGGCGGGAAAACGGCCGATTCCGCTGCACTCTCAAGGGGCAGCCGCTGCTGGTGGACCCTAAGCGCTGTATCAATTGCAGCCTGTGCGCCAGCGAGTGTCCCGCGGCTGAGGCGGGGGCGGTGATGACCACCTCCCAGGTGCCGCATCACCCCCGGTACGCC
The DNA here is from genome assembly GCA_040756315.1 of Thermodesulfobacteriota bacterium. Taxonomy (GTDB): domain Bacteria; phylum Desulfobacterota; class Desulfobaccia; order Desulfobaccales; family 0-14-0-80-60-11; genus JBFLZI01. The sequence goes on along the minus strand of JBFLZI010000002.1, from coordinate 21,231 downwards.
ATTTTACCGGAGCATTGCCTGCATTTCCTGGAAGGGTCCTGCCGCGTTTGCGCCGACCTTTGTCCCACCGGGGCCATCGATTTGAACCAACGGGAACGGGAACTGGACCTGACGGTGGCGGCGGTGGTGCTGGCCACCGGTTATCAGCCCGCTGATCCCCGGGAGCTGAGTCACTATGGTTACGGTTACGTTCCCGGAGTAATCACCGGAGTGGAGCTGGAAAACCTGCTCCGCCATGGGTTTGAACAACTCTTTCCGGGTGGGGGCCGACAGCTAAGCCGGGTGGCCTTCATCCAGTGCGTCGGCAGCCGGAATCATCGCCATCCTTATTGTTCCCGGGTTTGCTGCGCCTATACCCTGAGGCTGGCCCGGCTCATTAAACATCGCCGGCCGGACTGCCAGGTCACCACTTTTTACATGGACCTCCAGAATGTGGGTCAAACTCCCGGGAAGTTTTTGGCCGCCGTCCAGGAGGAAATCACCACTATCCGGGCCTTGCCGGGAATTGTGGCCGGGACCGCGGGCGGGACCGTCAAGGTCCGTTATGTGGAGGAGTCCACGGGCCAAGCCCTGTTTGAAGAGTTCGATCTGGTGGTGCTGGCAGTGGGAATGGGGGCCGGACAGGATAACCGGACGTTAGGGAGTATGCTGCGCCTGGAGTTGACGCCGGAGCGCTTTTTCCAACCGGCGGATGCCGAGGAGCGGGCCACCACCGGCCAACCCGGCGTTTTTTTGGCGGGCGCCGCTCTAGGTCCCCTGAGCATTCCCGAGAGTATCGCCCAGGCCACCGCGGCCGCCTGGAGAGTACATCGCTACCTGGAGGGAACTTGCCGCCGCGCCCCGGACCCGGAACAGATCAGGGAACAAGTAGGTGCCGGCCACTAGAAATATTTCCTCAGTGAATGACTTATGAAATTCGCCCAACTTGTTGAAATCATATTTCTTTACAGTTTTGAGACCGACGTCGGTTGGTTTGACTTTCCGGAACTGGCCTTGTGGACCGCGGGTCTCTCCCAGACCAGGGTGCTGGCCCTGGACCCGGCCCTCCCAGAGCTTGAACAGGAAGAACGCCTGAGGGCCTTTTTGCTCAAAGGCAAACGGCATCCGGTAGTATTGGTGGGCCTGGACCCGCTCTGGCGGGGACGCGCTACCATCAATCTATTGTTGGAAAAATTCCGGTTAAACCCGGGGCTGTTGGCTCTGGTGGACCTCTATGAGGCCCTGCAATATCCCCACGCCAAATATGTCCTCATCAAAGCCCAGGAGTTGATTTACCTGGCCGCCACCCGGGTAGCCCAGGCCCATCCTACAGAATTCCAGGATTTTCCGATGAATTCCCGGGTCCTGGTCTGGGGGGACTCCTGGGCCGCTTGCCAGGCCGCCCTGGAGCTGGCCCAACAGGATCATGAAGTGATTCTGGCCGCGCCGGGGTCGGCCCTCCCGGAGACGCCTCCCCCGGACCTGATGCCCCTCCTCAACCAGGTCCAGGCCCAGGCTCTGATCCAGCCGCTTTGGGAGGCAAGCATCATGGACCTGGCGGGAGGCGCGGGCAACTTTACGGTGCAAATCAAGACCGGGGCCGGCCTACGGGAAGAACGGGTGGGGGCCGTCATCCTGGCCCCGGAGTTCAGGCTGACTGCCAATTTTGCCGGCTATGGGCTCTCTCCCCAGCCCCGGCTCCTCTCCCAGACCCAGTTGGAAAGCCTCCTTCTTTCCGAACCGGAGACGGATCACCCCCCCTTGGGAGTGGCCGCCTTCCTCCTGGGGTTGGCCGGGGACACCTGCCCCCAGAGTCTGCGTCGCGCCCTGGGGGCAGCCTCCCGGTTGCTTTCAAGAAACCGGCAGGTGCACCTGTTTCTGGGGCAGGCCCAGGTGGCGGCGCCCGGCCTGGAGGAGGCCCTGGAGAACGCCCTGGCCGCAGGACTATTCCTTTATAAACTTCAGGAGACGCCTGAGATTGTGCCTGAAAAAGACGGCATAAAGTTGGGCTTTCGGGACCCTATCCTGCTTCGGCCCCTGGAGATTCGGGCTGACGTGGTGGTGGTGGAGGAAAACTATTACGGAGCACCCGAAAACCAGTTTCTCTCCCTCCTCACGCAAATCGGTCCGGCCCCTTCCCGGTTTCTCCAGGGGGAGAATGTGCACCATCTGGCCGGGGTCACCAACCGCCGGGGCATCTTTGTGGTGGGGCCGGGACACGGCGTCCTGGAATTGCCTGAATCCCTGACAGAAGCCAAGGCCACCGCCCTGGAGGTCAGCAAACTCCTGGATCGGGGCCACCGCCGCGGCCCCAAGGCCGAGGCCACGGTGGACCGGGGCCGCTGCGTCCTGTGTCTCACCTGTTATCGCCTCTGCCCCCATGGAGCCATTACCTGGGACAACCGGGCCTTGATCCGGGACCTGGACTGCCAGGGCTGCGGCCTGTGCGCCAGCGAATGTCCCAATAACGCCATCCACTTTAGCAGTTACAGCGATGAGCAGATGTTCGCCGAGCTGGAAAACCTGGACCCCAGACTCCACCCCCGAATCATTGCCTTCATGTGTCGGAACTCAGCCTGGATCGCCTACCAGGCAGCCCTGAAACTGGAGCAGGGGGTGCTCCCCTTGGGCTTCACCGCGTTTAAATTGCCCTGCGCCGGCAAAATCGACCTGGACTTTATCTTGAAGGCTTTTACCATGGGGGCCGCCGGGGTCCTGGTGCTGGCCTGCCATCCGGAGAATTGCCGATCGCACCGGGGCAACCTTCACGCCCACTGGCGGACGGAACAGGCCCAGGCCCTTTTAGTGGAAGCCGGCCTCCATCCTGGGCGGGTGCTTTTCCAAACTCTGGCCGCCAACAGCCCCTCTGATCTTTTGAAGGAAATAGACCAATGGTGCACCCAATTAAGAGAAATAGAGGAGGCGGTTACTAAAAAAGTGCCTGCCTAAAAAAGCCCGGTTAAATCACCCTGAGGGGGAACGGAACCAGGCCGCCGCCGGCAAGGTATCAAACCATTGATCCCAAACATCGGCTGGGAAAGGTTATTGTTCCCTCTAGACATCAGCTAGGCCCCCATAAGTAGCATGGTGATCCGGCCCACCGGAGGTCACCGGTAAGGTTAAGGAACTGCCGGAAATCATTCTGGAGTCAGCCCCAGCCTTCCCTCCCCGCGGCAATTCGGCGAAATTCCCTTCAAAGCCTCTCGACATCGCTTTATGGGATGGTTATCAATAAAATATAATCCTGGGCAGGGCCTATTTCCCGGCCAGCGCCCCGCTGGCATACCAGCCTGTCAAACCGAAATTTTTTAAGTTCTCTAGCCGTGGGGCGGCTGATGCCAAATTGCCGTCAAACATGTAACATTAACCAGGAGAGGCTTGTCGGGGCGGGGTTTCCCCGCCCGCTAGGCGCCGGTCATCACTCCAAGGGCGGGGAGACCCCCCCCTACCTATTTGCTGGTTGACGGAGAGAGCCATCCCTGGTCCGGCAGGCTGACTGGCGGTGCAGATAAAGGAGGAGTTTGATGGTGCCACCAATTGACAAGCTGGAGAAATTGGCGAAGTTGATTCGGTATTTAATTCTGGTTTCCACTACCGAAGCAGGCTCCGGACACCCCACCTCTTCCTTGTCGGCCGTGGAGCTGATGACCGCCCTGCTGTTCGGGGGCTTCTTTCGCTACCATCCGGATAACCCCCAGCACCCGAACAATGATCGCCTCATCTTTTCCAAGGGGCACGCCTCGCCCCTCTTTTATGCCTTGTGGGCCGCGGCCGGAAAGCTGGATATCCAGGAGTTCATCAAGACTTATAGAAAGTTCGGCAGCCCTCTGGAAGGCCACCCCACGGTGGATTTTCCTTATGTGGAAGCCGCCACCGGTTCTTTGGGACAGGGTTTGTCCATCGGCATCGGCCAGGCCCTGAACGCCAAGTATTTGGATAAGCTTCCCTATCTGACCTATGTCCTTCTGGGTGACAGCGAAATGGCGGAAGGCTCTGTCTGGGAAGCTCTGGAGATTGCGGCCCACTATCGCCTGGACAATCTGGTGGGCATCATTGACGTGAATCGTCTGGGCCAGCGGGGCGAGACTATGTACGGCCATGATCTCCAGGCCTACGAACGCCGGATCGCCGCCTTCGGCTGGGAGACGATTCTGGTGGACGGCCATTCTTTTCCTAGTGTTCTGGGGGCATACCAGGAGGTGGGCAGCGTCTCGGAGAAGCCCATCATGATCATCGCCAAGACTGTCAAGGGAAAAGGCGTCTCTTTCCTGGAAGACAAAAACGGCTGGCACGGTGTGGCCCTGAAAAAAGAAGAATTGGCCAAGGCTTTGCCGGAGTTAGGGGAGGTGGACCTGTCCGTTCGAGGGGAAATCGCCCTGCCGGTGGACTTGCTCCCCGACAGACCCACCCCCCGGGAAGCGGCGCCGCCGGCATACCCGCCGGAGAAACCGGTGCCCACCCGGGACGCTTACGGTATCGCTTTAAGGAGGCTCTATCCCCAATATCCCTTGATGGTGAGCCTGGACGGGGAGGTGAGCAACTCCACCCGGGCGGAATACTTCGAGGAGGCTTATCCACAGCGCTTCTTTGAGATGTACATCGCCGAACAGAACATGGCCGGCGCGGCCCTGGGGTTGGCCTGCCGGGGCAAGATCCCCTTTGTTTCCAGTTTCGCGGCGTTTTTGACCCGGGCCTTCGACCAGATCCGCATGAGTCAATACTCCGACGCCAATTTGAAATTCGTCGGCTCCCACGCCGGGGTCTCCATCGGCGCGGACGGCCCTTCCCAGATGGGATTGGAAGACCTGGCCATGTTCCGCAGCATATTGCACAGCGTGGTACTGTATCCCGCCGACGCCATCGCCACCGAGAGGTTGGTGGAGGAAGCCGCCCGGCACCAGGGTCTGGTCTATCTCCGCACCACCAGAGGCCCCACCCCCATCCTCTATAGTCCCGAGGAATCATTTCCCATCGGCGGCAGTAAGGTCCTGCGTCAGAGCGACCGGGATGCGGTAAGCGTGGTGAGCGCGGGATTAACCCTTTTCGAGGCGCTTACGGCCTATGAGCAATTGCAGCAAGACGGGATTTCGGCCCGGGTGATCGACCTCTACAGCATCAAGCCTCTGGATGAACCGACCCTGAAGCAGGCCGCCCAGGAGACCCGGGCCATCTTGACCGTGGAGGACCATTATGGCCCGGGCGGGCTGGGAGAGGCGGTGGCCGCCGCGCTCTCCACCCTTTCTATCCCGGTTTACTCCCTGACGGTGCGAAAAAAACCCAGGAGCGGCTCTCCGGCAGAGCTTTATGATTACGAGGAGATCTCGGCCGCGGCCATCGTCAAACGGGTGAAGGAAATAATTTGATATTTATCTCTTCCAGAAAAGGGAAAAGACTATGCGTATCGGCATCGCGGCGGATCATGGCGGGTTTGAGCTCAAGGAACAGTTGATTGAAGAAATTCGGGGCCTGAAGCATGAAATAGTTGACTATGGGGCTTTTGACTACGATCCTCATGATGATTATCCTGATTTTGTCGTGCCCCTGGCCCGGGCGGTGGCCCAAGGGGAGGTGGACCGGGGCCTGGCCATCTGCGGTAGCGGCGTGGGAGCTTCCATCGCAGCCAACAAAGTGGCCGGGGTCCGGGCGGCGCTGATCAATGAAACCTATTCGGCCCGCCAGGGTGTGGAAGACGATAACATGAACATTATGTGCCTGGGGGGACGGGTTACCTGTTTTCCTCTGGCATGGGAGCTCGTGCAGGCGTTTCTGAAAGCCAACTTCAAAGGAGCCGACCGGTTTTGCCGCCGACTGGAAAAGGTGGCGCGGCTGGAGAAACTGGAGGAACAGCCATGGTGAATAATCCTTCGGGTAGGCTCGTGACCTTCGGCCTGAGTGTCTAGCGGGATTATATCCGCCTGGGCGGGTAATTCCCCCAAGGCCTGGCCGCCTTACCAAAGGTGGTGAAAAGTGCCGTCAGGCCAATCTGAAAGTAGAATCAGGGAGTCATGGTGGCAATTAGGTTGCCGGTCAATGATTTAAACCCGGAACAGGGATTTTTTGAAAGATTTGGAGACATTTCATGAGCAACCAGGATGATGAAATAGGCTTGATAGGTTTGGGGGTCATGGGCCGGAACTTTGCGCTGAACCTGGCCGACCACGGTTTTCCCGTGGCGGTGTATAATCGCAATAGCGCAAAAATCCGGGAATTTATGGACAGCGAAGCAGGAGAGCGTCCCATTGCCCCGGCCTACACCCTGAAGGAATTCCTGGGCCAGCTGAAGCGGCCCCGGGCCGTCATTCTCCTGGTTTCCGCGGGCCGGGCTGTGGACGCGGTACTGGATGAGCTCCGGCCCCTTTTGGAAACCGGCGACCTGATCATCGACGGGGGCAACTCGAATTTTCATGACACCGACCGACGGGGCCAATCCCTTGCCGGCGCGGGTCTGCTCTACATGGGCATGGGGGTCTCCGGGGGGGAGAAGGGGGCCCGCTTCGGCCCCAGCCTGATGCCCGGCGGCCCCCGGGAGGGTTATGACCGGGTTCGTCTCCTCCTGGAGGCCGCAGCCGCCCAGGTGAATAATGAACCCTGCGTGGCTTATCTGGGTCCCGGGTCCGCCGGCCACTACGTTAAAATGGTGCACAACGGCATCGAATACGGCCTGGAACAGTTGATCGCCGAGACTTATGATCTGTTGAAGCTGGGTTTGGGTTTCAACAACGACGATCTGCATACCCTGTTCGCCCAATGGAACCAGGAAGAGCTGCAATCCTACCTGGTGGAAATCACTTCCCAGATCTTTACCCGGGTGGACGAAAAAACCGGAGAGCGCCTGGTGGACGTGATTTTGGATGTGGCCCGGCAAAAGGGCACCGGGATATGGACTTGCCAGGAGGCCATGGATGCCCGGGTGCCGGTGCCCACTATAGATTTGGCGGTGGCGGTGCGCTGCCTCTCGGCCATGAAGGCGGAGCGGGAGGCGGCCAGCCGGGTCCTGCCGGCCCCGGCGATCCAGGTTTCCCAAGACCGGCAGGGGTTTGCGGCTAAGATGAAGAACGCTTTATATGCCGCCATGATCGTCACCTATGCCCAGGGCCTGGCCTTGCTCCGGCAGGCCTCCACGGCCTACGGCTACCAACTCGATCTCGAAACCGTGGCCCGTATCTGGCGGGGCGGCTGCATCATCCGGGCCGCGCTCCTGGAGGATGTTCGGGCTGCTTATCAGCACCAGCCGGAGTTGCTCAACCTCCTCCTGGACCCTCATCTGGGCCGGGAAGTCTCAAGTCGCCAGGGGGACTGGCGGCAGGTGCTGCAGAGTGCGGTGGCCTGGGGCATTCCCACGCCGGGGCTGATGGTGTCCCTGGCTTATTGGGACGGTTACCGCCGGGCCAGGCTGCCGGCCAACCTGATCCAGGCCCAGCGGGATTATTTCGGCGCCCACACCTATGAGCGGGTGGATCTGCCCGGCACATTCCATACGGAGTGGGACTAAGTGAGGCGATTATGACGGTTACTCATCGGCCCGAGGCCACCATCTTCGCGATTTTTGGCGCCGGCGGCGATCTCGCCTCCCGCAAGCTCATCCCGGCCCTCTATAGCCTATTCAGGGAAAAGTGGCTCCCGGAGAAGTTTGCCATTTTGGGTCTGGGTCACCTGCATGGGAGGGAAGAGGATTTCCTCCTACACCTGCGCCAGGAGGCGGGGAAGTTCTCCCGGCATAGGGTGGAGGAGGGGTCCTGGCAGACCTTTATCTCCCATTTCGCTTTTTTGACCTCCGAGTTGGACGATCCCCAAACCTTCTCGGCACTGGCCCAAAAGATCGCCGGGCAGGAAAAAGCCTGGGGCGCCAAGGCCAATCGGATTTTTTATCTGGCCTTACCCCCCCAACTCATTGAGCCGGCGGCCCAACAGCTGGCCAGGGCCAAACTCAACCAGGACCGCGGCAGGGCGCGTATCGTAGTGGAAAAGCCCTTCGGCCGTAACCTGGATTCGGCCCGGGCCTTGAATCAGTCCCTCACCCAGATGTTTTACGAATCCCAGATCTTTCGCATCGATCACTACCTGGGAAAGGAAACCGTTCAGAATATTTTGGCCTTTCGCTTCGCCAATACCCTGTTTGAACCCGTTTGGAACCGGCACTACATCGATCACATCCAGATCACCGTGGCGGAAAAATTAGGAGTGGAACTTCGGGGTCATTACTATGATCAGGCCGGGGCGCTCCGGGATATGATTCAGAATCACCTGTTGCAAATTCTGTGTCTGGTGGCCATGGAAGCGCCCATTTCCTTTGAGGCCGATGAAGTGCGCAATAAAAAAGTGGACGTGCTCCACGCCATTCGCCCCATCCTGCCGGAACAGGTGAACCAGTATGCCGTTCGAGGCCAATACGGCTCGGGTTGGGTGGAAGGAGACCTGGTGCCGGGCTACCACAGCGAACCCGACGTGTCCCCGGATTCCGCCACGGAGACCTATGCCGCGGTTAAGTTGTTCGTGGACAACTGGCGCTGGCAGGACGTGCCGTTCTATTTGCGCACCGGCAAGCGCCTGCCCAGCCGGATTTCCGAGGTCTCCATCCAGTTCCGGCCCGTTCCCCACCAGACCTTTCCTCCCAGCGCCCTGCTGGACTGGCGTCCCAACCGCCTGCTCATCGCCATCCAGCCTGAGGAAGGCATCCTCATCAGGTTCGAAGCCAAGCATCCCGGCCCGACCCTGCGCCTCTCCCCGGTAATTATGCAGTTTTACTACCGGGAAGCCTTTAAGACCGAACCGCCGGAAGCCTATGAGACCCTCTTGCTGGATGTCATGCGAGGGGACACTACCCTGTTTATGCGGGGGGATCAGGTCGAGGCCGCCTGGGAAGTGCTCTCCCCCATCCTGGACACCTGGGAGAGCATCAAACCCGCAGATTTCCCCAATTACCAGGCCGGCACCTGGGGTCCGGAAGGGGCCGACATCCTGATTGCCCAGGATGGCCGCAGTTGGATCATGCCCACTTTCCTGCAATGCCAGGAGGACACGGCCATATGCCGGGTGACCCTGATGGCGCCGTCATGATCCAGGTCTATCCTGATCTGGAATCCTTGAGCCGGGCCGCGGCTGACGCTTTTGTCCGGCGGGTCAGGGAAGTCCTTGAAGTTCGGGACCGCGTAAGCCTGGCCCTGTCCGGCGGCCACACCCCCCGGCGGACCTACGAGCTTTTAGCCCAGCCGGAGTTCCGAGACGAAATTGACTGGAAGAGGGTCCACGTCTTCTGGGGGGACGAGCGCTGCGTGCCCCCGGAGGACCCCAGAAGCAACGCCCGCCTGGCCCGGGAAGCCCTCCTGGATCACGTGCCCCTCCCGGCGGGCAATGTCCATCCCATTTGGTGCGGCGCCTCACCGGAAGCCGGCGCGGCTCAATACGCCGCCCGGCTTAAAGACTTTTTTGCCGGCCGGACGCCCCGGTTTGACCTGATGCTTTTAGGGTTGGGGGCCGACGGCCACACCGCCTCCCTCTTCCCCGGCAGCGAGGCCCTTAAGGAGCGCTCCCGCTGGACCGCGGTGGTGAAAGTGCCCCAGGAAGAATTTTGCCGGGTGACTCTGACTTTCCCTCTTATCAATCAGGCCGCGTTGATTGCGGTGTTGGTTGCCGGTGCGGACAAGGCCGAGACCTTAAAGGAAGTCCTTAAAGGCCCCCGGGAGCCCCAGCGCCTCCCGGCCCGATTGCTGTCTCCCCTCACGGGGGAGCTCCGTTGGCTGGTGGATCGGGAGGCCGCCGCCCGGCTTTAAAGTAGGGACAATGACAATGCACATAGCACATAAGGGCTGGATAAGTTTCTTTGAATCGAAACCATAAAGACGTAGTAACCCTGGGGGGATGCCCCGAACAATGATATTGAGGATGACCCAAACATGAAAAAGCTCTCGGCCTCTATTTTGTCGGCGGATTTCGGACACCTGGCGGACCAGGTCCAGGCCGTGGAGCAGGCGGGCGCGGATTGGCTCCATGTGGATGTCATGGACGGCCATTTTGTCCCCAACCTGACCATAGGCCCCAAGGTAGTGAAAGCCCTCCGTCGGGCCACCAGCCTGCCCCTGGACGTCCACCTGATGATTTCCAACCCCGAGCTTTACCTGGAAACCTATATTGACGCGGGCGCGGATTGGCTGGGCGTCCACGTGGAGGCCGCCGTTCACCTGGAGAGGCTGGTCCAGCGGATCAAGGAGTTGGGGGCCAAAGCCACGGTAACCCTGAACCCCGCCACTTCCTTGGACACCCTGGAGGTCATTTTAAGCGAAGTGGACATGGTGCTCTTGATGTCGGTAAATCCCGGCTTCGGGGGGCAAAAATTCATTCCCGCGGTGCTTCCCAAAATCCGGAGGTTGAGAAAGATGATCGATGACTTACAGCTCCCGGTTTTGCTGGAAGTGGACGGGGGGGTTAATTTGGAGACTATCGATGCCCTGGTGGCGGCCGGGGTGGATGTGTTTGTGGCCGGTTCCGCCCTCTTTAATGAACATGATCTTGGTGAAAATGTCCGGGCCTTGAAGGCCAGAATGATCTAGGGGCCTTGGGGCGCACGTGGTCTTCGCCCTGAATCAGTGGGTGAACACCAGGTTCGCTCCTGCCTTTTAATGCCTTTTGACTGCGAAGAAACCCGAGGAGGAAAGAAGCAAGTAATATCAGTTTCACTTTCAAATGTTACAAATGGTGCTTGTAACTTATTGATAAACTTCTATCTTTTAACAAAAAACCGGAAACTGAAAACTGGAAACGGGATAAAATCACTATCTCGGGTGAAGATGGGGCTGAATTCCGGTAAGGTTGTTCCCGGCCCGAACAGGTCCTGGACGGATGATGTCGGCTCAATAATGAGTAAGGGTCCCGGCCACTTTGGCCCGGTACACCGCCCAACGGAAGGCCCACAGGCTCAAAGGCACGAGAATCACACAGAAGAGGACCAGAAAGGCCAACTGTCGCTTCAGGGCCGCCAGGGGGCACCCCTGGAGGAGCGCCAAGCGCACCGCTTCCAGAATATAAGTGTTGGGTAAGAAGTAGGACAGAGACCTGAGCCATTCGGGCAGGATGGCCAGAGGATAATAGACGCCGCTCAGCAGGGCGGAGGAGGTGCTGAAGAGCCAGAGGACCGGATCCCCCCGCTTGAATAACATGATAAAACTGGCGGCGATTAGCCCCAGGCTGCTGAAACAGACGATAGTGAGGCTGAGGATGACGATAACCGCCGGCAGGCTGAAGTCCACCAAGCGGGCTTTGAACAAAACCGTGCCCATGACTAAATAGATCAGCACTTGCAAGGAGGCGAAGAGGTAGCTCCACAGGGAAGAGGAGATAATGATGAGGGAGATGCTGGTGGGGGAGGTGAACATGGCTTCCAGGGTGCCGGTGGTCTGGGCCTCCCGCAGGCTGTTGGAGAAGGTTGACAGGCCCACGTCAAAATACTGGGAAAAGGCGATCCCCATCAGGACAAAGGAAAAATAATCCGTTCCATAAGGCGACAGATATTGATTGACGCTCTGACCGAAGAGGCGGGACAAGAAGTAGAACATGGTTACCGAGAAGAAGATGCTGATGAGCTGGAGCGAAAAGGATAGACGATAGCTCCACTCTTCCAGCATGTCGCGTTTGAAGAAAGCGGCCGCCACCGTCAGCCAGTTTCTGAAAATACCGGGCGTCCCCTTCGGTCCGGCCCTTACCCCAATATTCGGAGGAAGTTCTTCCCGGTGCCGCCGGTCATCTTTATCAGGCGGTTCCGGTCCTGACTTCTGACTCTGGCTTCCCTGGGAATCCGGCCTCTGGGTAAGGGTATCAAAGATAACCTCCAAGGAAGCCGGTTCCCGGGAGAGGCTGAGGATCTTCTCCCCTTCCTGGAAGATAACTCCCACAATATCATCGGCAAGGGCCTGGTTCTCAGCCTCCCATTCAAGAAGGACTTGACCGTTGTCCTGAGAGGCGAAACGGAGGCGCGGCCAGACCTTCTCCAGGCCCCCTCTGAGGGCCGGGGTGAGCCTGGGCACCAGGAGGCGCCAGCGGTCCATCAGGCCTAAATCGCGCCGCAGTTCCCAGGGCGTCCCACACCCTTTAAGCCGCCCCTGATGCATCACGGCCACCCGGTGACACAGGGCCTCCGCCTCCCAAAGCTGGTGAGTGGTCAACAACACGGTGATGCCCCGGCGTTCCGTCAACTCCTCCCGGATGAGTTGGTGGAGCTGGCGGATGGCCGGAGGGTCCAGGCCCTTGGTGGGTTCGTCCAGAAGGAGGATGGGTTTGAGGGCGAGAAGGGCCCGGGCGATGGCCAGGCGTTGCTTCATTCCGGATGAAAAGGCTTTTACCGGAACTTCCGCCCCTTCCTCCAGACCCACCAGATGGAGGACTTCCCTGATCCGGGCGCGGCGTTGGGCCGGAGAAAGATGATAAAGGGCTGAAAAGAATTCGAGGTTCTGGCGACCGGTAAGGCGCCAGTAAAAGCTGCGTTCATCACTGCTCACCACGGCGATGGCATCTCGCACCGCCTTGTCGGCGGCCAGGTTGCAGCCATTGACCAGCGCATTTCCTGAGGAAGGAATGATGAGGGTGGCCAGCATCTTGATAAGGGTGGTTTTGCCGGCGCCGTTGGGACCGAGCAGTCCGAACAATTCCCCCGGTCGGATGGCCAGGCTGACCCCATCCACCGCAGCCCGAGATGGGCGGGGCTGGCCGAAAAGCCCCAGGCCGCCGCCCGGGGTGGGGAAATATTTAGTCAGGGAAAATGTTTCAATAGCCCAGGTCAATTCCTTCTCCTGCCCGAAACCGCCTGATTACTCAGATCTTTGCTAAAGGAGCTTGCCAATCTTCGGGGTCGGGCTGGGGTTAGGGGGCTGGACCTCCTCTTCCTGCCAGGACAAGCTCAGAATTAAAGCAGCTTCCCGGTTATCCGCGTAATAGTGGGGACGATAACCCACTTCCTGAAAGCCGAAAGAGGTGTAAAGGGCCCGGGCCGGCTGGTTGGAGGGCCGCACCTCCAGCCAGGCTGCCTTGGCGTCCAGGTCTCGAGCCTTAGCCAGGGCGGCTCTAAGCAAAGCCCGGGCCAGGCCCTGTCGCCGGTGCCGGGGGTGCACCGCCAGATTGAGGATGTGCATTTCCTGGGCCACCACCCAGAAGATGATATAACCCCAGGTCTGCCAGGATTGGGGCGGGGAAGGGCCGATCAGCAGGGTATGGCTTACGGGGTTGCTGACTTCGGCTAAGAAGCACCATAGGGACCAAGGGCTGGCAAAGGAGAGTCTTTCGATTTCTAAGAGGGCTTTCACATCCGTCAGGCCACCCCGACGGATCTGCCAGGCCTGACTCATTTCTGGTGCAGAACCTCGCTGGCCACTTTAATTCCTTTTTGACCTGAATCCTTCAGGGCCGCAGCCACCTCTGCCAGGTTTTTTTCCTGGCGCAGTTGGGCCAGTTTCATGAGCATGGGCAGATTCACCCCGGTGACCACCTCCACCTTGCCTTCCTGTAAGAAGGTAAGGCTCAGGTTGGAAGGGGTGCCCCCCAGCATGTCCGTCAGGATGATGACGCCGTTGTTGTTGTTCACCTGGGTCAGACCGCGCTGGATCTGCTGCAGGGAGGCCTCCGGGGGATCGTTGGGGTCCAGGGAGACGGCCAGGACCCCCTCCTGATGTCCTAAAATTAGGTCAGCCGCGGCCACCAAAGCTTCAGCCAGTTCTTTATGAGTGACGATTAACAAGCCGATCATGTGTAACTCTCCTCAATTCTGAACCAGATCTCGATGCGTCAGGGTAAAGGGATAATTTTCCTGGGACAGGTGCTCCCCCAGAACATTGGTCAGGACGACGGAGCGGTGCTGTCCTCCGGTGCAACCAATAGCCACGGTCAGGTGGGTCTTGCCTTCCTTCTGAAATGAGGGCAGAAGATAATCCAGGAACCCGAAGAACCGGGTGAGGAACTCCCGGGTTTCCGTCTGATTTAAGACGTAATCCCGCACCCGGGGCTCCATACCGGTGTGTTGCTTCAGTTCCGGTACAAAAAAGGGATTGGGGAGAAACCGCACGTCCATCACCAGATCGGCCTCCGGGGGGATGCCGTTTTTGTAAGCAAAAGAGATAAGATGGAGCAACATCTGCTGCCGGGGCGCCAGATCGGAGTATTCGGCGATAATCAATTGCCGCAATTGGTGAGGATTATAAGAAGAGGTATTGATGATGCGATGGGCCAGTTGCCTAAGCCCCTCCAGAGAAGTGCGCTCCAGGCGCAGGGCCTCCGAGATGCTGTCTTTATCGGCCCAGGGGTGCTGACGCCGGGTCTGGCTGAAGCGCCGGATCAGGGCGCCTTCGTCCGCTTCCAGAAACAGGAGATGGATCTTATACCCCTGGCCCTCCAAGCGCCGGAAGACCCGGGAATAGTTTTTCAGGAATCCCTCGGTGCGCACATCCATTACCAGAGCTATCTGGCGGCTGTCCCCATAGGTCTTGGACAGCTTTTGCAAAAAGGGGGACAACAGGCTTAAGGGGAGATTATCCACGCAGAAATAGCCTACGTCTTCCAAAGTCCTCAGCACGGTGCTCTTTCCTGAACCCGACAGTCCGGTGATGATCAGGACGGGAAAGGGGGTCTCAAGATGTTGGCCTGGCTGCTTGGGCGTCACCGAATTATGGCCCATGCCTAATGGGGAGGTGGTAGAATCATCCCTGCCTCCATCTTCATCTGGAGGCCAGGGATTGGGTTACAGGTTTGTCTCAAATTTCCGCGTCTTTCTCCACCAATAAGTCAAAGATTCTTTCCGGGGTGTCAGCCTGCATCAGGCTCTCCCGGAACGACTGGTTCATGAGCATGCGGGAGATCTTGGCCAGGGCTTTAAGATGTAGCCCGGCGGAATTGGCCGGCGTCAGCAGCAGAAAAAAGAGGTGGGACGGCTTGCCGTCCAGGGAGTCGAAATCCACCCCGTTGAGACTCCGGCCAAAGGCCAGCTTCAGTTGGGAGAGGTTGGCCAGTTTGCCGTGGGGGATGGCGATACTATCGCCGATACCGGTGCTTCCCAGGCGCTCCCGTTCCATTAACACTTCCACCACCGTCAGCAGGTCCAGCCCTTCCGACCCCGGCACCAAAGTGGCCGCCAGTTCCTCCAGGACGCCGCGTTTGTTGGTGGCATGCAAATCCGGTAAAACTTGATCCTGGTTCAATAACTCAATAATTTTCATGGGTTAGGTTCATTCCAGCTCGGGTTCCAACAGCAGGTAGCTGCCGTCCTGGCGTCGGTAGAGAATGGCCAGGGAGCCGCTGGCTTCTTCGGTAAAGACCAACCAACGGTCACCCTTGGCTTCGATCAACTCCAGGGCGTCAGCCAGTTCCAAGGGGGGAACCTCCACCCGCAGGCGGCGCACCTGGGGCAAAGCCGGGCTTTCCTCCTCCGGGGCCAGGGCGGTTATCGTCTCGCGCCCCCGGTCTCCTTTAACTTCCCGGGACTTCTCCCGTAATTTTTTCAGTTGCATGTCCAGCTTGGCCATCACCAGGTCGATAGCGGCATACATGTCGGTGTTCTCCTCCCGACCTTTGAGGATACGGCCATTGCTGTTAATGGTGACATCAGCCAGATGGCGGAATTTCTCCAACCCCAGGACCACATGGGCCTCCTGGGGACCTTCCAGATAACGTTTAAATTTTTTCAAGCGCTCGGTCACATAATTCTTTAAAGCCTCGGACGGCTCAAGTTGCCTGAAGGTCACGGAAATTTGCATGCTTTCCTCCGACGCCCGGGTCTCTCAGGGCAGGCTGGGGGTCAGTGGGCGGTAGTTTCGGTCAGGGTCTTACTGCGAAAGCCCGGTTTCTTCCGTTTGCTGGAAGAGAGCACCCCCAACATCCCCCGATATTTAGCCACGGTCCGGCGCGCGATGATCACGTTTTCCCGACGCAGAATGTCGGCAATCTCCTGGTCGCTCAAAGGCTGCCGGGGGTTCTCGGACTGCACGATCTGGCGAATCTTCTCTTTGACGCTCTCCGAGGCGATCTGGTCCCCCAGGGCCTGGTTGATACCGCTGTTGAAAAAGTATTTCAGGTTAAAGACCCCCTGGGGGGTATGCATATATTTGCTGGTGGTCACCCGGCTGATAGTGGACTCATGCATCTGCACGTCTTCCGCCACCTGGCGCAGGGTCAGAGGCCGCAGATGGGACAAGCCGTGGTCCAGAAAGTCGCTTTGAAAGCGGACAATGCTTTCGGCCACTTTGTATAGAGTCTTTTGTCGCTGGTGGATACTGCGGATAAACCAGAGGGCGTTGTCCAGATGTTTCTGAATGTAGCTTTTGGCCGCGTCCGTCAGCTTTTCGGGATGGCGCATGGCCTCCAGATAAAAGGAACTGATCCGGAGCTTGGGTAAGCCGTCTTCATTCAAGGTGATAACGTAATCATCCCCCACTTTTTGCACGTGGACGTCCGGATTGATGTAAGCCGGGTCCTCCGCGTCGAAGATCCGGCCAGGTTTGGGGTCCAACCGGGAGATGACCTCACTGGCCCGAAAGACCTCTTCTAGGGGCACTTTCAATTCCCGGGCGATGGCCTGGTAATTTTTGTTCCCGAGATTAGGCAAGTGATGTTCTACCATGGCGTACACCAAGGGGTCCTGCCGGTCGGAGGCCTGGAGTTGCAAGAGCAGACATTCCTTCAGGTCCCGGGCCGCGACCCCCGGGGGGTCGAACCCCTGGATCACCCGGAGGACCTCTTCCACCCGGCCGGGCTCACAGCCCACTTCAGCGGCGATCTCCTCCAGGGTGGTGCGCAGGTAGCCGGCCGCGTCCAGGTTGCCGATGATCAGGGCCCCGATCTTCTCGCCCTCCGCCCCTAACTCGGCCATCTTCAGGAGCCACATCAAATGAGACTTTAAGGTGGTTTTCTGGGGATTTAAGTTCTCAAAGGGAAAGGCCTCCCGATCCTCATATTCGCCGGTAGTGGGAGGCATGATCTGATCTTTTAGGAAACCGTCCCAATTCCATTCTTCCAGGGCCGACTTACCCTGGCCATCTTCCCCGGACTCAGCCTCCGGGGTCTGGCCTTCGGCAGCCCCGGACCAGACTTCGAGCTCCTGGTTCTCCGGTCCCCGCTCCTCGGCCATCTGCTCCTCTAAAACCGGGTTGGTTTCCAGAGCCTGGTGTATTTCCCCCAGCAACTCCATGCGCGAGAGCTGCAGCAGCTTAATGGCCTGCTGCAACTTCTGGGTCATGATAAGTGTCTGGGTCAGTTTAAGATTCTGACGAATCTCTAAAGCCATCGGTTTACCTTAACCGCCATTGCCGGACTTATCCCGGTCTGGTGCTGATTATCATTATAACTTAAAGCTTTCTCCCAAGTAAATCCTTTTGGCTACCTCACTTTGGACCAGATGGGCCGGGGTTCCTTCTTCCAGGACGACTCCCTCACTTAAAATATAGGCGCGATCACACACCCCCAGGGCTTCCCGCACATTATGGTCGGAGACCAGGATACCCAGACCCTGGTCTTTCAGTTGGCGGATAATATTCTGGATATCGGTGACGGCCAGGGGGTCGATGCCGGAAAAAGGCTCGTCCAGGATAATGAAGAAAGGAGAAGTGACCAATGCCCGGGTAATCTCCACCCGGCGGCGTTCCCCCCCGGACAGCACCGAGGCCTTTTGCTGGGCCAAATGGGAGATGCGCAGCTCCCCCAGGAGCTTTTCCAGGCGCTCCTGGCGGATATCCGGGTTAGGCTCCAGGGTTTCCAGAATGGCCAGGATATTTTCGGCCACGGTCAGCTTCCGGAAGACCGAAGGCTCCTGGGGCAGATATTGCACCCCTTTGCGGGCCCGGAGATAAATGGCCAGCTCGGAGATGTCTTCCCCGTCCAGGTAAATGGTGCCGGAGTCGGGTTTGAGGAGCCCCAGCACCATGTAAAAAGTGGTGGTCTTGCCGGCGCCGTTGGGACCCAGAAGGCCCACCACTTCCCCGCTCTTCAGCTCCAGGGACACGTTATCCACGACCTTGCGGCCGTTATAACTCTTGGTCAAGTTTTTGAGCAGAAGACGATGCATCTTCAAGTATCGCCGCCCTTGGGCTGGGGCCCGCGCCCCTTGCGGCCCGGAGAAACCGGCAGGATTCCCTTGGAGCCCACCGCGGCTTGTCCGCTGGGGTAGAGGTGGGCCTCCACCCGCTGGCGGGAGGAGCTTTCCACTAAGACCCGTTTATTCTCCAAAAAGAAGGAAATCTTCTCCCCCTTGACGTTATTTTCCTTTTGCCAAAGCTGGGGGTTGCCCAAGAGCACCACTTCTTCCCGATTCTTATAATAGACGGCTTCCTGGCCGGTGGCCACTTTGTCTTCCTGGACGAAACGCACCGAGCCTTTGGCCACGATGCGGTCGATCTTGCCTCCCCCCAACTCGCCCAGGGGAGAAGTGTCGGCGCTCTCCGGGGCAGTTGACGGGGGCGGGGCGGCGGCGGGAGCGGGTTGATAAAAGACTTGCAACTGGTCGGCGTATAAGATGGCGTCGCCATAAACCGCCTTCACCTGGCCGGTGAAGGTGACCGTCCGCTGTTGTTGATCGGCCTCTAAACGGGCGGCGGTAATATGCAGGGGAACTTCCCCGGCCGGGGGCTTCTTCTTCGGCTCCGCCCCGCTGGCTGCTCCCAGGCCCCAAGCCAGCCAGAAAAAAAGGGCCAGGGCCAAGGACCGCCTGCCCCATATCCTCTTAAGCCTCACTGTCGCAATCCCCCCTTGGGCATGGCTAACTCGGTGAAATGATGTTGGGCCAGGACCAATTTCTTGTGGGCCAGGTCCACTTTAAGGTCTTTTCCCTGGATTTTCAGGGTGGGTCTTTCCAGGGTGATGTCCCCCGGGGCTACCAGGACCCGGTCCTCCGGCTGGTAAGTCACCAGATCGGTCTTGATGAGCAGATCGCCTCTGGCGATCTCCACCCCGCCCTTGAGGGTCAAGGCCCGGGTCTTGGTATTGACCAGTCCTTCCTGGCATTTGAGCCGGAGATCCCCTCCCGGATACCCGAAGAAATCCACCTGGATGTCGCTGATCCGGATTTCACCCCGATCTTTCAGGAAATCGGCCTTCTTGGCGTTCAGGCACCAGCGTCTTCCCCCATCCTCGGTCTCGGTGAGGCAAAGGCTCTCCATTTTGGCCTGGGCCTCTGCCGGGGCCGGGGGGGGCGGGGGCGGAGGAGGCGCAGCCGGGCGCAGCCAGAGCGCCGCGGCGGCCACCCCCAGGAGCAGCGGCAAGACCGCCAGCCATTTCCAGCCGAAAAATCTGCGCCAGCCTATCCGGTTTTTGGGACTAGAATTTTCCATGCCAATTTGGTCGTTTTTCTGGAAGAATTATATTAACCCGAAGAAAAAGTGTAAAGGCTTATCTGGGGGGCCGGGGGCCAGGGGCGAAAGGGGACGGGCTTGATTGCCGGGGCCGCAGCCCTAGGCTTGAAGCGCAAGTAGCCATCAGCCATCAGCTTTCAGCCAAGACCGAGGTTGGGTGAGAGAATAAATGCAGGGTGGGCACCGCCCACCAACATTAGCAGAAATTAATATGCGGTTTTGGATTGCCCAGCCTTTACCGACGAGGATAATGTAGCGCCGCCGCCCCCGGCAGCCGCGTGAACCGCCGGGGCGGCGGTTCTACCCGCTCAGGCTTCGTTATGACTGACGTTGGGCGGGCGTCCCCGCCCGCCACCTCAAGCCGCCCAGTTAAGGATTAGCGACCTCCGGCCACTTCCCTTGGGCCTTTAGAAGCAAATCGCAGACCTCCCGCACCGCGCCTCTCCCGCCGGGCAGGGTGGTGACCCAGTGCGCCCCGGCCCTGACTTCCGGCGGGGCGTCCGCCACCGCCACCGCCAGCCCCACCCGGCCAAAGAGGGGCAGGTCCACCAGCTCATCCCCCACCGCCGCGACCTCTGGGGGACTGAGGCGCAAAACCTCCAGCAAGTCTTGGAAAACCGCCACCTTGTCCCTAAGGCCTTCATAAAACCTGGCAATGCCTAATTCCTTGGCCCGATGAAAAGCCGCGTCGGAGCGGCGTCCCGAAAGGAAAGCCACCTCAATGCCGGCCCGCTGGGCCATCTTGATGCCGTGGCCGTCCCGGACGTGAAAGACCTTCAGGGTCTCGCCTTTGGCGTCAAAATAGAGGCTGCCGTCGGTGAGGACCCCGTCCACGTCCAGCAGCAAGAGGCGAATGGCCTGGGCCCGCTGCCGGACCTCGGGGGGATAGTCCTGGGAATTCAATGGGCTTTCTCTTCCCGGCAGAATTCGTGCAAGGCCTTAAGCTCCCGCCACAGGCTTGGCACTTCGGCCATCGGCAGGGAATTGGGTCCGTCGCACCGGGCCCGCTCCGGCTCCGGGTGCACCTCCATGAAGAGGGCGTCCACCCCTACCGCCACCCCGGCCCGGGCCAGAGGGGGGATAAATTCCCTTTGCCCCCCGGAGCACGTGCTCTGCCCTCCGGGCAGTTGCACGCTATGGGTGACGTCCAGGACCACCGGATAACCCAGGCCTTTAAGCAAGGGGAGGCTCCGGAAATCCACCACCAGATTGTTATAGCCGAAGGTGGTGCCCCGCTCCGTGAGCAGAAGGCCCTGGTTGCCGGTGGACGCGGCCTTTTCCGCCACCGCGGCCATCTCCCAGGGGGCCATGAACTGGCCTTTTTTCAAATTCACCGGCTTGCCGGTCTTAGCCGCGGCCACCACCAGGTCGGTCTGCCGGCACAAAAACGCGGGAATTTGCAGCACGTCCGCCACCTCCGCCACCGGCCCCACCTCCTCCAACTGATGCACGTCAGTCAGCACCGGCAGCCCCACTTCGGCTTTGACCCGGGCCAGAATCTCCAACCCCTCCTTTAACCCCGGACCCCGGAAAGAGTTGATGGAGGTGCGGTTGGCCTTATCATAAGAGGCCTTGAAGATCAGGGGCAAAGACAGCTCCCGGGCCACCTCCCTTAAGCCCCAGGCGATCCCCAAGGTAAGCTCTCCGGACTCAATCACACAAGGCCCGGCGATCATCACCAGACCACCATCCCCGACCCAAAAATCCGCTACCTGAACCTTTACGCTCATATGATTGGTTAGTGGAGTGGGGGAGGGAGCTCAGGGCCACAGGCCCTTACCCCCTCCCCCACACCCCCTCCCCCAATCCCTTTGTTTGGACCGGGAAGAAGGGTAACAGTTGTTCGGAGACATAGGTAACACTTTTTTCTCTTTATAAACGTCTTTGGTTTTTAAAATCAATTTGGGCGATCTTTTGGTTACAGAAAAATACCTCCCAG
>JBFLZI010000001.1:0-74032 GCA_040756315.1 Thermodesulfobacteriota bacterium | reverse complement strand
CGGGGCCAACGGCCCCGGCCCAACCAAACTTTCAAACCCCCATAAGGGATTGGGGGAGGGGGTGTGGGGGGGGTAAGGGCCTATGGCCCTTAGCCCCCTCCCCCAATCACTTCTTCTCCTCCCTTCCCCGATAGCGGTTTAGTTGGGCGGTTAGGTCGGTTATGCCGGTATGTTGGCGTAGTTGGCTCAGGGTCAGGGGGAATTTCCGGCGCCAGTTGGGGTGTTCTTTGGTGGTGCCGGGGAGGTTCTGCGGTTCGGTGAGTCCCAGCATCTCTTCCAGGCGCAGTTCCAGGAGGGCCGCCTCGCTCTGGCTCAAGTATTCCAGCACTCCGAAACGCACTTCCTGGGGGCAGGGTCGGCTCAGAGCCTCTTCCGCCAAAAAGCTGGGGGGCAGCAGGCCTCGTTGGGAGAGGGTTGCCGCCAACATTTTCTTGTCCTGGTCCCGGGCGGCGCGGTCGGCGGCGGCATCCCGGTCATGGGCATAGAGGTGAAGGCGCTCTTTCAGGGCTATATCCCGGCCTTCCCAGAATCCGGCCAAAGTGGGCAGATCGTGGGTAGTCACCGTGGCCAGGGCCTGGCGGGGGTAATTTTCCGGAGGGAGAAAGTGCTGGTTCCGGTCCCGTTCAAAATAGAAGACCCGGTAGGAGAAGATGCCGGTGCGGGCCAGTTGCCGGCGGACGTGGGGAGCCACGGTGCCCAGGTCCTCGCCGATGATCAGGGTGCGGTTTCTCTGGCTCTCCAGGGCCAGGATGCTGAGAAGGTCCCGGGCCGGATAATAGACATAGGTGCCGGCGCTGCCCTCCTGGCCGGCGGGAATCCAAAACAGGCGGAATAGTCCCATAATATGGTCTAAGCGGAGCATCCCCCCGGGGGGACAGTTGGCCCTAAGGGTCTCAATGAACAGGCGGTAGGCGGATTCCCGAAACTGCTGGGGGATGATGGGGGGCAAGCCCCAATTCTGTCCCCGGGGGTTGAAGGCATCCGGGGGGGCGCCGATGGCGGCCCCTAAGGCAAACAGGCCGGGATTGGCCCAGGTGTCGAAGCCTCCGGGCGCGGTTCCCAGGGCCAAGTCTTGATAAAGGGTAAAGGGCAGCTCCTTTTGCCGGGCCTGGTCTTGGACGTCCGCCAGTTGAGAGGACGCCAGCCATTGTTCATACAAATGCAGGCCGACTTTCTGGCGATGTTCCCGGACAAAGTCGGCCACCGCCGGACTGTCCGGTTGCTGATATGGCGCCGGCCAGCGGCGCCAGTCGCCTTTGCCCCAATACTTTGCTAAGGCCAGAAAATGGGCAAATTTTCTTAGAGAGTCGCCCCCGGATTTCACAAATCGGGCCAATTCTTCCCCCCGGGGAGTAAGGGGCCTCTCCGGTCCCCCATGCTGGTTGAGGAAGGTCTCATACAACCAGGGGAGGACTTGCCTTTTCAGACGGTAAATTTCGGCATAATCAATCAGATCAGCGGCCTGGAGACGGGCCTTGGCGGCCTCAAAGGCCGGACTGGCCAGAAAAGCTTGGGCCGTCGGGCAGTGGGCCAGTTCCGGCACCCTTTCCAGGTCCAGATAAAGAAAATTGGTAAACCGGCGGGTGGCCGGGGAATAGGGACTGGGGTCGGCAGGGGCCTCAGGCATCAAGGGGTGCAAAGGATTTACCCCCACAAACGCGGCCCCTAACTCCCCGGCCCAGGACATCGTCTCCTTCAGGTCGGTGAAATCCCCCAGACCCCAATTTCCCGGACGCCGCAAGGCGTAGAGGGGGAGATTGAGTCCCCAGAGCCTCTCTCCTCCGGCCAGACAGGGGGGCAGATAAGCCCGGTCCGGCGCCACTATCAGGAGGGTGGCACCGGTCTCTTCCGGTCCCGTTCCTCTAACTTGCAGTTTTAAGTCGTAGTAGCCCCACTCCAGACCGGCGGGGAGGGGAAGGGCCAGGCGGGACCTGAATCCCCGGCCCCGGGGCCGGACCGCCAGGACAGCGGTTCCTTCGGTCCGGTTCTCCCAGATTAAGGTCTCACCGTTACGGTTTTGGATTTCTCCCTGGATTTGCCAATTAGAGGGCAGCCCCGGCGTATCCGAGGCCAGGGTGACCACCAGTCGGCCCCGGGCCGAATTTTTATGGACTACCGTTACCGGCTGAACCAACCTTTCCCAGGGTTGCCGCCGTCGTCGTCTGATCTCTTCTTCCAGTCGCTCCGGCTCCGCCCAGGGAACCCCCATGGAGCTAAGGAAAGCCTGATAGGTGTCGAGGGAGGTCTCGTGGCGGTTTCCCAGGTTGTCCCAGTACCCCGGGGAGACGCCGCAGAGATGGCCCAAAGTGGCGATATTTTGGGCGTGGCGATCATTCCAACGCATAAGTCTTAGGTTTGGGAGAGGTCATTGAACTGGGCGCAAATCCGGACTTCAAGGGTGATCAAGTACATAGTGCAAGATTTTACTTAAATCCGCGACCCGATAAGGTTTCTTGATAAAGCCGGAAAAGCCGTATTGTTGGTAATGGGTCATGACCGGGTCATCGGCATAGCCGCTGGAGACGATGGCCTTGACTTCCGAATCCAGAGCCCGCAATTTCTCAATGGTTTCCTGGCCCCCCGCTCCTCCGGGGACAATGAGGTCCAGGATGACCAGATCAAAAGGCTGTCCCGCCTCCCGGGCCTGGGTGTAAGCCTCGATGGCCTCGGCGCCATTTTCGGCCAACACCACTTCATAACCCAGATAATTCAGCATTTTGCTGACCACCTCCCGGACCATCCTTTCGTCATCCATTACCAGGATTTTCCCTTTGCCGGTCAGCAACTCCCCCTCGGTCTTTCGGGGAGGCGCGGGGGCATGGCTGGAAGCGGCCAGAAAGATGAAGACCCTGGTTCCCCCGCCTATTTGGGATTCCACGGTAATATGGCCGCCGTGATTTTTAATGATGGAATAGGCGGTGGCCAGACCCAGCCCGCTCCCCGTCTGCTTGGTGGTGAAATACGGGTCAAAGATCCTGGGCAGATAATGGGCCGGGATGCCCATACCCTGGTCTTCCACCGTAATTTTGACATACCATCCCGCCGGCAGGGGGAAACCCTCTTCTGCCTTCTGCACCACATTCTCGGCGGCAATGCGCATCTCGCCACCTTCGGGCATCGCCTGGACCGCGTTGATGGCCAGATTCTGGATCACCTGGCCGATTTGCCCGGGGTCCACTTCCACGGGCCAGAGGTCGTCGGGCACGGAGAATTCACAGCGGACGGGAGAGCCGCTGGTGGCAAACAGAGCGGATTCTTTAAGCAGATCCCCCAATCTGATGAGTTCTTTAACCGGCTCCCCGCCTTTGGCGAAAGTGAGGAGCTGTTGGGCCAGATTGCGGCCCCGGATAGTGGCCCGCTCCGCTTCCAACAGCCTTTGGCAGACATCTTCCTTCCCCTGGCAGTACAACTGGGCCAGAGAAATATTCCCCAGAATGGCGGTCAGGATATTGTTAAAATCGTGGGCGATCCCCCCCGCCAGGACGCTTAAGGAAGAGAGTTTTTCCAGCTTTAAAAGTTCCGCTTCCATCTGGCGTTGGAGGGTAACATCCCGGAAGACCAATACTACGCCAATGATCCGGTGGTCACTGTCAAAAATGGGAGCGCCACTGTCCGCCAACAGGCGTTCGGCGCCGTCTCTGGCAATGAGCACGGTGTGATTGGCCAGGCCCACCACCTGGCCGGTCTCCAGGACCTTGGCTACCGGGTCTTCACAGGGGATTCGGGTCTCTTCATTAATTATATGAAACACTTCCGAAAGCGGCCTCCCCAGGGCTTCAGACTGGGTCCAGCCCGTGAGTTGTTCTGCTACCTGGTTTATCAAGACGATGCGCCGTCCATTGTCGGTGGCAATCACCCCATCGCCGATGGACCTCAAGGTCACCGCCAGACGTTCTTTCTCTTCGGCTAAAGCGGCCTCCGCCTGCTTACGGGCCGTAATGTCGTGGATAATCGAATACAGCAGCAGCCGGCCCTGGATCTGGACGGGCCCGGTGCAGACCTCCACCTCCCGAATCTCCCTGTTAGGAAGATAATGCCGGAATTGGAAATGCTCCTGTTGCCTGGTCTTGGCCTTTTCCATTTCCTGAGCTACTCTTTCGCTACTTAACATATTAAAGTCGCTAATCTTCTTCTTAGTCATCTCTTCCCGGCTCAGGCCGTAAAAAGCGCAAGCCCCGGGGTTGGCGTCCACGATGTCCGCGGTTTCAGTGTCAATTAAGAGCATGATGGCATGATTATTTTGAAATAGACTGCGATACTTTTCTTCGCTCTCCCGTAAGGCTTCTTCCATGCGCCGGCGCTCACTGATGTCGAATAAGACGCCGCTGATATATTCGATTCTCCCCGCCGCATCACAAAAAATCTGGCCCTGGACCTGCACCCAGGCTATCTCCCCGGATTTTTTCCGGATGCGGTAATCACGCACATAAGTTCCGCTATCCTTCAGGGCTTCCAGGAATTTCCGTCTTGATTCAGCCAGATCCTCCTCCAGAATCAGTTCGGACCACTTGCGGCGCCGGGTATCAAAATCCTCTTTGGGATAACCGGTGAGGTCTTCAACCTTCCGGTCAAAGAAGTCCACGCTCCAATCGGCATATCCCTTAAAGACCACCGCGGGAATCTGCTTCACCAAAAGGCGGTATTTCTCCTCACTCTCCTGTAAAGCCTGCTCCCACAACTTCCGGGAGGTGATATCCCGGGCGATCATGGAGGCCCCGGTGATGACCCCGGTGTCATCAATGATGGGCGATACCGTCAGAGAGACAAAGATGTGCTCCCCGTTCTTTTTTACCCGTACGGTTTCAAAATGCTCCAGCCGTTCACCCGCCATGATTTTTCCAAGAATCAAGGGGGCCTCGTCAGGCCGGTCAGCAGGCACCAAAATGGAAACCGGCTGCCCCAGGGCCTCTGCGGCCGTATAACCGTAAAGCCTCTCGGCTCCCAGATTCCAGCTCTCCATAATGCCGTCCAGGTTTTTGCCGATAATGGCGTCATCCGATGACTCCACGATGGCGGCCAGATATCTCACCGACCTCTCCGCCTCTCTCAGGGCCGACACCGTGGGAAACCATTTCACGAAACCGACGGCCAGGAAAATAATGCCGCCTAAATAGCCCACCACTTTCTCTAAAAAGGCCTGATAGGTAGTCCGGCCGATAAGGGTAAATCTGTCCAGGCCCGGGAAGTTGTCGGTTATATCAATAAGACTTCCCATAAAGACCAGGGCAAAGCCCGCCAGAATGTACCCCCAACCTTCTTGCTGTCGCAGAGCTTTATTCTGGCCCAAGTACCAAAGATAACCCAAAACCATCCCCAAGATCACGGTGCGGCAGATTTCCAAGATCAGGTCCACCTTCATGGGCCGCCATCCTTTATTGGGCGATATTTACTTCTTGAGCTTATTGGTCCTTGCCTTTTAAGCTAATTTCTTTACCATTTACAACCTGTTAGACACAAACAATTAAATGACCCTGTCGGCAAAAAATTATTTTCACTAATCATTTCAACATGATGCCTCTGGCCGGTTAATAGATTCGACAAAATCCCTAAAACCAAATTAAAAGTCCCGAAAGCCAGCCCGGAGACTTCAACTCCTGTCAAGCTTAAAACAAAGTTGTGTAAATAGGCCCTAAGTATTTCTTCACCAATGCCATACCTTTAATTCTCTCTCCCTTGGGGGAGCGGGCCAGGGTGCGGGGGAAATTCCTAGCGCTGTTTTAGCCTAAGTAAGGGGGGCCCCCTGGTCTTCTCCAGCCTCTAAATCTATCGGGTCGGGGGCCTCCGGACCCAGGACGTCTTTAACCAGATTTACCAGATGGGGATGGCAGGTAAAGAGCAGGACCTGATGGCTGCGGCTCATTTCCTGAAAGAGCCGCACCGCTTGGCGGGCCCGCTGGGGATCAAAGTTCACCAGGATGTCATCCAGGATCAGGGGCAGGTTCCGGCCACTTTGGGAATAAGCCTGGATCAAGGCGAAGCGCAGGGCCAGATAGAGCTGTTCCACCGTGCCCCGGCTGAGACGCTCCACCGGCGTATGTTGCCCCTGGCGGTTGACGACGAAAAATTTCTCCCCCTCCAGGTGGGTCATGACCTTGAGGTAGGCCCCCTTGGTGAGGAGCGCGAAATAGTGCCCCGCCTGCTGAAAGACCTGGGGCTGATATTCGGCTTCAAACCGGCGCCGCCCCTGCTCCAGGAAGTAACCCGCCAGGGTGCCGACGGTCCAGCGCCGGGCTGCCTCCCGCAGCCGGGTGGCCAGGGTCTGTTCCCTAAGGAGCGCCTGGCTCAATTCTTCCGCCCGCTCCAGCTTCTGGCGCCGGTCCGCCAGTTTCCCCTTCTCTTCCCGGAGCCGGGCCAGTTGGCCGGCCAGTTCCCCCAGAGATGCCTGGGCCTGGCCGAGTTGGGTTTGGAGGTCCCCTCTGGTGGTCTGAGCCAGATCTTCTTTAAGCCTAGTTAATTCCCCCTCCCCCCCGGCCACCAGGCCCAGTTGCACGGTAAGCTCCCGGCCGCGCTGCCCTAGTTCCTGGCGACGCTGATAGAGTTCGGCCCGTTGCCGGAAGGCCTCCTCCCCCTCCACTCCCGCCGCGGCCAGCAGGTTTTGCCGCTCTTCCCGCAGCCGGTCCCCCACCCCCTGCCATTTAGCCAGGTCATTTTTAAGGGAAGCCGCCTTTTCCAGCCACCGCTGCTTTTCTTCTTGCGCCTGGCGGGCCTCGCCCAACTCCTGCTTCAGCCGGATCAGGGTGGCGTTCACCTCCTCCCGGGAAGCCGGGGGGCGCGCCAGCCGGCGGAGGATTTCTCCCAAACGCCTACCAAAGTCCGCCAATTCTTCCTCCAGGTCCTGGCAGACCCTTTGCCCTTCCCGGTATTGCTGGAGAAGCTCCTGGGCCTTCTCCACTCCGCTGAATAAATCCAGCACTGCTTCCGGGGGGAGTTCCGGTGGCAGGCCGGCCTCTTTAAGCCAGGCCCCCCACTCTTCTTGAAGCTGCGCTAGTCGAGCCCGGCTCACCTCCAGGGCGGCCTGGGCCTGGTCCAGGGCGGTGACTGCCCTTTGCCGCTCCTCCTCCAGGTCTTGCTGTCGCTGGCGCCGGACAGTGCTGAGATAAAGGAGAATGGCCAAGGCGGCCAACAGGGCCATGCCGCCCCCCATGCCCAGGATCCCGGCCAGTTGCTTATATCCCCCTAGATAACCGCCTAACCCGGCCAGGGCCAGGAGAGCTCCCAGGATCCAAAACCCCCACCGGAAGGCCCAACCTCCTTCGCTAGCTGACCCGGAAATCCTGGCCCTTTCGCAGGCCCCTTCCTTTTCCTCTAGGGTGCGGCGGCAATCTTCCCGGGCCTCCTCTCCTTGGCGGCACCTCTGCCGGGCCTCCTCCCCACGCTGCCGCCAATTCTGCACTTCATAGCGCCGGGACAGAGAAAGATGAAAATCTGCCAGGCGGTCCTCCCCCCAACCGAGGCCCAATTGGGCCAGGGCCTCGGTCAGGCGGGCCTGGCGGGCCGCCACTTCCTTCTCCAGCCGTTCCTGCTGGCTGCGGCGTTCTTCCCAGAGGACCCGCTCTTCCCAAAGGGACATCAGGGCCGACCCCACCTCCAGGAGTCCCTGATCCGGGGTCTGCGCCCCGGCCCCCGCTTCGGCCTGGGCCAATTCGGCCCGCAACTCCCCGAGCTGCTCCTCCACCCGGTCTGATTGGGATTTCAGGTTTTCCCAGCGGCCCAGACCGTCTTCCGGGAAGCCCTCAACGGGGGGCAAGGCGTCAAGCTCGGCCCGGGTCAGGTGCCAACTCTCCCATACCGGCCAGGCCTGGGACAATTTCTTCAGCCAGAGAAGCTCTCCTTCGATTTGCCGGCTCTGGCCCTCCAGGTCGGCGATGTCCTGGAGCACCCGGTCCAGTTCCTGGCGTAGTTCCTGATATTCTTGGGGTTGCTGCTCCAGACGGTGCAATTCCTGGCGCACCTTGTCCAGTTCGGCCAGAATGAGGCGGATTTCCGACTTGGCCCGTCTATCCGGGTGGAAGAGTTTCTTGCTCTCCTCTTTCAACTCCTTTTCCACCGCGGCCAGGGAGACCTGTCCCAAACCCAGGCTGGCGCTGTACAGCAGCTCCTTCACCCCCTGTTGGTTGAGACTTTCCAGGCTGGCCAGTTCATCCAGGCCGAAGGCGAAGACATTTTCATAAACCGAGCGGTTGACCTGCTGAATCAGGTTCTGGCAGGCCCCTTCGCCGGACATCACGCCGGCGGGGCCGCTCACGGTTATCCTCGCCTTGCGGCCTCGGCCCCAGCGCTCCAACAGCCACTCTTGCCCTTGACCGTCCCTCAGGGCCAGGCTGCCTCCCGCCTCGGCCCCGTCCAAAGGGATGAAGGCGGAAGCCCGGCCCCGGCCCTCAAAGCCGAAAAACATGCCCCGAAGGAACATCATCAGGGTGGTCTTCCCCGATTCATTGGGGCCGTAGAGGAGATTTAAGCCGGGCTGAAAGTCAGGGAGGGACCGGTCCTGAAAAGCACCGAAACGTAAGACCTTGACGCGGCTGATCCACAGGCTCACTCCGGGCCTCCCCGGAGGCGGCCCAAAAGCTCTTCGGTTACTCGGTCCAGGAGGTCCTGCCAGGGAAGGTCCAACAGAGGGGTCAGATAGCGCCGGCCTGATGGATGCTGGTATAAAGGCGCCAACAGTTCCTGCATCTCCCTCGGCATCTCCTGGGCTTGCCGGGCCTGGTGCAGTTGTTCCAGCAAGGTGGCCACCAGATCGGAGCCCTGGCGCAAGGCCGGCAGGTCCCAGTCCAGCCCGGTGGCGGCCTCCAGGCCCTCCGGCCAAACCCAGGGGGATTGGCCCCGGCCCTGTTCCCGGAGCACTTCCAGGACCTCCTCCAGGGTCCCCGGGAGTTTCAGTTCCCGGTGCACCGGCCCCCGGCCCTTCAAAGACAGGCGCAGGATGACCCCGTGGGCCGGCGGCGCCGGGCGCTGCTCTTCCAGGAGGTTTGCCAACTGCCCCAGCAATTGGTCCATACCCTCCCGGCCGGAGATGTCCACCGCCATCCCCTCCCAACGAATGACCCCCAGGGGATGAAATTGGGGCGACACCGCGTGGCCGTCCACCTCCACTACGTAGCAGCCCCTTAGGCCCGATTCCTTCAGGTGCCGCCCCTGGGGGTTGCCGGCATAGACCACCGCGGGTTGGGAAGGCCGCCGGACGCTCGGGCGATGGATATGCCCCAGGGCCCAATAGTCATAGGAAACCCGGGCCAGGTCCGCCAGGCTGCAGGGCGCGTAATTTTCATGCTCCGGGTTCCGGTCCAGGTTGGCGTGCAGGAGGCCGAGGCTGAAAGGGCCATGCTCGGCCACCGGAAACCTCTCGGTGAGATTGGCGGTCTCGCTGGGGCCGGCGTGGCTGAGACCGTAGATGCGGGCCAGGGTTTCCCCGCCCCGGCGCACCTCGGCCATTTCCACCCCGGAGGCGGGAAAGACGGTCACCCCGTTAGGCCACTCCAGGTTGATTCCGGTGCTCCCCAGATAGTCGTGATTGCCGTGGACGATGAAGGTTTCAATTCCTGCGTCGGCCAGCCGGGCCAACTGCTCCCGCAGGCGCAACTGGGCCTTGAGACTGCGTTGGGGACCGTCGAAGAGGTCTCCGGCCAGCAATAGGAATGCAGCTTCGCTTTGAAGGCAGAGGTCGATGAGGCCCCGGAAACTGGCAAAGGTGGCCTCCACCAGCTCCTGGGCCAACTCGGGGTGATAGTCCGCCAGACCCACAAAAGGGCTGTCCAAATGGAGGTCGGCGGCGTGGACGAATCGCCAGCGGGTCATGGTCGGCTGGGCGCGCTCCTCGTTTAGTGTTACGTTCCCTCTGGCCCGGTGTCAAGGGCATTATGCCTTCTCCCCTCACTCCAGTCCAACGAATAAGAGGTGGGCCGGACTCCCTGCCCCGGCAAAGAAATCTCTCCTAGCTGATTTCCCTGGCCCGATGAGCAAAAATTTTCCTTGCAAAATATTTAGATTAGTATTTATTATTATCTAATATTAATAATTGATTATTTCCAGAAACCTGGTTGGCGGTCCGAAGATCTTCTGGTCTGAACCGGACGGGAAAATATCAGGAGTTCAGGTTAACTACTTGATATGGAGCAATAAAGACCTATAGTTTGAGAAGGGTCCTACGCCACTAGAAAGACCGGGTGTTGATCTAGAAAAGTTCGATCCTTAAAAAAAGAAAGGAGGTCAAACGCCCGATGGATGCCCTGATGCTGTCCCGCCTCCAATTTGCGGCAGCCACGTTTTTCCATTTTCTCTTTGTGCCCCTGACTCTGGGCCTGTCCATACTCATCGCTATCATGGAGACCATTTATGTGCGGCGGGGAGACGAGGAATACCTCCGGATGGCCAAATTCTGGGGCAAGATTTTCTTGATCAACTTTGCCGTGGGGGTGGTGACGGGCATCACCCTGGAGTTTCAGTTCGGTACCAACTGGTCCCGCTATTCCCAATACGTGGGGGATATCTTCGGGTCGCTTTTGGCCATTGAAGCCACCCTGGCCTTTTTCCTGGAGTCCACCTTTCTGGCGGTCTGGGTGCTGGGGTGGAAGCGCCTGTCCCCGAAGCTGCATGCCGCCTGCATCTGGCTGGTGGCTTTTGCTTCCAACCTCTCGGCCCTGTGGATTCTCATCGCCAACGCCTGGATGCAGCACCCGGTGGGGTATGTGCTCCGGGGCGGGCGGGCCGAACTCCAGGATTTTTTCGCGGTGATCACCCAGCCCTTTGCCTATCAGATCTTTTTCCACACCGTTACCGGGGCCTATATCCTGGCAGGTTTTTTTGTCATGGGGGTAAGCGCTTACCATCTTTTAAGGAAACAGCACGTCAGCTTTTTTACCAAGTCTTTCCGCCTGGGCCTTACCTTTGCCCTGATCTTTTCCCTGGCGGAGGTAATCCAGGGGCACATTCACGGCAGTGAAGTGGCCAAGATTCAGCCCGCCAAGCTGGCGGCCATGGAGGCCCTCTGGGACACCCAGGCCCATGCCCCCCAAACCCTCTTCCTCATCCCCGACGAAAAGCAGGAACGGAACCTGGCGGAGTTCGGCAAGATCCCCGGGGCCTTGAGTATGCTGGCCTATCATTCCCCCAAAGCCGTGGTCAAGGGCCTGAAAGATTTCCCCCCGGAGGACCGGCCCCCGGTGCTCTTGACTTTTGTGGCTTTTCGGGTCATGGTGGCCTTGGGGTTCCTCTTTGTCCTGCTTAGCCTCATCGCCTGGTTCAAGCGCCGTAAGCTCCTGGAAAGCCCGGGATTGCTTAAAATCCTGATCTATGCCATACCGCTCCCCTACATCGCCCTCCAGGCGGGCTGGATTGTCACCGAGGTGGGACGGCAGCCCTGGATCGTTTACGGCTTGATGAGGACCAAGGACGCGGTCTCCCCCATTGCCGCCTCCCAGGTGGGGCTCTCCCTGGCGGCCTTTATTGTCGTCTATACTCTGTTGGGGATTGCCGCCTTCTATCTTATGACCAAGATCGCCAAAAAGGGCCCGGAGCCGGCCCCGGCAGCCGCCGGCTAAAGGGAGGGAAACGCCATGTTACTACCCACCATCTGGTTTATTTTATGGGGCGTTCTGTGGGCCGTGTACTTTATGCTGGACGGCTTTGACTTGGGGGCCGGAACCCTGATGCCGGTTCTGGCCAAGAGCGATACGGAGCGGCGCCTGGTCTATCGCACCCTGGAGCCGGTGTGGGACGGCAACGAAGTGTGGCTCATCACCGCGGGGGGCGTGACCTTCGCGGCCTTTCCCACCACTTATGCCGTGATGTTCAGCGGGCTCTATTCCGCCTTGATGCTCATTCTCTTTGCCTTGATCATCCGGGGCGTGTCCTTTGCCTTCCGGGGCGCGGTGGACGACCGGCGCTGGCGGGCGCTCTGGGATTTCTGCCTCACCTTGGGAAGCTTCCTCCCGGCCCTCCTGTTCGGGGTGGCCTTTGCCAACATCTTCCAGGGCCTGCCCCTGGACGAACAGGGCATTTACCAGGGCACCCTCTTCACCCTCCTAAATCCTTACGGGCTGGCCGGCGGTCTCCTGTTTCTCCTGCTGTTTTTGGTGCACGGCTCCCTGTGGCTGGCGGTGAAGACCCACGATGAGTTGCAGCAACGCGCCGCCGCGCTGGCTAAAAAGCTCTGGGCCGGGTTATTGGTCGTGGCGGTGCTCTTTTTGCTGGCCACCCGGCGCTTCACCAACCTTTATGACAACTACCTGAACCAGCCTTTGTTGCTGCTGATCCCCCTGATCACGGTGGCGGCCCTCATTGCCATGCGGGTCTTTATGGCCCAAGGCGCCTTTTGGCGGGCCTGGTTTGCCTCCGCGGCCACCATTGTCAGCGCCACCCTCTTCGGCGTGGTGGGCCTCTATCCCAATCTGCTGCCCTCCAGCCTGAATCCCGCCTGGAGCTTGACTATATACAACTCCGCTTCCAGTACCCTGACCCTGAAGATCATGTTAGGGGTGGCCCTGACCTTTGTGCCCCTGGTTATCGCCTATCAGACCTGGGTGCACTTCCTCTTCAAGGACAAGGTCAAGGCAGACGACCTGGGCTACGAAGAGATTTACTGATCTGGGGGGAGGGGGCTAGGGCCCGGCAGCACAGGCTTCCAGCCTGTGCTCCGGTTCCTGCCCCTCCCATCGGCCACTTACTTTAGTTTGCAGGAGCACGGCTTGCCGTGCCCCCGATGGTAAAATTCCGGCACCGGCAAAAGGAGAACCCATGAAGAAACCCCTGGCCGTCTTATCTTTCCTGGGCGGTTTACTCCTTACCGTTACTCTCAGCCTTGCCGCCGCCCCGGGCACCCTCACCCAATTCTCCACCATTGGGGCCTTAATGGCCGGGGCTTATGACGGCCAGGTGACCTGCCGGGAATTACTGTCTGAGGGGGACCTGGGCCTGGGCACCTTCGACAAACTGGACGGGGAAATGGTGGTGCTGAACCGCAAAATCTACCAGGTGAAAGCCGACGGCCAGGTTTACACCCCTGGACCGCAAACCACCACTCCCTTTGCGGAAGTAGTCCAATTCATGCCGGAAATCAGGCTGAAGGTGAAGCCCGGCACCGATTTGTCCGGCCTGGAAAAGCTTATTAATGGCGCGGTGGCCAATGCCAATATCTTTTCTGCGGTGAAAATCACCGGGCGCTTTGCCGGGATGAAGACCAGGAGCGTCCCGGCCCAGAAGAAACCTTACCCGCCGCTGCTGGAGGTTGCTAAACATCAGGCGGTTTTTGACTTGGGGGATATTGCCGGAACTCTGGTGGGATTTGGGGCCCCCGAGTACGCCAAGGGCATCACCGTGCCGGGCTTTCATCTTCATTTTGTCTCGGCGGACGGCAAATCCGGGGGCCATGTCCTGAGCTTCA
This sequence comes from Thermodesulfobacteriota bacterium, assembly GCA_040756315.1. Taxonomy (GTDB): domain Bacteria; phylum Desulfobacterota; class Desulfobaccia; order Desulfobaccales; family 0-14-0-80-60-11; genus JBFLZI01. The sequence goes on along the minus strand of JBFLZI010000001.1, from coordinate 60,651 downwards.
CCGTCACCGCAGCCACCGCCGAAATCGCCCCTATCCACCGCTTCCTCCTCATCCTGCCGGAAAAAGACAGTGCCTTCGGCCAGCTAAACCTGGGACAGGACCGGTCCAAGGATTTGCAGCAGATAGAAAAATAATCTCCTAGGCTGGGCAAGAGCACTGATTAGGTGGGGGTGACTTAGGGAGAGGGAGAACTAATCTTAAGTCCGGGAAGGGTCCATTTAATCAGGCAATCAAACCTAATAATTCCCATAAGTTATCTGGGGTGAGCGACGGGACTTGAACCGATTGTCTTACCCCATTTTCTTTAGTTATTTTGGCATATTATTTATGGCCCCAATGTCCCCGGGGACAGTCTGGGGACACTCTGCCAGGACCTCTCGCAGGGCCTCGGCCCGCATCTTGGCATAGCGCCGGGTGGAAGATGAATGCTTGTGTCCGAGAAAGTCCCCTATCTTTCTCTCCGATATGCCCCGATTAATAGCCTGGCTGGCAAAGGAGTGCCTAGTACCTTCATAGCAGGTCACATTAATTCCAGCTTTCTCGCGGGCCTTCTGCCAGGCTGTGCATACCGCCCGCTGTGATAGGGGGCGCCCCCGGGAATTGACAAATACCCATCCGGCCAGAGAGCGGGGCAGGCTCAAAAGGGCGGTCCGGGCCTCGGGATGCAGGGGCAGATAGCGGACCTCCCTTTCTTTAGTGTATGGCTTAAACTGTCCCAAATCGAATCCTGCGCAGATAGTCACCACGTCGTTCTTTAGATCAACATATTCCCATTTTAAAGCCCGGGCCTCTCCTCCTCGGCAACCGGTGTGCATCAGGAAGGTAAAAAAAGCCCGATAGACACCCCGGGTGTGGGCCAAGATATGAGCCTGCTCCTCCTCATTAAGCCAGCGGGTAACCGACTCCCCTTTCGCTATTTTGGGAAAAAGAGGCATCGCGGCTATATCTTCCCGGTCATAAGCATCCTGGAACAATTTTCGGAGAACCCCGATGATATTCCGCATGGTTTTGGCACTAAGGTTTTCTGGCAGCCAACGGACGAAATCGTCCAGGTGGCTTTTACGGAGATCTTTGATAGAAAATTTGCCGAAAAAGGGGAGAAAATATACCCGGACGTAACGTTTTAATTCCTTCAGGTAGGCTCGGGAAATCAGGCGGCGGTTGCAATCTTGCTCCCGGCGCTTGACCCACTCATGAATATAATTGGGGATGAAGAAGGGTTTAAGCTCCTGGGCCACATAGTTTTTGGGATCGAAGCTGCGCAGGTCGATCTCATGCCGGATGGCCGTAAGCAGCCGATTTGCCCGCTCCCAGGAATCCAAGGGGTGGCCGTCCTTGCCAGAATAGAGCTTGAGCCGCTTCTTCTTTTTGGGCCCCCCTTTCCACCATAAATCGATAAATACTCGGCCAGGCGTGGTAAAGCAGGAAGGACAGTGAAGAGGTTCGCCTTGATAAGACCCGCCGCATTTGGGGCATTTTTCTTTGGTGCGTATCGTCCCGGCCATGCAGAGATTATGGACTGAGGCGGGGGGGTATGTCAAGGTGTCACCCTGCTATTTGACTTCCAAGAGCTTGAGGTTGCTATCCAGCAGCCGCTCATAGAACGTCTGGTCTCCTACCCGAATGTGGGGCAGCATGGCCTCCACCAGGTCGATCATGCCCACGTCCATGAGGGCGAACTGGGCCTGAAGCCAGTGGAACACCAGCCGCCAGGCGGTGCGCCGGGCCTGCTCCGGGTTGGTCTGGCTCCGGCGGGTCTGGGTGCGCTCCATGGCCTCCAGGCACTTCTCCCAGCGCACCGGCAGGCGAAAGGAGATTTCTTTTTGCCCATGGTAGATTAAGAAAGATAGGGCCACCACTTCGCCGTCCTCGTATTCGGTGAGGATCTGCTTGGCGCCTTTCTGCCCGAGAAGGGTCATGATCTCCCCGGCGGTCTTGCTGACCGGCACTTCGGTATGGGCGAGATGGAAGGATTTCTTCATAAAGGTCAGATAGCCTTTTCTCCCGGTAAACGGTTCCCAGGACTTTCTTTAAGCACTGTTCCCATCCTTTCCTCGAATTCTCGGACCAAGACTTCAAGGGTTTTGAGGCTCAATGGAAACGCCACGAATATTTTGGGAGGCGTCAAGTTGGCAAGGCCCAAAGGATGAATTTCTCCATCACATTCAACCATGCCTTTTTGGAAATCAATCTTGGCGTTAATCAGCACTATGTCCATCCGTAGTCGCATGGCCTTCATAACCCCTCCCTTGCCCGGTAGGTTGTCATCGTCCCAAAGGCTGATTGTCATGGCCCCCACTTCTGGAGCTTCCTCTTCAGCGGACCGGGGAGACCGTTACCAGGAGAGCAACAGTGGTGCCCTCCCTATTGACGGGGCAGACACTGATGATCATATATTTCCGCCTGACGATCTCGGCCAGGGCCGAAGAGAAGGCCGTTTGGCCTCCCGTCACTTCAAAGACCCGGGCCTCGCCCCGTTCCTGGGCCACCACCTTGAGGGTGTAAGGCTGCTGCCCTTCCTTACCCTGAACCGGACCCGCTACCAGGAATGCCGCAAGGAACAGGCGGCTGAGAAACTTAAGCACTTATGCCCCCTTTCTTTACCTGGTAATGAAATTAAGCTCTTCCTTGGCCCGGGTGTAGGCCACGTAGATCAGGTTGATTTCCTGGCGTTGCTGCCAGGGGGTCCTGGCCCACTTGGAGGGCATGAGGTCCCGGTTCAGAATGAACACCCGGGGGAATTCCAGGCCCTTGGCCTTGTGGATGGTGGAGAGAACAAGCGTCCCCTCGCCATTGTCGGAAAAGATTCGTTCCACCTCTGATAAAAGACCTTCCAAGGTTTGCTTGTCTTCGGGAAGGTTTTCAATGAGCACCATGATGGAGTTGACTTTATCTGTGATCTCCTGGGCCTTCTCCGGCTGGTCCCTTTCGGCGCACCGTTTCAACTCGCGGTTTTCATAGTGGAGCAGCTTCTGTAATAACTGGTCCAGGTTAATTGCCTGCATCCGGCCTATCAGCCTCGCCAAACCCTTGCCGATTTCCCGGCCCAGGATTTTGCAAGGCATTCCGTGGCCGATGAGATGGTAGGCCATGGCCACCAAGGGGGCGTTCTTGCGGCACAGAATGGCATCCTCTTTGGTGAAGATGTCGGGCTTATATTGACCCCCCAGGTCCCTGACCGAGCCCATGGGGGCCCCGGGGTAGGCCTCGATGTGGGGCACGTATTCCCGGGCCGCTCTTACAATGGCCTGGGGACAACGATAGGAGACGCTGAGGGGCAAGCGGATGCACAGGAAATCGTCGGCGATGTTGTCCATGGCGTTGCTGTCGGCCCCCCGGAAGCCATAGATGGCCTGGTGGGGATCCCCCACGGCGATGAGCCGACCCTGGGGCCGGAGCATCCTTTTCAACAGGGCGGCCTGCACGGCATTGGTGTCCTGGGCCTCGTCCACGAATACAAAGTCATGGGGCCAAAAGGTCACTTCCTTGAGAAGAGGCATGAACAGCATGTCATCATAATCAACGACCTCCGGGGCCTTTTCGATGGACTCCTCCAGTACTGCCTGGGCCATCTCAATGCCTTCTTCCTCCTTGGCATCCTCGCTGTCGAGATAGACGTTGAAGTAGTTTATGAGTTCGGACCACTCCCGTGGTTCGTCTGGCATCAAATAGCTCATGCCCACCGACTTGGCCAGGCCCACCAGGCGACTTACAAAGGGGCCGTATAACTCCTCTTCTCTGGGGTCCATCATTTCCCTGATGAGCTTCTGGGTCTTTTTGGGGTCCACCACGAGGTTCTTTCCCACGTACTTGCGCCAGGCGGCGAATCCCTGGGAATGAAAAGTGGCGGCCCGGACGTGCCTCGGGACCCGGCTCTTAAGTTCGTCCGCGATGCCCTTGTTGAAGGCCAAAAAGAGGACCGATCTGTCCGGGGGAATAAGGTCCAGGGATTTGACGATGGTGGTGGTCTTGCCGCTACCGGCAACTGCCTCAATGATCGCCGAGCCGCTTCCATCCCGCACGAAATCAAAGATGGCTTTCTGATATTTAGATGGCTTAAAGGACACCAGCCACCTCTGATACGATCTCTTCGCAGAACTTGCTGATGAAGGCCTCGGCGGCGGATTCCAGATTCAGATAAACAGGGTCAACCTCAATGCCACGGGTGGCGAATATCTCTTTCAGGGCCTTTACGGCTGCGGAGGCCGAAAGGGAAGCCAGATAGGCGTCCGATTTATACTTGTCCAGTTTAAAATCCTCATACGGTTCAGCCATGAAAGGCTCCGTTTACGCCGATTTTTGACGCCCTTTGGGGGGCGGCGGGGCCTGGGATTGCTGAATGAAGCTCTCCACCAGGGGAACCAGGTCAGGACGATCTACCAGGTCCTCCCATTTCTGCAAAGAGAATTTGGACATAACCTGGCCCACTATCTGTTTCTCCACGGCCTGGTCAAAGAGCAGGTGGACTTTTCGGGAGATCGCCGCCAAGTCCTCTTCCGCCGGTGGGGCCAGCTGGGTCTCGGCGCCGGCTTGGGGTGCCTCGGGTCCGGACACGGCATCTGAGTCAGTACCGGGAGCCGGAGCCTTCCCTGACGGCGGTTCAGGAGGTGCAGCTGTGGTTTCCGAAGAAGGGGGAGGAGCCTCCATGTCTCCCGGGGGCGGTTCCGGGGGAGGAGGCGGGGACGGCGGAGGCACATCCTGGGCACCGGTTTTCTGCTTGAGTTCTTCGGCCATTTGGGCGGCCCGGCTCTGAGGCTGCCCCTCCTGGCCTTGGCTATCAGCGACCTCCGTAACCTCCAGAATCTCGGCGTCCATGACGTCCTCAATGGGAGCGCCGGCCTCCAGCTTGGAATCCTGCTCCAGCAGGTCCCGGACCTTGGGGGCCACCGGGATGAATTTAAAGGCCTGCTTGGTGACGGTCTTTAAAATCATGGGCTCTTCCCAATCCTTCCAAGGCCCTTGCTGGCCGTCCCGCCAAGCCGCCGAGGCTGCCCGGATTTTGTAAATATCGTCCAGGGGCATGACGTGGGTGACCTTCTCGCCATCCGGGAGGGTGATGACGGCGTAAGCGCCGATGATGTTGCCCCGCTCGGTGCCCAGGGGGGCGGGCTTGTGGACGAATCTGGGATTTTCTCCTTCCTCCCATTCGTAAAAATCGTTGGCATAGATCAGTTTGGCCCGCACCTTCTTGGCGCTCTCGTGCTGGACGGCCTGCTTGATGATGCCCTGATACTGGGGAATGGGAGTCACCTTGCCTTTGTAGGGCACCATGGCGCAACCATCGGCTACTCCCGGTTCCAGACCGCGTTGGGCGCACCACAGGGCCGCCAGGAAAAGGGATTTGAGATCACAGGAGAGCAGCGACGGGCTGCGCACCGCGGTCAGCAGCACGGCCTGGCCGAAGCGGGCGGCGGCTTCTTTCCCGCCGCACATGGTGGCCAGCAAATTCTCTTTGCCGCTGAGCCACTTTTTCAGGGTGGCCAGGGCCTGTTGTTTGGCGTCCGGCCCCTTGGCCGGAGGCGGGGCCCCGGCGGTCCCGGTTTGTTTTGGGGGAGGCGGGGGAGGCGCAGGCCGAGGGGTCTGAGTTCTGGTGCTGCTCATTTTTTCTTTCCTTTCTCTGTGGGGTGTTTGGGGAAAGAGGGCCGGAACACCCGGGCCCCTTCTATGGAGCTGGTGCATTCGGCCAGGTATGGGGGATAGGTCACTTCGACGAACTTGGCAAAGGCTTTAGGCCCCTCCATTTTCATGAGGTAGTCCTTGTGAAGTTCGACGATCTTGTTACAGAGCTTTTCCCAATCGGTTTTTTTGCCGTCCTTGTTCTTTTTCCAGGTGATCTTCCAGGGCATCCCCTGGTAAACGCCTTCGATCCCGGCATGGTCCCCGATAACCATCCGGAGCTCGTTCCGCAGGGTTTCATCTTCGGCCTCAAGCTCCTTCAATTGCTGCGCGACCTGCCACAGGCGCAGCATGAGGGCCTCATCCTCCCGGGCAGCCGGCTTAAGGGGTTCCGTCTCCTGGGGGAACCAGCGCTTGAAATAGTTCTTCCAGGCAGGGGAAGCGTCCCGGGGGGGCGGGGTGCGGACCAGGATATGGTTGTGCCAGAAATCGTGGCCCACCTGATAGAGCATCTGCTCCAGTTCCGGTACGCGTTGGAGGTAGTAGGTGCGGAAATACTGGCCGCCCAGCAGCACGCTCAAATCCCAGCGCGGCAGGGAAGTGAGGCCCATATACCAGGCCACCTGGCACAGGTAGAGGGGCGGAATGTCGTCAGTGTCTTCCTCTCCCCATAAATGCACCATCCGGGGCCCGGCGGTCTTCCCTTCCCAGCCCCACTTCACCTGGTCCCAGAAATTCCCGTCTTGAACCTGCTGGCGGGCGAGTTCCTGGGCGGCTTCCGGGTCCTGGAGATGAAGTTCCAGGGGAATGATCCACTTGGGGTCGCTGATCACCAAACGGTCCGGCGTGCCGCTGGCCCAGTTATGCTGAGGGTGCATGAGATAAGAACGGCGGTGGTCCAGGCCGAAGTCGGTATGGGGCCAGAGAAGGGCTCGATGCTCTTCGGCATATTCCCGGGCCAGGAGAGGTTCCAGCTTTTCTCCCCAGCTAGCGGCCGAGCTGCTTTCTTCGTCCGCCAGGCCGAAAATGGCGTTATAGGCGTAAACGGCGTCAGACCAGGGGTTGAAACCGGCAATGGCGGCGATCAGGCTACCGCTTATGGCCTTGGTCGGTTGAATTTCGGTGCGGTCTATCATGGGTGAGCCTCCCGTCTCTCATGAGGCCAGATGATGGGATGCTTTTCTTTATGGCGTTTAATGGTGCGTCCGTTGGTCAGAACGCGCACGACAATGGTATGGGGATTGTCTTTAAGGATTTCCGCCTCGTGCCATCGGTTGTTGAGCAGGACCTCGCAGGTCTGGCCGATCATGGGGCCGGTGACGGGTTGTGCCTCAACCATATCTTCTGCGGCCATTACTTTTCCGGCTTAACCTCTTTCACGGCGACAGCCGTCAGGTTGTCCTCGATGACGGCGTTGTCCGAAGAGAGGGGAAGCCTCCCGGCCAGAAAATCCGCTTTCAACTGGGCAGGGTCCGGGTAAGTGAAGGGGCCGTAGATGCTCTTGAACTTAACCTCAACGATGTAGTCCGGCATAAAAGATCCTCCTTTAATCAATCTCCGGGGGGTCCCACCACGCTGGGACGAGCTAGAACGAACGGCTGTGTTACCGGCTGACGCCGCCCCCGGGAGGTTTTCGGTTCGGCTCCGGCCATAACGGCCAGGGTCTCATGCAGGCCTTCCGGCGTTTTGACGAACTTCTTCCGGCCCCGGCACCGGGGACACCACATGTGCTTGGGGTGGTCTTTCTCCTTGGCGGAGAGGCGGTGGATCAGGCGCAGGTAGGCGCAGGTCTGGCAGCGATATTCCTCGCTGACCAGGGGGCCCCTTTTATCCCGGCGCCGTCCCGGCCTACGCCGCTTCGTCCGGTGCTTCCGCAAGGGGGACCACCTTCACCGGGGTAATCCCCCGGTCCCGGAGTTTCTGAAGTTCTTCCTCGGTTTCGTCTCCCCGCACCACATATTCCACCGCGGTGGGTTTGAAGATGCGGAAGATGCCGGGGGCATAGAAATGCTCTTCAGGTCCGCTATACTCGGAAGCGGAACCTGTATGACCCAAGTAGACGGCCTTGCGGTGGGCCAGAAAGACCCAGGTCTTTCCCAGGACAAACCCCCGGGGCAGGGTGGGAATGCGGCGGGAGATGCCCATGGCCGCAGCCTCCTGCTGGAAGTCAACGACGGTGGGATAATGCTTTTCGCCTATCCAGAGGAGGCCCGCCTGACCCATGTTGGGGCTGGCGGCGGGGCAGAAAATTTTGGTGGTATCGATGCACTCGGCATTGCCGAGAAGGGCGTCCCCATCCACCCAGGTCCAGCCCCGGGCGGGCTTGATACCGGCGTGGCAGGTGGGGCAAACGTCCAGCTTAAAAGGGAGCTTGCAGCAGGGCTGGCCGTCACCGGGGGCCACCAGATAAAGGCCGCCGGCTTTGCGGAACCCGCAGCCCCGCTTGGCTTCATGGGACACCTTAATATTTATCAAACTGTTTCCCTTCCTCCTTATTGTTTTAGCATATTGAGTATGCTATTTTGTCATATCTGTCAAGAAAAAAATTTGCCGGGTGTTAAAACAAGGCGGCAACGATGCGATCCATGGATTTCAAGTGTTTGCGCGGCAGTTCCAGTGGGGGGTGGTCTGGGTCCAGGAGAGTCAATTTCAGGTTGCCTTTGGGAGGTATGGCGATTTTGCCGATTATCCCCTGGTTGTTCTGATCCACATAAATCACCAAGTCTCCATCCTGGATTTCCTCGGCGGTGTCCTTTTGGGCAAAGAGTATGGTGCCGCGCCTCCAGGGGCCTAAATGCTCCTCCTGGATGGGCAGGGCGTAAATTTTGGCAAGCATGACCCCTCCTAGTGCCAGAGGGCAGGGAACTTCATAAAGTCCCTTCCCTTCTCCGGCTTCCACAAGACTATAGTCAAATCGGCCATGGCTGATTTCGGCGAACACCGGCAGGCAAGGGGCCTCGTCCTGGAGCAGGTCGCTTAAGCGCATATCCAGGGCTTTGGCCACCTTGCGGGTGTTGGCGTAGGTCCACCCCCTTTCTCCTTTGAGGATGCGGGAGAGATGGGTCTGATGTATCCCGGCGTACTTGGCCAGCTCTACCTGCTTTATTCCCTTGTCGGCCATGGCAGCCAGAATGCGGGTGGTAATGCGCCGCTCTTCGCTGGTGAGGCTTTTTTTGCTGGCCTTTTTGGCAGGGAGTGAGGACATATCAAAATAAGTTATCAAAGGATTTTTTTTAATATGACCAATAGTCACCCTCCTGTCAATAGAGAAAATCGGCTTTTTGTATATCTTGCAAGGTAATATATCCAGCTTTTGGTTTAATCGGAAATTTTCATGAGGACTAAAATTTCTTGACTAATATGCTAAATGAGCATATTTTCGGAGCATGGCTTTAAAACCTATGAAGATTCCCGTGAGCTATGCCCAGTCCCTGGGTCTGGATAAAAGTCACCTGGTGCGGGTAAATCAGGGGAAAAGGCGCCTGAGTTGGAAAAAGGCCATCAAACTGGTGGAGATCACCCAAGGGGCCTTTCATCTTTTGGACCTGCTGCCGGAGTTGGAAGTTCTTATTCCCTATCTGTGTCAGCCCCGCAAAAAAGTCCTCAAAAAACTCAGAAAAAAATCTCCAAGGAAAGAAAATGATTAGGCTATTGAGGTTTTTAGCCCGGCTGGTGGTGTGGTCGGCGGCCACGCTGGTGGCCGGAGTTGTGGGCTTGCTTGGCCTGGCCTGCCGGGTCCTGGAGAAGCTGCTGGCCGAAATGGACGAGTTGCTTTTGTGGCTGTGAACCGGGGACATGTTCAATCAAGCCATTCTGGTGGGTTATCTGGGGCACGATCCGGAACTGCGCCATTCCAGCGGCGGCCGGGCGGTGACCACCTTTTCCCTGGCCACTTCCGAGTCCTGGGTCAAGGACGGGGAACGGGTGACCCAGACCGAATGGCACCGGCTGGTGGCTTGGGGCAAGCTGGCGGAGATTTGCTGCCAATGGCTGCGGAAAGGGTCGCTGATCCTGGTCAGGGGGCAGATAACCTACCGGAACTGGGAAAAAGACGGGCAGAAGCGCACCAGCACCGAGGTGGTGATCCAGGAGATGAAGATGATAGGACCTGCCCCGAAGGACGAACCTCCCGAGGACGTGCCCTTCTAGGAACCGATGCTTGAGCCTTTAGCTCTCCATCCCGACCTGTTGCGCCGGCTTTTTTACGTGCCGCCGGCCTCCTGTTTTATTATCGGCGCTCAAGACGATAAGGACAGGAGGGCGGCGGTTTTTAATTGCCTGCCCATCACCGGCCTGGTGGGCCGGGGCCGGGTGGAATGCCAGGTGGAATTGGGCCTTCTGGACCTGGGGTCGCCCTGGCCGGTGAGTTTTTTGCTCAAGCTGCATTTCCCGGAAATACAGCAGACGGAACTGCTGGCCTTTGACATGGAGGCGCTGCTGCCCTGGTGGGAGGCGGTGGCGGGCTGTGACGTGCTGTTGTTTTTCGGGGGCCCCCCGCCCCACGGTTTTGAAAAAGGCAAGACCTTTCGGTGGAGAAACTTTGAGGAATTGGCCCGGCAATGGGGCATAGTGACCTTTCCGGTGCCTCACTCGGTTTTGCCTTCCATTTTACACGCCTTCAAATCCCTGTGCTGGGTGCGCTCGGCAGAGCAGTTGGAAAACCCGGAGAGGCGGCACTGATGGCTGAAGGGAGGATGCTGAAAAAGAAAATCAGTATTGACGTGCGGTGGGCTGACCTTAAAACCGACACCCACCGTCTTCTGTTTACCGTAGGCATTGCTCACTTGGACATCGAAGGCAGAATATCCGGTGACCCACGGGAATTTAAGGCTGCCGTGGCGCCCATGTTGGACCATGTCACTCAGGAGGTGGTGTTAGACTTCTTTCAGGATGCGGAGCGTCTCGGCCTCATTTGGCGTTACCGGGTGGATGGACGCTGGGTGATTCAATATCCCGGCTTCAAGAAGAACCAGACCTTAAGGCCGGAAAAAGAAGGTAAATCAATATATCCCCCACCTCCCGAACCACTCCCGGACGACTCCGGGACTACTCCCGGAGAACTCCCGGACAACTCCGGGAGAACTCCGGCTAAAGAGAAGAGAAGTAAAGAGAAGAGAAGTAAAGAGAGTAGTGTTCTAGCGAACACTACTTTGTCCGAAGTTGGCACTTCGGACCCGCCGACTCTTACCCCACGGGGTTTGATCGAGCTTTTTAATGAAGTCTGGCCCATCCCTTCCATGAAACGCCCCGTCCAGGTCACCAAGAAGCGTTTGGATAAAGCCAAGGCGCGTTTGGAACACAATGCCACCCGCGGCTACTGGCTGGAGGTCTTCAACAAAGTAAAGGCCAGCCCCTTTTTGAACGGCTCGGGGAAACCTTGGAACAGCGGCAGGGGAGCAGACTTCGACTGGCTTACTAAGAACGACGATAACCACGCTAAGGTATGGGAGGGTAAATATGACAAAAAAGGACCCGAAGGAACAAACGCCCCCTCTGGCGGCAAATACGCGGCGGTCGTCCAGCGAATTGAGACCTCCTGAGTTTGCCCTGTGCAAACGCTGCCAACAGCTGAAGGTGGAAATCATGTCCCTCCAGGTGGCTGGAACTAAGATTAGGGGACCCAAAGGTGAATACTGCACCGAGTGCGAACCTTTAGTGGAGGCCAAACAACAGAAGGCAGAGGAGGAACGCCGGGAGAAGGCCCGGATATTTAGGGCAAAGAATATTACCGAGATTCTCTCTCGGTCCGGGGTTCCTAAGCGGTATTTGCCATGTTCTTTTGACAATTTCGAGGGTCCTCGCCCTAAAAGGTGTCCGAGCTTTATCTATGGGCCGCCGGGCGTGGGCAAAACCCACCTGGCGGTGGCCATTCTCCGGGAAGCCCTTATTGACAAAGGGCAAAATCACGGGAAGTTTGTCCGCACCGTGGATTTGTTTAAAGAGATCCGCCACAGTTTTGACGAGCAGGCCACTGACTCCGAGATGGCAATACTCCGCACTTATGGTCAACAGATTCCCCTGCTGGTAATCGACGACATGGGGGCCGAAAAAGTTACGGAATGGGTATTGCAGACTCTTTATGACTTGATTGATCGCCGCTATGTGGAGGAACTACCCACCATCATCACCAGCAACCTCTCTTTGGAGGGCCTGGAAAGACATTACGGCACCCACGGCAACCGTCTGGGAAGTCGAATTTTGGCAATGGGCGGCATCTATGAGATAACGGGGCGAGACCGGCGGATTTCGGGGAAATAGCCGGGTATTAAACCCGGCAAAAACAAGGAGGACGTCATGAAACATGGTGATTTGGTTAAGGCGGTGGCGCAGCGGGCGGAAATTTCCCAACGGCTGGCCAGGGAGGTGTTGGGAATCTGGGTGGACGAGTTGACCACGGCCCTTAATGCCAATGAGAGGGTGGCGGTGCCAGGGTTGGGCATCTTTACGGTGAAGCGGGCGGCGGGCCGCGTGATGCCCAACAATCTGGGCCCTAGTCCGGCCAGAACCATCACGGTGCCGCCGCGCCGGCAGGTGCGGTTCAAGCCGTCCGAGAGCCTGAAGAAGTTGGTGCGGGGGGTCTGAGTCCAAGATGAAGGGGGGCCGGGGGATGGCCCCGGCCTCCTAACGGGAGGGGAATACATGAAATTAACCAGGCTCAAAAACGATGGCATCCTCTAAAAGAACAAATCAACTGGACTATTAAAGAGGTAAAGAACCAAAAAATTAAGGAATTTTGGACACCACCGGATTTCCAGGCAGATAATTCTAAGATGATGTCCATTTCCCAACAACCAATAAACCCGAAAACACAGAAAAGAAACCTTACCGAAGGTGTTGCTGAAAAGGCTTTAGTGGGAATGGCTTTAGGAGGAATTTGCGGCTTCATTTTCTGCCTACGTGTTCTATTAAGAAGGATAAAAGCTAGAAGCAAGGAAAATAATTCGCCAAGTCCAAACATATAGTTTTAATTATTCACAGCATCCCACAAATTCAATCCCGCAGGGTCTTGAGGGCCTCTTCCAGTTCGTCGTCCACGATGTGGGTGTAGATTTGGGTGGAGGTGATCTGGGAGTGGCCCAGGGCCTTCTGGGTGAGGCGCAGGTTCCTGGTCTTGCGCAGGAGGTCCGTGGCAAAGGTGTGGCGCAGCAGGTGGGGATGCACCTCGGTGGCGATCCCGGCCTTGAGTCCGGCCTCCTTTACCACCTTGCGCAGGTAGCGGTCGGAAAGGGAGCGGCCTTGGCGGGTGGGGAAGAGCAGGTCCTCCACCGGCAGGTCCTGCCAGAACCTGTCCCGCCACAGCCTTAACACCTCCCCGTCGGCCAGACCGTTATTCCTTCCCTTTTTTCTTTTCATCCTGATCCAGACGATTCGCTCCTTTTTGCCCTTGCCCCGGACGCGCAGCTTGCCGGTCTGCCAGTTGAGGTCCTGGACCTTGACCCCCAGGGCTTCGGAGGCCCGGAGTCCGGCGTTGAGCATGAGGCGCACCAGGCAAAGGTTGCGCAGTTCATAAAAGTCGTTCGGGTCGAACCGGGCCAGAAGGCGCCTTTGCTCTGCCGCGGTCAGGACCTGGGGAATGCGTCTGGACATGGTTTTGGCTCCGAGGGGCGGAGGGAGGCCGGGGCCTCCCTCCCAGAGTGGTTCATGGGTTAGTCATTGGAGGCGCACAAGAAACAGCGTCTGGTCTCATGGTCCTCGTCCGTGATATAGCCGTCAAATTGTTCCAGGCTCTCATTGACGCGGGGGCCGCGGCAGACATCGCACCGAGGCAAGTCCAGCAGCCGCAGGATGCGGGCTATCGCTTCCCGTTCGTCTTGGTCTCCTGTGGGTTCCCAATCTCGCAAAGTGAAGCAGATTTTGTCAATAACCACTGCGGCCTCCGGCTCTTCCCGGAGGGGATCGAAGTTCTTGTCATAGTCCAAAATAAGCACCCGAATGGGAATGCTGGCTGCCACATTATCAATGTTGCCTCCATGCACGCCTATCAAAACGGTGGGCGTGGGTTCTTCCTGGGCCTGGGCCTGGACCTCCTCATTGGGAATAGCGCAGCCGTATTCGTCCAGTTCTTCGATGTCCCGGAGTTTGTAATACTCCCGCCAGGACTTCTTGCAGGAAGAACAAACGAGTTCTCTCTTTACCTCGTTCTCCCAAATGGCCTCAAATTCGCCTTCGTAATCATCAGTGTTGGCAATCGCGGCAATTTCTTTCGAGCCGCAAAAGGGGCATTCGCTTCCTTCCTTTGCCAGATAGTCCCTAATTTGTTCGTGGGTGAAGGACATGGGTTAGCTCCTTTCTTCGACAGGTTCTAGAATTTGGCTGTCTTCAGCCATGAAACTCTGCCAGGCCGGGGTTTTGGCCAGGATGGGATATTGATCCTCATCCTCCACCTCGATGCAGTCAAGAAAGAAGTCCTCATCCTCTCCGAGATATTGAATACCGGCGAGAAGGTCTTCCCAAGTGAGTTTTAGCCAGTATTCTTCAACCCACTTGATTTGGGCGGTCCGGTCCCACGTGAAGAAGTTTTCCGGTAATTGATCGGGGCCAAGCTTAATCATGCCCTGGGTTAAATACCGAAGATTGATTCCTTTGGGTTCGCTCATGGTGGTCATACCTCCTTTTCTGGGTGATGGAAATTAATCACCCAGGGCAAACACCGGACGGGCCGGGCCTGGAGTCGGGGATTAATCCGGGAATTCATAATGGATTTGAAGCCAAAAATCCGCGTGAGGAAGGTTGGCGATTACCTTCCGTTTAAAGGCTTGATAGTGGTTAAGGGCTATCTCCTTGGGACAGAGTTTTAACAGGATGGCCAGCGATAGCTGCGCGGGCCCGGAGCCGCCATAGCCCCAATTGAACCCGTCCGGGCTATGATTCCAGACCTTCTGGCTGGGGCCGGGGCGGAGCTCGCGTCCATTCAGCCAGACCCGGCGGGTTTGCCAGTCGCCTTTAAGCTTGAAGCTCAGTTCTTTCATGGCTGTCCCTTGACTTTGGCAATGGCTTTCCGGGCTGCCTCCACATGGCAATCACACTGCCCGATGTCGGGTTCCTCGGTGCATCGGCAGGTAGGATGGTGGGTGGAGCAGGCTGCCCATTCACACGCGGCGAGCAGTGCCGGGACCGCGGCGATGAGGCGGGCCGTCGCTAGGGCCTCCCCCCTTTTCCTGCCATAAACTACGGCCACCGCTACCCCTTGGCGTCTGACGGTTATCCGCTTGGCACTGTCAGGATTAAGAGGGGCATCAACATCATAGGGGCCGGGCAAATATTTATCGGTCATGATTAATTCTCCTCCGCATTGCCCTCTGCCGGGGCCTTTATAATTTCCACAGTTCTTTCAATCCCGTCATTTAATTCCGCCGAAGATTGAAAAATGCGGACCGCGCCTTCGCAGGCTTCCTGATAGGTGTCATAACGCAGCACTTCGTCCAAAAACTCATGGCTGGATAGTTTTAAAAGCCAGGTCATGGGTCATATCTCCTGCTCTCCACTCGCTAAAGAATTTGCGGGGATTTTGGTTTCCAGGTTGGCTATCCTGGTTATCGCCACAGCTTGAACCGCCTGTTTAAAACGGCCCCAAAGGGGGGCAGCCACCACATAATCTAAGAGAGTTACGCCGTCCCGTCCCTTTTGGCGAAGTTCCATCTCGATCATTTGCTGCGCCAGTTGATAAAGCGTCCAGAACTCCGGCACTGCGCTCATCATACGGGCGTTGTTGCGGTCATGGAGGCGGGCGATCTCATATCGTAACTCTGCCTCATTCTCTGCCGCCTCTTCGTCTCCATAGCCATCGGGCTTCATCACTGGTTCATCAGCCCAAGAATCTTGCTCTTGTGCTGCCTGCGGCAGTAGATATCCTCCATACTGGTCGGGGTCTTTTTCTAAGTCCTCCCAGGGGCCGGAGGTAATAACCGATTCCAGCCAGCCGCAGTAGCGACAGAAGGCCCCGGCTATCTCGCTTTCGGTTTTGCGCTGCCCGCAGGCAGGGCATTGGTCGTTGTGGTCAACGAATCCCATAAGGTCTATCTCCTTTCCTCGATTAAACATCTTCCACCCAGGCTTCCGGCCTTTTGTTTTCGGCCTCTTCCCGAGAGTTGAACGGCCCGAAGATTTTGTCGGGCAGGTCGATGTTGTCGTGGTAATAACCCACGTAATCCTTGTCCTCGCAGGAGGCTTGGCGGGCCTGCTTTTCGTAGTCGGCTTCCACCACGTAAACCCTCCAGCGCACCTCAGTGGCGATCTGTTTGATGTAATAGGGCATAAGATGGTCCTCCTTTAATCTCTCCACAGCCCCAGGGTCTTGAGCCTGGCCGGAGGGTAGGGCGGGGCCTTCACCCGGCAGGTGCCGAAGGCGAGCCAGTGGGCCTCCGGCCAGGTGTCACAGGTGATCTTCTGGACTTTATACAGATTGTCTTTGGCTTCCTGGTGGGTGTCGAACGGCCCGGCCAGGAGCGCCCAACGGTTGCTGTGGGGGTCGATGACGGAACAAAAGAATCCTCCCCGCACATTCTCCGGGGGATCGGGTTGAATGATGATTGCCATGCTTGACTCCTATAGTTTGGGGTCTGGTGTGGTCTCCAGGTTCAACATCTGCCTTTCCAAGTCCTTCCTGGCGGCCAGGAGGGATTCATGGTGGTCGGCCAGAACATTGGCGATGTTGTTGACGTGGACTTGCAGCGCTTCTTTTAGGTCTTTGTCCTGGGACAGTCTCAGGACTTCCACCAGCTTCCGCAGAATATCCATCGCCGCGTCCCGGGTGGCGATCTCGGACTCGATCTCCGCCAACCCTTCCTGCAACTTTTCCTGGCGTTCTTTCCAGTGGCTGGCCATTGTCTCTCCTCCCTCGGTAACTTTGGGGAAATAATAATCTGGATATGCTATTTTGTCAATACACATTTCGGTATTTTTTTCTTAAACTTTAAAATAAATTCTTATCTCTCTTTTATTAAAGGAGATTTATGGCTTGCTAAATTGTCATGTCCATGTTATGGGAGGGACGTGACCTGTGGGTTAAAGAACGGGCAGCCTTATCTCTGGCCACCCCTTAAGGCCATGCGGCGCAAGTGCTTGGACTGCTGCGCCGGGAGCGCCAAGGAGGTGGAGTTGTGCCCGGTCAAAGACTGCTCGCTTTACCCCTATCGCTTCGGCAGGAACCCGGCAGCCAAACCCAGGGGCAAAGGACGCCCGTTTTCAAAAAAGGCAATGCCAAATTCGCAGGAAAATTTGTCAAACGGCGGGGCTTAATAGGTAGGGTAAGGGGTGGTGGGTAAGTGCCTGAAATTATTAGGTCCGGCTGGAAATCCTCCCGGCCCTGACGCCAACCGTCCAAAACCGACCCCGTGAGAAGCCCAGGAAGGCCCTCAAATGGCTGAGACCAAGTTAAACCCTTACCCCAGTCGGTCCCTTTTCCTGGGCATCGACCCCGGTCGCAAGGGCGGCGCGGGCATCGTGGACGACCAGGGCGCCTGCGTTCATTCCTGGAGATGGAAGGACTCCGATCCTCTGTATACCTGGTATCACCTATGTGAATACCGGGACCTCTTAATAAATATATATATCGAAGCGGTCCGGCTCTTTCCCGCCCTCCCCAAGAACGTCCTGCTCAACACTCAGGCCCTCCTCCTCAACGCCGGGCGCTGGATGGGAATGCTGGACGTCCTCCAGGTCCCTTATCAACTGATCTCCGTAGACGAGTGGCAGGCCCACTACAACCTCACCCGCTGGCGCAAGCGCAAGGCCCGCATAGACCGCGTCCTGACCCAGGGCCATGTCAAGCTCTCCCCCCACACCCCCGGCCCCACCACCCCCCTGAGCCTGGCCCGCACCTTCTGGCCCCAGGCCCCCCTCAAGACCCAGGCCGATGACGGCATGGCCGTGGGACTCCTTCTGGCCGACATGGCCCGCCAACACCACCTCCAGAACTTTAAACCCCAACCCCAAACGGAGTTATGGCCATGAGAGACCCCCACCGCTCCCAGACCCCCAGGCGCAACCCCAAGCTGCCACCCTCCAACCATCCGCCCTCTTCTTCCAATATAGATATTCCAGAGAATATATATATTAATAGTAAGGGGATTACTGAGGATGATATTAATCTCTTTGATAGGGATAAGAACCAAGATATTGGTATTAAGGGCAGCCTACCCCCATCACCGCCTTCCCCACCCCCTCCCGACCCGGAACCGGACCTTCCCCTCATCCCCGAAGTGGACCTCAAGGGTAAATTCAACTCCCAGGAACTGAAATTCATCACGCTTTATCTTTCCACCTCTGTATCCAGAGAAAAAGCCGTTCAAAAGGCAGGCTTCAAAACCAAGTCGACCGAGCACGCCAAGGCCCTTGCGAACCGGATATTGGAGAAGCTCGTCTCGCGTCTGGACAAGAAGGCAATATTTCGGCGCGTCGGCCTGTCGGAGGTGAGGATTGGCCGGATGGTGGAGCACCTGGCGAGCCAGGCCAAGTCCGAGGCCACCCGGCTCAAGGCCCTGGAACTGGCCGCCAAGATCATGGAGTTGACCAGGGAGGTGGTGGAAGAGCACAAAGGGGCGGAAATCATCATCACCACCAGGTCTGGACCACCTCAGCGGTCATATCGCCCTGAAGAAGAGCCAGGCCCCGGTGAACCGGGCAGACCGGAGCAGGTGCGGGTGCAGGCCCGGGTGATCTCCATCACCCGGTGAACCGGGAGTTTTGGGGATGAGAATAATACCGGAAATAGACAAAAACGGTATTAATGGGCGCAGGGGCAGGCCCTATCGACCTATCAAGAGTATCGGCCCCGGCCCTGCCCCCGGCCCCTTGCTCCCCACCCCCACAGGTCCCCACCCTCACCCATGCCCCGGTCGCCGCCGGCCCGCCCGCCCCTGGGAGGGTGGCCTTCCGCAATCCGGGAAAAGGGGGGACGGGACTCCTGGCCCCCCGGGTCGATATGCTCCCCCCATAAATTTTTCCCAAAAATCTCAAAGTGTGAAATATCAATAATATGAATAAGTTGCAAAAAGGGCAGTATAGCCCCCCAAAATTCTCAAAATGAGAATCCCGGAGATTTCTGGATGGCGAACGGGAGGGACAAATAATGGCCTATCGGCCCCGACTATGTGAGACCTGCGGGGAGGATTTCATTCCCACGAGTGGGCGGCAGCGGGAGTGTGAAGCCTGCATGGAGGCGCCGGTGGTGGAAAATCCTCCGGATTCGACCGTGCGGCAGTGTCTTAAGTGCGGGGCGGAGGTGGTAGGCCGGTATGTTTGCGGGCGCTGCCGGAAGGCGAACCGGGAGTTGCTGCGGGAATACACACCGGCGGCCCTGGGGGTGGGGGGAATGGATTAACAAGGGGCCAGCCTTTATTTGGCACGAATTAAAAAACTAAAAGTCAGACGAAGAGAGGTTACAAAAACTAACCTACAGGGATACTGTCAAATCAAGTCTGATTCAGGACATATTATTTTTTCAAATTATTACTGTATGATTTAATAGAACATTATGCTCTGGCCTCTCTTTTGTTCCTAAGCATCCTTTCAAGCTCTTTAATTGTATTCGCTATCTTTTCATGGTTTAAATCTGTATATTCTAACTCATAAACCGGATAAACGAACCCGAAGCCCTCAAAGCTGAGCCAAATTGGCTCTTTTTTGTTTAAAAGATAATCATTTTCATACAAATGGTAATAAGCTGTTTGACTTATTAAAATATTCCCTCTCTTTCGCCGCTCTTTTTCATCGAATCTACCAGCAGCTCCTTCCAACCTTTGAGTGAAATTCACATGATCACCAATAGCTGTATATTCTCTGTAGTTCCCATGTCCAAAATAATCAAAAAATACTTCACCCATATTAATACCGATTGCAAGGTCAATTTGAACGTCTTCATTGAAAATATTTCTAAGATCATGGAAACGTTCATATTTACTTGTTTCGATAGATCCCTTTTCCAAATCGGCATTGTGATATTGTTTACTTATCTTATCAATCCCAATTTTAACCCACCCCTTATAAATTTCTTCAAACATGGTAATCATATCAAAGGCACATTTAACTGCAACGACAATCTTTTTATAATTTTCTGTAGGGTCATCTAAATCTTCCCCAAAAATCGCAATCACTCCATCTCCTAAAAATTTGTCAACTCTGCCAATTGGGGACGTTCCTATTATTTCACCAATTCTTTCACAATATCTATTCATGAAAGGTTCTATTAGTTGTGGCTCTCTCATCATACGAAGTATTTGGATAAGCTGGGAAAAATTTCTAATATCAACAAACATGAAAGCACAAGTCTTTCGGGCTCTTCCTAGGCGATACTTTGGTAAGTATCTTTCTCCAGTGGTATCGTATTTGTCTTCTATAAAACGTCCCAGAATTGAAACAACATTCATCGTAAGGCGGGTTAAGATTTCGAGTATTTGCATATCGTCAGATGGCAAGGCATCAATCGATCCATTATCGCTTTCCCAAAGTGGTGATCGCGGAAAAATAAGAACTCCTAAGTCATATCTACCTTTCTTAAGGCGAATTATATCTACCAGTGGCTTATAGGGGATTCCGGGGAAGAGAAAGTCCCATAGTTCATCATCAATAGGCAATCCGGGTTGCACAATTTTTGGACCAATCCATTTCCTTAACCAGACAACTAACTTTGCGGCATTGGATCTATCCAAAGCTGTGTGATTATTTTCATGTTCTCCAGCAGCGAAGTCCCAAGGCTTTAAGATATGACATTCTGGGGTTTTCCAATAATGCCAAAAGAGATGAACCCCTGTCTGGCATTCTAACCAACATGAAAAAAGCTTTATAACATAATTTAATCCTTGAGAAATATTATATCTAATGGACCTGCCTCTTCCCATTAATTCAACCAGATATGAAACCTTTATGTCGGCTCGAGTTTGAACAAATTTACACCAAAAATTAGGAAATTGATCCAACTTGGTTGCAATAGTATCAGCTAACTTCTCCAGTGCTTTAACATGTTCTTCTTTAAATCGACCATATGTTGTGGCTCTTTTAGGATTTTCAACTTTTAGAACCCCATGAACCCGTGCTATTCCCTTCCCTTTCTCTATTTTTCTTTTAACTGGAATTGCAAGTATTCCTTTACATTTCTTACGATCGCCCTCTAAAAAAACTGCATCCCATTTTCCTTTCCATGCCGGGTGCTCAAAGACTTCATCTTGGTTTAAATTTTCTACCTTTTGATGAATGGCAACATAAGCTGTAATCCCATCAAGTTTTTTAGGGTCTTTTTCGTTCCAATTCAAACGGTATTCTGGAAGTTCAGATGCAGGTGGCTTCGGGGGTGCCTCATGAGTTACTCTCTCCCAATGGGCGGCTTCTAGAAAAAAACCATCCGGAGTAAGAAAAAGTACCCCAACCTCTGCATCAGCTTCTTCTATTGCAATTTGAACAATTTTCTCTACGTTTTCTCTGAACTCTTGAGAATCACTATATTTTTCCCACTTTATATTGTTTAGCTTATCTTTCCTTGAGATTACCATAGTCTCAACTCCCTTCGAGATTATGTAAGAATCTTATCCAAGAAGAAATTAGGGACAGAAAAAATTCCACGTAATTATAAAAGATTTTTAGATTTTTTTATAAATTTTGATTAGCATCTATAAAAGATACTTGTCAAGAAAAAAGCCCAGCCTCAGAAACCGGACTTCCATGTGGATAGCTGTTTAGCTTTGGGACAAGAGGAACGGCTTTAGCGCCGGGAGCGCCGACCCCGGCACGGTGTCCAGGCTCTCGCCGGGGGGGAACCCGGCGATCTCCTCCCAGGGGACCTTCTTCTCCTCCGCCAGCTTCGCGCATTCGGCCCGGAGCCTGGCATCCTCATCCGGGTCGGCCTTGGCCGTCGCCTTTTTGCCCCTGGTCTTGAGCGGTTCGGGTGCGGGGCCGGGCGGAGAGCCGAAAAGCGTCCCATAGAACCTCCAACAGACATCCAATTAGACTCCTTGTCCCACGAGAATTCCCCGGCCTGCCCTAAAAAATGGGATAATAGTAAATGCAGCCCCGGGAGCGGGGATTGACCTTGTTGGGCTCCAGGACAGCCTGCCAGTAGCGGCCCCGGCCTTTCCGCACCATGCGGCGGGCCCAGTTGGGATGATAGCTGATTTTCTTCCTGATCTGTTCATAGAATTCTTCTGCCCCGGGGGCCCTGCCGAACTCCCGGAAGAACCCCGCCAGGACCTCCCGGATTTTTTGCAGCCACTGTTCCTCCCTTACGACCGCCTCCCCTAATTGAAGGCCCAGGTGCGGCTTTTTCAGGTCGAAGTCCAGGCGCCGGGGCGGGATGCCGACAATCCGGAAGGGATCATGGGGGTCAAAGCGGAGAGACCGATAATGGATCTCGGCCAGGACCGACAGGTGGCGTTTCTTTTCATCGGGACCTGCCAGGATCAAGGTCTTGATTTCGGGCGGGAACTCCAGGTAATAGATGGTCCGGCCATCGGGGGAGGCCTTTTTGAGGGTGATTTTCCGGTCCGGGAAGCTGGTGCGCCGGGGGTCCGGGGCCCAGCCGGCATAGAGGGCTAGGAGAAACAATCTGGCCTTCCGGGGCCAACGGGTCCATTGCTCTAACATTTCAGGGGCCTTCCTCTTCTTTGGCCTCCCGGGCCTCCTGAACAAAGACCGTGAGGAAGTCCTGCAAGGCCTGGAAGGGCGTGGTGCCGGCCCGCCGGCAGGCGGCCCGGAACCGGTTCACCTCCCCCCAGTCCAGCACGGGTAGCCGCAGCAATTCGCAGACCTCCAGGGGGTCAAGCTCCAGGGCCGCGCAGACCTGGCGGAACCAGTAGAGGGGCAGAGGCCCTCCTCCCCTTAAGTAATAGGCCATAACTCCGGGGGACAGGCCCAGGAGCCGCCCCAGGGCGGAACCGTTCAGGCCCCGCCGCCGGCAGTGCTTCCGCAGTTTGCGCAAGTCGAAATAATGCTCCAGGGGAAAAGGCAACCGGGGCATGGGTCATTTTCCGTAAGGAAGAATCCTGATAGGCGACCCCGGCACCAAGATCAGGCGGTCCCCGGCCCTGATCTGAAAGGCCTGGGCGAATTTCCTGGGGATGGAAACATATAAGGTGCCGCTGATTTCCACCACCTTACGGGTGGCAGGCTTCAGGCCCGTGTCACAAAAAGTTTTGTCTACGTCATTTTTTTCCACTTTAAAGTAACCCCGCCCTTTTTTAAAGTTTTACCGCAATTATTTAAAGAAAAGCGCCGGTGTCAAGCTTTAGCTAAAACTTGCCCCCGGCGTTTTTTCTTTTCACGCTTTAGGCATGAGCGAGGGGCCTCTTCATTTTGACCTTGGCGATACTCAGGGTCTTTATGCCAATTCTGAAGCTGTTGTTAACTTAATCTACAGTAACACCGGCGAAGGAAAGACATTTGCTTCAGTTGCCGGCATGGTCAAACATGCCAAACGCTGCGGCAAACCAATAAGATGCGCCGTTGTCCGTGATACCCACGAAAATATTAAGACTTCCACGGCACGTTCTATTATAGAAATCTTTGAAGAACACCCCCACCTCATTAAATTTCGCAACGACTTCAAGCAACTCACCATTTATTCCAAGCCCCGGGTGGATTGCGACCTTTTCGGCATCGACGACCTGGGCAGCCTTTCCAAGCTCCAGGGTCCGGAATACGCCCTCATCTGGCTGGAGGAACCGGCCCCCATGGCGGACCGGGTCAATGCCGGGCTCTCGGAGGAGGTGTTCAACGCCGCTTTGGTGCGCTGCACCCGGCAGAAAGGCGCCCGGCCCCGCCTGCAAATTTCCATGAACCCGGCGGATGAGGAGCATTGGACTTTCAAGCGCATCATCGAGCCGGAGGTCATCGACCCAGACAATCCCCTGATCACCAAAGCCGTGTTCCGCATCGAGCCCGGCGAGAACCCGTATGTTTCGGAGACTTCCCGCCAGGCGGTGCGCGCCGCCTATAAGCACGACCAGGCCTCCTTCATGCGCTATGCTTTGGGCCAGTTCGCCCCCATCTACCGGGGGGCCAAGGTCACTCCGGAATACAACCCTTACCTGCATCTGTCGCCTATCGCTTTAGAGCCGGCTGCCGGCCTGGTCTCCTTCCGGCTCTGGGACTCCTGGCACAACCCCTGTTGCATCCTGGGCCAGATCACCAGCATCGGCCGCCTCATCTTCATCGACGTCCTCAGACTGGAAAACAGCGACATCCGCATCCTGGCCAATACCCAGGTCAGGCCCCTTTTGGAAAGCCCCCGCTGGAAGAACAAGGCCCGGGCCTGGCGGGACGTGGGGGACTTCACTATGCGCCAGCCGGACCAGAGCAACCGCCAGGAAACCGCCGCCCGGGTAATTGAGGATGCCTTCAATACCCGCTTCGAGCCCGGCCCCCACAAGTGGGACATCATCAAACTGGGCCTGAAAAACGCCTTCGGCATGAACATTCAGGGCCTGCCCGCCATTCAGATCAATCCGCAGGCGAAACTGCTGCACCGGGCCCTGGCCGGCGCCTGGCATTACAAAACGGACAACTCCGGCAACATCGTCAGCAACGTGCCGGAGAAGGACGAGGCCAGCCATGTGGGGGACTGCTTCGCCAACGGGGTGTGCGTCCTGCTGCCCACCATCGGCACCAAGGCCTCTCTGGCCACCTACCGGCGTTTGGCCCAACAGACCCGCCGCCGGGTCCAGACTTACGCCATCGGAGGGACGCGGTAATGCCCGAACTTGAAACCGGCGGCTTTAAGGGCTGGTGGGAGGTCAGGCAATACACCGGCAAGGACAGGGACGGGGTGAAGCAGGGCAAGGAAGTGTTCCGGAACATGGTCACCGGGGAAATTTACGACCCGGGGGAGAAGGGGTGGAACGGGGAGCCGCCTTACCCCACCGGGGATTTGGCCAACTGTCGCCATGTCAGCGACAGATACCGGGAAAACTATGACCGCATCCGCTGGGACCGGCCCGGCGTTGAAGAAGGAGGAGGGTCGCCATGCCCGCAGTGAGCAAGAAGCAGCAACAGGCCATGGGCATAGCCCACGCCATCCAAAAGGGCGAAGTGAAAGCCAAAGCCGGGACCCCGTCGGCAGAGATCGCCAAGAGCATGAAGCCGGCGGATGTAAAGGAGTTCGCCGGCACTCCCCACAAAGGCCTGCCGGAGAAAAAGAAAAGCAACCCCGGCCACGCCAAGGCGAAGCCGGCCAACCCGGGCCCGCCCTCCCCGGCGGTGGCCCAGCCGCCCCGGCCCCAGGGGGTGCCCCGGGCGGAACTGGTGCCGAAACCGGTGGGCCAGTTGAGGAAAATTCCCATGCGGAAGTGACCCATGGCCTTTGCGGAGAATCCCCAGGAAGAAGTCCGGCGCCGGGTGCTGCAACTGGCCAAGGAACCCGCCGCTCCGGCAATGGACGAAAAAGAACTGGCCGAGCGGGAGGAGGCGGCCCAGGCCTACGCCACGGGGAACGAGCAGCATTTCGTCGATTACTGCCAAGACTGCATCGACACCTCGGTGCAGGCCATGACCAAGATCCGGCAGGAGCAGCAGGAATGCTGGAACGTCTATAACGAAGAGCCGCCCCCCAATTACGCTCAGAAGGAGCCCTGGCAGTCCCAGGTGATCATTCCCAAGCCTTACGGCGCGGTGCAGTTCGCCATGAGCATCGTGCGCAAGGCCTTCGACGTGCAGTTCCTCTCCATCGACAACGAGCAGAACCGGGAAGCCGCCGAATTTTGGGAAAAACTCATGGGCCTGCTGTTGTCCCGGAACTATGCGGATTTCCCCATCCAGTTCACGGACGCCTGCGGCATGGGCTTCGCGGTGGGGCAGTCCATGGAGATGATCCCGGTATGGCGCACCGGCAAAGGGCTGCGCTACATCCTGGTGGAGCCCTGGAAGATCCACCGGGACCCGGACGCCATCTCCCGCCAGCCCCAGTCCGGCATGTATTGGGTTCATCAGGAATGGCTGGACTACTGGCTGCTCAGGAAGTTTCAAAAGGACGGGCGCTACCGCAACGTGTCGGAAATCGCCCCCGGCACCCCGGGTTCGGCCCCGAAATCCGACCCCCACATGACCAAAGAGGCCGTCCAACTGCGCAAGGACCAGGCCTTTCACCGCTCCAAATACCGCACCATGATCCTGACCTCGGAGTTCTGGGGCACGGTGCTGGACTCCAAAGGGGAGCTGCTGCTGCCCAACGCCACTTATACGGTGGCCAACGGCAAAGTGATTTCCCTGCCGAAAAAAAGCCCCTACCCCACCCTGCGCTGGCCGGGCATGGGCTTCAGCCCTCTGCCACACCTGCTCCGGTTCGATGGCCGGGGCCTGCTCCAGGGCATCAAGAGCCTGTGGTATTTCATGTGCTCCCTGCTCTGCCTCCACAACGACAATTTGAACTGGGTGGTCAACCCGCCCACGGAAATCGACGTTTCGGCCCTGGTGGACCAAGAGGACGTGGACGACTATCCCGGCAAGAAGTATCTCACCCGGGGCACGGTGAGCGGCCAACAGGCCGTCCGCACCGTGGAACGCAAAAGCGTCACCAACGAGGTCCTGGCCAATGAGAACTTCGCCCAGCAGCGGTTTGAGGAAGGGACTTTCATCACCAACCTGGTGCGGGGCCTGCCGGGCTACCGGGCGGAGGTGACCGCCCGGGAATCGGCCCAGAGCTTGGAGCAGGCCCTGACGGTCTTTTCCCTGATCGGCAAAAACCTGGAGCAGGGGGCCCTCAACGCCATCGTGGCCGGGGCCGAGACCGTGGCCCTCAATCTCACCTATGACGAGCTGGTCCAGCTTATGGGTCAGGACTGGGCCCAAAAATATGCTGATCCTTCCTCGCCTACCGGCCTGCGTCTGCCCCAGTTGACCACGGGGGCCTTCCATGTCTCCGGCATCTCCGCCCTGATGCGGGACTGGGAGATCATCCGGAACATCAGGGACATCTTTCTGCCCTGTTTTGAAAACCAGATTTTTATTCCCTACCTGAAGCCTTACCGGTTACTGCGGGCCCTGGAAGTGCGCCTCAACCTGAAGGACGAAGGCATCGTGGTGGACGAGGGCAAGGCCGCCGTTATCGACGCGGCCCAGCAAGGCCAGCAGGAACAGAGCATCGCCTTGCAGGCCCTGGCCGAGCAAGCGGCCACCCAGCAGGCGGTGAATGAGGCCCTGGCCGTCCCGCCGGCAACGCCAGCGGAAGGAGGCATGGCGTGACCCACGAGATCCTGGACAACTCCGGCGCGCCGGTGGACATGGTGACGGGCCGCCCTCTGGTCGAGACCAGACCGGGAACCGAAGAGGCCAAGGTGCGCCATTTTCAGGCGGTGCAGGACAGCCGGGCCTTGCTGACGGAGCTTCAGGCAAGTCCCCTGCTGGCCCTGCTGGTGAAGAAATACTCGGACCGCCTGGAGTTGCTGGCCAGGAACGACCAGCAATGCGTGGCCCTGGAAGAGGTCATCAGAGAACTGCACGGCAAGATCGAATTGATTCCCCGGATGGCGGAAGAGCGCTTGAGGAAATTGATGGGGAAGGAGCTTTTTCAGACTTATCGACAAACCCAGGAGAAAGGGGCCGCCCCGCCTGACGGGATACCGGCCTGAAAAATAAGCCAATGGCCCGACAAAGGACACCCATTGGCGGGAATGGAGACCCGTTATGAGCCAAGAAGGAGAGAAGCCCGGAATGGATACGCCCGGCGGGCGTCCGGTGGAGCCGGTGAACGCGGAGGAGGAAGGTTCTCTGGGGGCGTCCTTAAGCGCCCTTCAGGAACGCCGCATTTATACCGGCCACCCGGCTGATGTGGCGGAAGAGACGCCGCCAGAAGAGCCCGAGGGTCCCAGCGAGAAGGCTTCGGAAACTCCTGGTGCGGTCCCCCCGGATGGCGGGACTCCGCCGCCGGCCACGCCGCCGGAGGGAGGGGAAGAGTTGCCCCCGGGTTGGGATTTCAAGCCCAAATACCGGGACCACCGGGCCGCGGAGCTCGGCTACAAAGAAGCCGAGCGCATGGCCCACGAAAAGGCGGAAGAGGCCAAAAAGGCCCGGGAAGAAACGGAGGCCCTGCGCCGGGAGCTGGAAGAGCTTAAGGCCAAGCCGGCCGCCCCGGAGGAAAAGCCTCCGGTCCCGCCCCAAATGACCGAGGAGGAACAGGAAGCGGCCATTGCCCGGGGCCTACAGGAGATCAGCGAAATTGATCCCTATGACCCGGATTATTACAAGAAGGCCGCCAAAATCTGGAAAAAAGTGGGCGTGGGGGCCCCGCTGGATGAGCAGACCATCGCCGCCATTGTGGACCGGCGGGTGGAAGAAAAGCTCAAAGCTAGTCCAGCGGCAGCCCCGCCGCCGCAACCGGAGCCTGCTGGCGGCCAAGGCGAGGCGGAAACTCTGGCCATGCAGATGGCCAGTGAGGCGGGCCTGGACATGAAACCCGGGTCTCCGGATTACCTCCTTTTCTGGGGTAATGCCCGGTTTGCGCCCAACCTGCCCTTCAAGGAACAGGTCAACTGGACCATTAAGGAAGCCCGGCGCATGAAGGAGGAGATTGCCGGCCAAACGCCGCCTTCTCCGCCCACTCCCAAACCCGCCGAGGTTCATCAGGAACATGCAGTCCTGGAAAGGGGCGGCAGCGGTTACCGTCCGCCTCCCAAGGAAGGAGAAAAACCCGAAACCATGGGCACCCTCCTGGAGAAACAACTGGAAAGGAGGGTCATCTAAGGAGGATAAACCATGTCTGGCGCATTTAATTGGGCGTTCGACGCCGCAGTCGGTGAACTTTAGACGCCGCCCATAAAGGTGACTTTATGGTGAAAACTCCGAATGTGCTGGAACAACCCGAGTATCCGAACCTACCAGAGCGTGAAAATGGTTCGGTGGGGTCAATCAGCAGGGATGAACGCGATGCTGCTTGGCTTGCTGGGATTATCGATGGGGAAGGATGTATCTCAGTAAGCCATAACAGGAATCACAATGGAGACGTTGCTCATTATCGCCCCAGGTTTGAAATAAGAAATACGAATCCCTATTTGATGAGGCGAATTACTGAAATCCTGACAACATGGAAAGTTAAATACTTTCTAATCTACATAAAGCCTCGTGAAGTTCAATATAGGGAATCATTAGCGATGGCAATAACAAATTATAGGGGAATAATGAGGATTCTTTCCAAAACAATGCCTTATTTGACAGCCAAAAAAGAAGAGGCGCAGGCCATGATGAAGTTTATTAAATGGCGTCTGTGCGTCCATCCAATGAAGGGCTGTAACAATGGACGCAACATGAGCATTCTAAGAGAAAGATTCGCCATGTTAAGCGAAGAATTGAAGGCATTGAAGCAGCGTCGATTCAGCCTCCAGAGACTACCAAGGAGGACCTCTGGAATTCTGGACCTTTCTAAGGTTGAGATTCAAGAGGTTATGGTATAGTCCGGCCCCCTGGCGACAGGCGGGATTAACTGGTCTACAAGAATAACTTCCTGAGCAAGAAGCTCCTGGAGAAGTCCCTGGGCAAGTGCAAAATCCTGCCCTTTACCCAGGACTTCGGCATCGGCTTCGGGAAGCACAAGGGCGAATACGTCAACCTGATGCACATCAAGGAACTGCCGGACCCCACCAGCGCGCAACTGGAAGAGGACACCCTCATTCCCATCGACAAGCTGCAATATGGCAACCGGGTCTTCCGGGTGGCGGAATATGGCCGGGGGGTGGAATACACCAACCTGCACGAGC
The DNA here is from genome assembly GCA_040756315.1 of Thermodesulfobacteriota bacterium. Classification (GTDB taxonomy): domain Bacteria; phylum Desulfobacterota; class Desulfobaccia; order Desulfobaccales; family 0-14-0-80-60-11; genus JBFLZI01. The sequence continues at coordinate 31,366 of JBFLZI010000001.1, read as the reverse complement.
AACTGGGGCAGTTCAACCCCCGGAACCTGTTGCAGAAGGCCCTCATCCGGCAGATGGAGCGGGCTCTGGACACCACCGCGGCCAAGGCCTTTTTGGACCCCGCCACGGTGCCCATCGTCTTCGTCCCCACCAGCCTGACCGGGGGCACCTTTTACACCACTGGCACTCCCGGGGGCACGGCCACCGCCGGCCTCACCTTCGACCACTGCGGCCTGCTGGCCGACTATCTGGCGGACACCATCCATTGCCCGCCCTATGAAGGGGAGGACTTCATCGGCCTGTCCTGCAACAAGAACCTGCGTTCCCTGAAGACGGACCGCCTCTGGCAGCAGGTCCACCTCTATCTCCAGAAGGGGGATTTGTTCTTCCTGGGAGAACAGGGCAAGACCGAGCGCATCCGCTGGGTGGAGATCAACCGGGCGCAGGCGTTATCCAACACCGCCGGGAGTTCCACGGCCTTAGGTGAAGCCGTGGTCTTCGGCGACGAGGCCGTGGCCCGCATTGAGGTGGAAACCCCGCAGCTTTATGCGGACCCCAATTACCAGTCCGACTTTGGCCGCACCAAGGCCCTGGCCTGGCGGGGCATCCTGGCCTTCGGGTCCGTCTGGGAAACCGCCAACGACGGCGAGGCCAAGATCATGCGCATCGGCAGCGCGTAAATTCACCGGTGCAATCAGGAGGCAACAATCATGGCTTACGGGACTTACGACAAACTGGTAATGGCCGAGCCCGAGGCGGACGCCAAGTTTACGCCTCTGGCGGTGGATGCCGTCGCCGCGGACAAGTTCGTCTTCACCGCCCGGGAACCCCTGACGGTCACCCGTTTCGGTCTGGAAATCACCACCGCTTACGCCAACCAGACCACCAAGCAGAAGGTGTCGCTGGACAAGCGGGTGACCCACAACAGCGAGACGGGCCGGGTGGAGTTGGCGGAAATAGAACTGCAAAACGGCTATGCGGACGGCCATATCTATTACAAAAACCTCAACTCCATCGACCTGGACGTGGGGCAGCAGTTGGTGATCGAGCAGAAGGTGGCCGGCGCGGGATCCAGCGTAGGCGGGGCCTGCAACCCCTTCTTCTGCTATCACCGCCGGGCGGAGGTGGCCGCCAATCAACCCTATATGCACAACCTGACTTAACGGGGGGCGCCGGGGGCCGCCCAGCGCGGCCCCGGCGGCCTTTTCAGAGGAGATGGGACCATGGCTGATGTTGCCGCAACCGTCACCATTTTGGAGCGGGACTTTACGGACTTCAACAAGGAAACCCTGGCCCAGGCGGCCTTTGGCAACGGCACCGATAACTACCCCAGCGGCGGCATTCCCTTGGGAGACAAAAGCCGCTTTGGGATGCACAAGAAGGTCAAGCGGGTCTTTGTGGAACAGCCCATCGACGGCTACTTCTACAAAATCGACTACTCGAACGAAGCCGACATCAGGCTCCGGATTTTCCAGGCCTGCCTTGACCTGAAATTCATTGATGGTTCCGGGGGTGCCTCCTTGGGTGTCGACGTGGCCAATGCGGAGTTGGAAGTGAACAATACCGGAGGCAAAACCATTCTCGGGGCGGACGCGGCCACCAAAGGCGGGGTGCTGCCCGGGCCCCTGGCGGAGGTGCCCACCAGCCATAAACCGCCGGCCACGGTAGTGAAGTTCGAAATCAAGGGAGTCTAAGGGAGGCTTTATGGGCCAGATTTTGTTCACCAAGAATTACGGCGAGATCGAGATCGAGAAAAGCTGGGCCAAGGGCACGGCGCACATCGCCAAGCTGGTGGGGGGCGCTTATGTGCATATCAGCGGCCTGCCGGTGCAGTCCAAAGCGGAGTTGCGGGAAGTGATCACCGACCCGCAGGAATTGGCCCAGGCCCTGGATTGGTTCGACCATCGCCATGACGAGCCGGAAAAAGAGCCCCGCCGCCTGATTCTCAACCCGGACGGCACCATGATTTTCGATGACGGCACTCCGGTGACTTCCGTCTCCGAGATCGTGGAGGCCATAAAGCCCGGGCCCCTGTTGGACGCCGCCCTGCTGTCCTTTGCCAAGCAGCAGGAAAAGGAGAAGAAGGCCCAGGCAGCGGCTAAGCGCCCCGGGGGCCGGGCCGGGAAAAAGGTAAGCCAGGGCAGCAAAAAGACAAGCAAGCCCACCACCAAGGAGGCGCCGCCCAAACCGGCTCCTCAGCCGGAGGCCACGGCGTAAATGACGGACGCCCCCCTGCGCTTCTGTCAAAACTGCAAGCTGGTTTACCGGCCTGATCCGCGGATCCACAAGGACCCGGAGGAGTTTTGTCCCCGCTGCGGCTTTAGGCTGGAGGAGGGGGACAAACTGTGGAAGGGGAAAGGCTATGGCTAAATCCACCAAAGCGCAACCCGTGGATGCCTTCGAGAAGGAATGGCGCCGGAAGGTGAGTTTCAATTTCGGCAAAGGCGGGATGCAGGAACCGGAGGGCTTCAAGGATCTGTCGGTGGATCAGGAAGTGACGGTCCTGGTTACCGGCAAGGTGACCTCTATCCGCTCTGAAACCGAGACCTCCCAATTCGATCTCCACATGGAAAAGATCGAACTGCAAACCGGCAAGAAACCGGGAACCATGGGCGAGGCCCTGAAGAATGTTATGGCAAAACGGCGCCGGTAAGCCCCGGAGAGGAAGCGGCGATGACTTTGGCTGAGATGCTGCTGGAATTGGGTCATATCGTTAATGACCCGAGCCTGGAGCCCTCCTTTCAGGACTGGCTCAACCAGACCATCGAAGAACTGGCCCAGGACTTTGACCTCCCGGCCCTAAAGCGCAAAGAACCCTTCCCCCTCTCCACCAACACGGCCACCTGGATTTACACCCTTCCCGAGACTTTCCACAAGAAGCTGTTTCGCTGCCTGGACGGGGATTGGCGGGCCGTCACCATCTGCCGCACCGTGGATGAGCTGCTCGCCAAAGACTTTAAGCACCTTGAGATCGGCACCCGGGTGACCCACGTGGCGGTGGATGACGCCGGGCCGGTGAAGCTCATTTACACCTATCCCAAGGCCAACGACACCTTGCAGCTTTGGTTTTATGAGAAGCCGAACCGCCTGGCGAAAGACGGGGACGTGCCCAACCTGATGCCGGTGGAATTCCACCGCCGGGTCATTCTACCCCGGGTAGTTCTCCGGAATTTCCAGCTTTTGCAGGACATGGCCAAGGATCCCCCCCATAAAAGCCTGCTCTACTGGGAAGAACTTTACCGCCAGGGGCTCTATGGCGACAAACGGGGGGATATTGGGCTGATCAACTGGCTGGTGCGGGCCAGGGGCGGGCCTCGGCGGCACGGGGGCCGGGCCCCGCTTCCTTAAAGGTAAGCGATGGCCAAACCTTTCCGCATTTACGGTTTTAAGGGCATGAACAACCTGCCTGCCACTCCGGCGATCCTGCTGGATGACCGGCGGTTTCTCACGCCCCGGGTGATTTTGAACGCCGACCTGGCGGGCGACGGGGTTTTAAGACCCCGGGGCGGTTACCGGAAGCTGACGCCGGGAGTGGGGTGCCATTCTCTATGGGACGGCGGCGTCACCCTCTATGTGGCTAGAGGCGCTGACGGTGGCCCGGCCCTGTTCCGGCTCCTGGGGAACACCCCGGTGGAAGTGGCCCCGGTGGGAGGGCCGGACCAGGCTCCCATGGTTTACCTGGAGGCGAATTCCCTGGTCTATCTCTCCAACGGCTACTGGACCGGCGTGTATGATCCGGCTGCCAACACCGTGCGCTCCTGGGGCCTACCCTTACCGCCGCGGCCCCGGGTCAACCTGGTGCCCGGGGACCTGCCCCCTGGACGCTATAGTCTCTGCTACACCCATTATGAAGGGACGCGTCTGGGGGGAAACGGCCCGGTGACCACCCTGGAGTTCCATGGTGACTCCATGGGCATTGAACTAGTGGAGCAACCGGCCGGCACCCTGTGCTGGATCACCCAGGCCGACGGAGCGGACTTCTTCCTGGCCCCGGTGGAGAGCGGGGCGATCAACCAGCCTTACTACGCCCAACCTCTGCCCACCCTTGACGTTATACCCCCTCCGGCCTTCACTGACATGTTCGCGGCCGCGGGCCGGATCTTGGGCATCGCGGGGAAGAAACTTTACTTCAGCCGGGAATTCCGCCTGGAGCAGTTCCGGGAGGCCAGCACCTTCCCCTTCACGGAAGATTTGGTCCTGTTGGCCCCCATAAACGAGGGCATCTTCGTCAATTCCCTGAAGACCACCTGGCTTCTTAAAGGCTTTGATCCCCACAAAATGGGCCTGGACGAAGTGGGGGGCGGGGCCATCCCCGGCACTCTCACCTATGCCTTGGTGGAGGGGCCGGGCTACGAAATTTCCAGGAAGCTCTCCCAAGTGCCGTCTCCGGTCTGGGCTTCCCCCACCGGCATGGTGGTGGGCACCCAGAACGGCCATCTGGTGCATCTCACGGAAAACCGGCTGAGGCTCTGGCCCATGTCCCGGGGCGCGGCCTGTCATTTCCTGCGGCAAGGATGGCCTTTGACCCTCTTTACTCTTTATGGCACCCCGAAATCCACCCCCGACCCGGAATTGCAGGCCGTTTTTTCCCGGGGGCGCATCTTTGTTCCCGCTCCTTTAAGGCATACCAGCCGGGGCGGCGTGATTATCTCCGGAGAAGGAGTCCTGTCATGACAATTTACGTTCCTAATTTAGGCGAACTAGAGATGCTGAAAAGCATTCTTCAGATGGCCGCCCTGGAGGTGGGCCTTTACAAGAACGTGGTCTCCCCCGACGGCGGTACCACCTTCCTGAACATCCAGGAGATGCCTTCCGGTGGGGGACGGGGCTACGCCCGCAAGAGCCTGGCCAACGAGATCGTAGAAAACGGCCTCACGGCCAACAAGTGGTTTTTGGGCTCAAATTCGGACGGCAAGGCCCAGGCCCAGTATCACAATGCCGCCCTGGAATGGGAGTTCAACGCCAACGACGTGGCGGACGGCAATACCGTCTATGGCCAGTTTGGAATTATCCGGGTGGTGCCCTTTGACCAGGGGTCCAGCGAAATCAGGGTAGGGGACACCATCACCGGCGCCACTTCCGGGGCAACGGCGGTAGTTACCGGAGTGGTAGTCATCTCCGGAGCCTGGACAGGAGATGCGGCGGGCTACCTTTTCGTCAAGAACCAAAGTGCCACGGCATTCCAGGACAATGAAAACCTTCAGGTGGGGGGCGGCACTAAGGCGGTGTCCAATACCGGCACCCTCTTCGGCGGAGACTCCCATAAGCAACTGATGTTCCTGGAGGCCTTCACCGAGTCCAAGAAGATCGACACCGTCGGCCAGAAGATCAAGGTGACCCTGAAGCTGACCCTGAGCACGGCATGATCAAGGTGCAGCAAAAAGGCAACCGGGACTATCGCCTGGACCATGACGAACTGGGGGACGTCTACCGGACCACCTATAAAGAGGGCACCATCAAGGACTTTGGTTACGAGAAGACCGACCCCTTCACCCTGAACGACACCTGCGAGGTGGAGGGGGAAGTCAGCGGGAAGAACATTCCCATTCTATATCACTGCAAGAAAGACCATTATGACGCCACGGTGGCCACCAAGCGGGGCAACAACGCCCTGAAAGGGGCGGCCCGGGCCTTCCGGACGGGGCAGAAGGTCAAGGTATTGTTGGAATCCGGCACTCCCAAGTTTGTGGTGGGCCACCAGGAAGGGAAGCGGCCTAAAAGGTGTCTGGACATCTTTAAGATGAAGGTCTTTCAGTATGCCACGGGCGCCATGACTTCACCGACTCCGGGGAAGCCGCATGAGATTCACTACCTGGTCAGCGATCCCAAGGAATACGGCCCCATGGACGCAGCCTGCAAGGAACCGGACGGCCAAGACCTCAAGCTGAACGAGAAACAGAGGCGGCTTTTCGGTTTCCGGGAGTTTCAGTTGGGCACCATCGTCAACTTCTACGGGGACTGGCTCATCAAGGTGGGGCCTCTGATGGTCATCTTCCGGGTCGGTTCCGTGGGCCTGCCGGGTCCCATGACCAGCTGGATCAAAATCCTGGCGGGGATTTGGACGGAAGAGCGGGAAGCCCAGGCCATCGCCATCGGCAAGCAAAAAGAAGGGTTCATTCCCAAAACTATCTTTGCTACTGGCTATGACCCCATGAATTTCGAGATTGACTACCCCGGCACTTACTATCAGACGGCTTTAAGCAAGGTATTTAATGACCGGTTCAAGGGTTGGACTTATCCGCAGCCCCGGTGGATTTACACGGAGTTTTACTCCCATAACTGGGACGGCTGAAGATGCTGCTACCTGAAGAAAAGTGCGAATCCCGGACAGAATTGAACTTCCACCAGTTTCTCCGGGCCTTGAAGCAAGCGGACAAGACCCTGTATAACCTGGCGGTCCGCAAGATCAATCACAAAAACTTCCATCTGATGATGGCCGAGATCGGCCTGCAAAAGCCGGAGGTCTATGACGAAATCGTCAAGCTGATCAAGGCCATGGAAGCGGGGGAGACCACTACCAGGAACAGCCCAGAGACGGACGTTCTTGGCCGAGCCTGGGAGATCGCCCGGGACCTGGTCAAGACTTACGATTGCGCCCAAGGATTTTTGGACGCTCCCAAAAAGATCCCGGTGACCGTCTATCTCAAGATTCCGGAGGTGGTCATCGGTCTGCCCAAGGAAATCATGGCCATGTCCAATAACCTGGCCCGGGATTATGACGGCCGGCGTAAATGGACCATGGGTTTCGACAACCGCGTCTTCGTCACGGACTTAGAGCCGGCGGCCATTGAGGAGATGCGTAAGAACCCCCTGGTGGAGAAGGTGGTCATCGAGCCGGAGGCTCATATCATGATGGCCGGGGAAATTCCCACCTATAACCCCAGTGGCGTCAATACCGATTGGGGGGTGAGCCGCATCAACCCCATCTTTGCCTGGGCCAAAGAAATCTATGGCCAGGGAATAAAAGTCTGCGTCATTGATACCGGCATCAAGAAAGAGCACGAGTGTTTCTGGAAGAATGGCGTCAGCGTTTATAAGGGGGGCTACAACATCCTGGGCGGCAATGATAATCCCGCCGACGATCATGATCACGGCACCTATTGCTGCTCTATTGTGGCCGCGCAGCACAACGCTATCGCCGGCAGTTACCGGGGCATCGCTCCGGGAATAGAGTTATATGCGGTCAAGGTCATGGATTCGAAAGGATCAGGAAGCTTTGCCAATATTGCCGCGGGAATCGACTGGGCCAGAACCCACGGCATGGACATTCTCAGCCTGAGTGTAGGAGGTCCTCAGAGCTCAGATGTCTTAAAGGCGGCTTGCGATGCCGCCTGGTATGCCGGTTGCCTGGTGGTGGCGTCGGCGGGCAACTCCGGCCCCGACCCCAATACCGTGGATTATCCGGCGAAATATGCTTCAGTTATTGCCGTGGCCGCGGTGGACGTGGATGAGATCGTGGCTGATTTTTCTTCCCGAGGGGAAGAAGTGGAGTTGTCAGCACCGGGGAAGAAAATAACCGGGGCTTGGGCCGGATTTACTTACTCAGACTATGTGGTGCCTGGGTCCGGGAACAGATACATGACGGCCAGCGGCACTTCGGCGGCCTGTCCCCATGTATCCGCCGCCGCCGCTCTCATCAAGAACTGGTATCCCCTAGCCACTAATATCGAGATACGGCTATGGCTGAAGGACTATGCCAGGGACCTCTGAGGCGGGAAGTGGAATTGCCCGCCAAGCGGAGTTTTCGCCCGGATGAAGTGGCCGCCTTGCTGGGCAAATCCCGGCGCACCGTTTATCGCTATATCCGCCGGGGATTGTTGGCCGCCTACGGGTCCTCCCGCGGCGCCCGCATCGCCCGGGATGACCTGGACAGATTCATAAACAAGGAGAACGACCATGCCTAAATGGACGGATGCTGGTGAGAACACCATCCTGGATTGCTTTCTGAAGGGGGCCACCCGGCCCAGCTTTTATCTGGGGCTCTATACCGCACCCACTTCTGAGCCGGCGGAAGACATCCAACTGACTGGCTTAACCGAGCCCTCGGGCGGTGGTTACGCCCGGATTCAGTTGCAGGACGCCGACTGGAGCTTGGCGGGATCGATAGCCACCCACGTGCAGAAGACCTTTTCCTGCTCTGGGGCCGCCTGGGGCAATGTTTACGGCTGGTTCATCTGCAATGTCGCCTCGGGCACATCGGGCAATGTTTTTGCCGTGGGCCAGTTTACCGACGGACCCTATAACGTGCCGGACGGCGGGAGCGTCAAAGCGACAGCTAAAGTCACCGCCAGCTAAGAGGGGCCTGATATGTCTATTGCCAAATGGCTGAACGAAGGAGAGAACCGGGTTCTCAACATCCTCTTGGGCGCGCAGCCGGTGGACGGGACGCTCTGGCTGGGTCTTTACAAGAATACCGAAGAACCGGCGGAAACCGTCACTCTGGCGGATATGAACGAACCGGCGGGTTTCGGCTATGCCCGCAAAGCCCTGACCCGGGGCTATTGGACCATCATTGATGATTACGCTCTTTATCTGGAGCAGACTTTTTTGGCTCAGGGGGGTGCCTGGGGCAATATTTACGGCTATTTCATCTGCACGGTGCAAAGCGGCACCAGCGGGAAACTGCTGGCCCTGGAGCACCTGGATTCGCCCCTAAATATTGAGGACGGCAAAGGCATTAAGGTGGTCCCCAAGATCACCTGCGCTTAAGTAGAGGTGCAGCCATGGCACGGATATTTATCGACGGGTTTGAAGCCGGGCAGTTGGATTTGTGGGATGCAGCTACCTTTACTATTTACAGCACAAATCCTATTGATGGTTCATATCATATTAGAGGTATGAGCGGTGCTTATGCCCTCAAAAATTTACCTTCAGCAAAGAGCGAATTGTGGGTAGCTTTTCGCTACAAGCCGGAATCAGTTTCGCTCGGCAATTCCCGAATCTTTGAGTTCCGCAACGGCACCACGGTCATCGGCTCCATCCAGCAAAGTGGCAATGTAATTCAAACCTTGCGCGGCACCGCCACCGTGTTGGCTACTGGCTCGCAGACATTTGGCCAGAATGACGTGGTCCTGATCGAAGCTCGTTTTAAGCCGGATAATTCGGCGGGAGTGTTTCAGATAAAGATAAACGGCATTCTAGATATTGATTTCTCAGGAGACACGACCGACGGCCCTACCAGCATAGACAACATCAGAGTTTATGCTTATTCGTCTTCTTTTTATGGAAACTTCGACGACGTGATCATTGATGACGCTGGGTTTCCGGGAGACACCAAAATTCAAGCCCTCAAGCCAACCGCGGCGGGCAATTCCACCCAATGGGATCCCTCCTCCGGATCGAATTGGGACTGCGTGGATGAAGTGCCCGCCTCGGACACGGATTATGTCTCCACTAACGTCTCTAATGAGATAGACCTTTACACCTTCAGCGACCTAAGCGGCTCCATCGAAGAGGTCAAATGCGTCCAAGTGCAGGCCCGAGCGGTGAAGGAGGGCGCACCCACGCCCCAAAACCTGCAACTGGCGGTGCGGTCTGGGGGTAGCAATTATTTCAGCGGAGACAAGGCGGTGCCCGCCACCACGCCCACAGCATTAGCCAATATCTGGGCCACCAACCCCGACACTAGCGCGGCCTGGACTCCATCTGAAGTGAATAATGCCGAATTCGGCGTAAAAGCCGCAGCTTAAGCGGGGAGTAGCCTGTGGCCGATCTTATCAAAATCTTCCAAAACCTGGCTCAAGTCGAATATCAGGTTCCCAGCAAAATTAAGGCCACCCAGATCATAGCCCAGGTGGAATACGTCCCCACCCCGCCGGGGCAGTTCACCACCACCTGCGAGGTTACCGTCACCTTAGACCCGTCCGCCGAAACTCACCCGGAATGGCAGACCGAAGCCGCGGTGACGGTGGAAATCGACCCCACGCCGGAAAGTTACTATTATCAAGGTCCGGGAGAATTTGTGACCGAGGCGGCGGTGACGGTGACCCTCACCCCGGAGGCCACCACCATCTGGGACCGGGTATGCATCGCCGCAGTCATGGTGGAAATCCTGCCCGAAGCCGAAACCTACTGCCCGGTGCGCTTCGCCCTATGCGAAGCGACCATAGAGATTATCCCCGAAGCCGCCACCCGGATGCCGGTTCCCGGTTGGGACCCGGAGACCGGCTTCGGCATCATCGACCTGACCTTCCTGGACGGCAACCCGCCCTTCTGGGCGGTTCTGGGAGACATCACGCTTTCCCTGGACCCCACGGCCGAATCTTTTGGCATCTATGCGGAAGAATCTTTTGAATCTGTCGGCCGGCTGAAATTTGGCGGCCGGGCCACAGTGGAATATTTCTCCCCCACCGAGATGGAGGTAACCGCGGAAGGGGGCGTGGCGGTCGGCGGGGAGTCGGAAATAGAGTTCTCCGAAGTCTCGATCTATGAGCACACCACTTCCGGTGGCCTGATATTTGGTGGGGCCTCCAAGGTAGAGCACTATGTCCCCTCTCCTTTGGTTTATGAAGTGGAGGTCCGGGGCGGCGTCAAGATTTCCGGGACATCTTCACCGGAATTTACCTCCCCGGCGGATCTCATCTATGAGCATACCGCGGAGGGCGGCGTCAAGGTGGGGCCGGTGCGGGTCCCGGAAGTGGAGTGGATCTATCCTGGCTTCGACCTGGACGTCTATGAAGTGACCACTGCGGTGGAACTGATGGTGGGGGGCGAAGCCGAGATTGAGTTCCCGGAAGAGCCGCCGGTTTACGAGCATGAAACCAAATGGGGGGGAATTAAAGTGGGCGGGGCCTGCGCCGTGGCCTGGTTCTTCCCGGAAATCTATGAATGGGAGACCCGGGGAGGCGTGGTTCTCTCAGGTTCGGGCCTGGAGGAGGAAGCGGCCTTTTATACCTTCGCACTGGCCGGTTACACCTTTGAGCCCTCCCTTTACAGCGGCTTCCCCTTCAACTCTTATGCGGCGCAGAACGGCCGGGTGCTGGCCGCGGCGGCGGACGGCATCTATGTCCTGGAAGGGGAGGATGACGACGGCGCACCCATCCATCCGGGGGTGGCCATCGGCCCCACTTCTCTGGGTATTGACAACTATAAACGCCTGCGCCACCTGCACCTGGGAGATTGTGGAGAGGCCCAGGTGAAGGTGTCCGGGAAGACCCGGGGGCGGGAGGGCTATTACTCCAAGAACCGGGATAAATACACCGTGGGCCGGGACCTGGAGGACAAGATTCATACCATAGAGATTGAGGATTTCACCAGCCTGAGCCAGATGGAAATCGACCTGATCGTCATGGAGGGAAGATAGCGTGGCCTCTCATGACCCCAATGAAACCGCCCGCTGGGGCCGGGCCGTGGAAGAGGCCATGGGCAAATATCGGCAGAATACCGATAAGGCCCTGGCCGAGATGGCCAGCCGGGGCTTTATGAGCCCGCCCGGAGTTCTCCTGGAAATCATGGTGGAAGAGGGCCTGGAGGCCAAGAAGGGTCTGGTCAAGGCCAATGCCGAAATTTACAAGGTGCGCCGGGAGATGCTGGCCAAGGACAACGAGACGGAACAGAAATACGTGCTCAAGCTCCTGAAGTTGGAGGCCGAGGCCTACCGGGCCGGCCTGGAGAACGCCTACCGCCTGGAGGAGGCCCAGGCCAGCGCGTCCCTGGACGAATACCGGGCCAAAATCGAGCGGCTGAACGCGGAGACGGACAAGCGGCAGGTGCGCCTCATCACCATGAAGGCGGATGTGGAGCGGCAGGTGAATTACTGGAAAAAACTTCAGATCATCGCCGAAAAGCAGAACCTGGAAGGGGAATCCCAGCTAATCGCCGAGCGGGTGCGCACCGCGGAAATCAAGCTCTCCACCCTGGATTTGCTGGCCCTGATCGTCCAGGCCGAGCAACTGGTGCTGGCGGCGGAGCGGAAGAAGGCGGAGGCCCTGCGCCGGGTGGTGGACGCCAGCCGCCAGGTGGCCGAGATCAAGAAGACCATGATCCCTCTTTACAAAGAGAAGGCTGCGGCCCGGATGCAGCAGGCGGAGGCCATCACCAGAGAAGCCGAAGACAAGAAAGAACTGGAACTGCTGGGTTATGAAAAGGTGGAGGTCATCCGGACTCGGCACGCCGCAGAGCACGATGAGAAACTGGCCGAAGCCTTGTATGAACAGACCCGGTTGGAATTCGTGCGGGCGGACCGGCTGACGGCGTTGTATCGGGCACAGGCCAGCAGGCTTCTCAATGAATACGAGAATTATATCCGCAACCTGGTAATCAGCGTCCAGGAGAGGACCGGCCTCTTAAAGGCCGCCTTGGGAGCCCACGCATCTTATATCCGCACCATGCTAGATGCCCAAGGTGACATAGCATCTATTACCGCCGCGGCCGCCGGAGAATTGGCGGAGGGCGGCGCCAAGGCCAATGCCGCCCTTTCCGTAGGGGCAGCTCACGTGGCGCAGATTACGGCCAGCGCCACCCGGAGCACGAGGCACATCGTAGAGCGGTATATGGATATTTATACCAGCGGTAAATGACCATGGAAGACCTGGAACTAAAAAATCTGCGGGAACGCACCGCCGGACGCAACGAAGCCATCTGGCACACTTTTGATCTGGAGGGATTGACCCTGCCCGGCTATGAAGCTCTGGTTAATGCCACCCACGGAGGAGCCATCCATCAGTTCATAGCCAGCGTCGACGCGGAGATAGAGGCCGACGAGGCCCGGAGAAACCTCCTGCACGAGGCGGACCTGGCCGAGGTAAGCCAGGATCGACGCTTAGCTTATGAGCGGGTGCGCGCGCAACGACAGGCGCTGGCCATCAAAAACGCCGCGGAATTATATCTCCTGGCGGCCCGGGAGTATGACGCCAAGGTGAAGGCCCTGATCATGGCGGCCCGGGAATACGCCGCGGAAGTGGAGAAGGAGCAGATCGAACTGGAACGGTTCCGGGCGGAATTGGCCCACGACAAGGAAGTGGTGCGGGGAGAAGAAATCCACGCCAAGATCTTCTTCGAGTTGGTGGAGCAGAAACAACTGGAGGCGGAGCGGGCCAAGACCCAGATCGAAGTGACCCGGGCCACCATCCGGGCCCTGATGGCCGAGGTGGAAGCCGAGCAGGCCGAACTGAAGGTGATCCTGGAAGAGTTGGAAGTGGCCATGACCGAGGCCGAAAAAGCTACCCTCAATGCGGACATCGCCTTGATCATCGCCGACATCACTACCCGGGGCTTGGCGGGCATCCGGCTGGGTGTGGAGAAAGCCGAAATCGCCGAGGCCTATCAGTATATTCAGCAGCATTTGACGGATGTATTGCATTTACTGGAACTCAAGACGCTGGGTCAAGAAATCCTGCGGGACAGTGAAACGGTTTTGCAAGGGGAAATCTGGAATTACCTGACATCCCAAAAGGCGCAGGAAAAGCTGAAGCTGCTAAATGCCCAATCAGATGCACGCGTAGCTCAACAGGACGTAAGCAAGACCTTGGCATTCGCCCAGCAGGAAGGTCAATTGCGACAAGGAGTGGGTATGGCCAGAGCTCTATTGGCCACCGCCCGGTCCAATGCCGCCATCATGGCCCTAGAGGCCAAGGCCGATGCCGACGTGGAAGCTTACGCGGCCCAGGAGCAGGTATATCAAAGCGCCGAATATACGAACAATTATACGGAAACCCTTTATCAACATTATTACAAGGGGTAACCATTTGGAAGACTTAGAAATATTTTTGGACACCCTAGGCGAGTGGTCTGAAACAGATGATGAGATGACCGAGACAACTCATCCGCCCGCAGCCTTGCCACCGCCGCCGCCCGAAAAGCCAGACTTGTATATTCCCTGTCCTGGTCCGACCTGGTGGCTGTTTAAAGACGGTGCCATCAAGAACCTCATAGAGACGGCCAAAGACAGTCTGGACCATATGTTCGAAAAGTTGAAGGCCTGGCCGGCCAGAATCCGGGAGGCGGACATCATCTTTGAGGCGAAGTATGAATTCAAGGCCTTTCAAAAGGAGTTTCGGAGTCCAGACGGTTTGGTGGCGGACTTTCGCAAAGAGGCCTTGGGGTGGATTGAGTTTCTATCCGGAATCCCTTACGGGGCCATTGAAATGCTGGTCATTGCCGTAGAGGCGGGCACGGAACCCAAGGATTTTCCCGCCTATCCAGGTAATAAAGCGACCACTGCACCGGTTCCCAATGAGTTTTTTGAGGAAACTTATCGTGAAGACCGGATGGTTTTCAACCTGCTATATCTGCCGGAAGAAGGCGTGGAAGTGATGGCTGAGCCGGTAAAAGATGGGGCGCAGCCTGAATTCTTATGGTGCCTGCGAATCAACCTGGATGAGAAGCGAAAATACCCCTATCCGGGGGAATTCGTGGCCTTGGGGGTCAGACTTTTCCCGGGCCGGGCTTGGGGACAACAACAGTCCAGTCCTTATCTGTTCTCCGGCAACTGGATGGACACCCTGTATTACACCTCGGGAATAGTGAAAGAGAGGGTGCCTAAACCAGATGGAGACGAATACATCGTTAAGTGGCGGGGCCAGGAAATTACAGTAAAAACCACGGACTACACCAAATATAAGAAGAACGACCGGGTGACCATCATCAAGGACATCAAGGTGAAAAGGCCCTCCCAGCGCTGGAATGATGAGGATACCGAGACATTCGATGAAGAAGAATGGCTCATAGCGCCTATCACCTTCTATGGGGTGGGGCTGGAGGGATAAGGAGGGACGGTCATGGCCAATCCGTATGGATATGATGAAGAATCGGTATTTCGGCGTGGTGCGCCGCGTCCAAGTGGTGTGGCCGGAATGCGCTTCAACTTGGCGGAAGCAGCCAGTCGGGGCCTGGGCGACCCGGAACGCAGCTACGGCGGGGGACGTTTGAATGAAGCAGCCGTGCAAACCGCGGAAGCCGTAAGGGCTAAGGCACGGGGGGAAATGAATCTGGCCAATCTTCCCAAGGACGAATACGGCAATACGATTATCGGAAGGTCTACTGATCAATTAGGCCGGGAAATTCTGCATAAGGCGGTCCCCGGAGCCGATCTGCCCGCGGCCGCCAGGTCGGTTCTCGAAGCTGGCCAAGGGATTGTCAGACCGATCCATATAATTCGGGGGGTGACCTCCACTTATGCTGGCGGGGCTCCCGGGGAAGAATTCACTTCCTTGTCCCGGGCCGCCCAGGCCATCAATCGCTTCCTTGGGGCTGGGGAGTATGTCTCTCCGGAGGTGGCCAAGGCTGAAGCCCTGGCCTTGAGAGACCCGAGAAAAATGGCCGAGGCCGAGGCCATAGAAGGGGCCCGGGCCCAGCAGTTGTTTGAACGGAAGCTGTTGGGCGAATTTGGCGTGCCCGACAAGGAAGACCCCACCAAGCTGGTATTGCCGGGCCATGTGCAGAAGCTGGCCTACCGGACGATGCCAACCAAAGTGGCAGAGGTGGACAAGGCCATTGCCAGCATCAAACCGCACATTGAAGTGGAGGAGAAGTTACAGCTTTTCAACGACCCCGCCAAGAGCAAGGCAATGCGGGAGAGCATTCTGGCCGGTTATCTGAAGGAGATGCGGGACTTGGGACAGCCGGCCGACCCGAAGATAGTGGATCTCATCAGGCATACGCCGGTGACGCGGCAAAACGTGGATTGGTTCACGCAGCGTTACCAAGCGGGCAAGAAAGAGGGTGTAGCGGTGCCTCCAATAACCACGCGTCCCGGAGCCCCAGCACCTACCACGCGTCCCGGAGCCCCGGAAGCCGTGCCGGAGATGCGGGTGTTCGGAGAGCCGTCGCTCAATATGCCCACTGAAACGCCGGGGGGCCGGTTGATAGGCGACATAGCCAGAGGAATACAAGCCAGAAGAGAAGCCTTGGGGTTTTCTCGCCCAGCTAGGGAACGGGAGGAACGATATAACCTGAGCAGAATAATACCTCGGGCTATGTAAGGAACGAAAATGTCCCCGGAACTTTTTGAAAGCGAGTTGGAAAGAATCCGGAACTTTTGGACTCCTCCACCTCCGGAACCGGAGAGGGAGAAGCCTGTTTCGATTGCTCTCGCGGCCCCAGCGATACCCGAAGGAGAACCGGGCTTGGCCAAACCGGCCCCCACCAGGTGGGATCTTCCCCCGGGAGAGGCCCCCGTCCCCTTTGAGGCCTTGTCGCCGGAAGAGCAAAGACGCTCCCAGGAAATCTATGAGGGGGCGCTCAGGCGGTTGCGCCTGGAGGAACCGGTGCCGGAGAGGACGGTAGCCGGGGAATTTGCTGCTGGGGTGGGACGGGGCGCGCTGGAGGTGGTTAAATTCCCCCTGCAAGCCGCCAAGATCATCGCCGGAGATGTCCTGAATATCGGTCCCGTGCGGCGCGCCTTGACTCGTCCCATTGAGGCCCTGGAGGCCATCCAGGAATCTCCCGAATTACGCCCTTCCAAGGCGGCGGAATCCCAGGTGGAACTGCACCGGATCCTGGAGGCCCCGGGGGAAGTGGCCGGGCAGGTGGCCGAAACCATCAAAAACCCTCATTTTTGGGCGGCCCGTCTGCCGGAAGCAGCCTGGAGCATCGGCGAATATTTCCTTTATGGGGCTGGCCTGGGGGCCCTGGCCAAAAAAGTGATGGGTCTGGGGAAGGCCTTAAAAGGGGGCCAGACGTCGGAAGAAGCGGCCCAGATTGCCGGCAAGATCAACAAAATCTACACCCGCAGCGGTTATGCCGCGGCCATGGGCCTGGAAGCAGCGGAGGCGGAAGCCAACCTGCGCCAATGGGAAAAAGAGCACCCGGACAAGCCTATCAGTTGGGGGCGCCGGGTGGCGGTGGAACTGGGCAAAGGCATCGTGGCCGGCAGCCTGGAAGCCTTTTCCCTGGAGCGCATCTTCCGGGGCAAGAACGGTCAAAACCTGGTTCATAAGGTTCTGGACAGCATCGCCACGGAAGGAACCACCGAAGGGGCCCAGGAAATCGTGGGCAACGCCTTCCGTAAGTGGGGCTATGACCCGGACCAAAAGCTCACGGAAAACGTGGTGGAAGCGGTGCTGGTGGGCGCGGCCATGGGGGGCCTCAGCGGGGCGGGAGTGGCCGCGCATCGGTCGGCCCGGGCCATAAGAGAGCGTATTGCAACAACAGTGGCGGGAGCTAAAGAGGAGCAAGCCGCCGTCCCGGAAGGCCGGGAAGGTTTCCCCATTTACCGCACCGGTCCCACCATTCAGGCAGGGATGGCCCAGCCCCTGGCCATGGAACCAGCGAGGGTGACACCACCGGCACCCAGGGAAGAAGTGCTGCCGGGGTATGAGTATGTAGGGAGATTGCCGGAAGAAGGAAGGCCCCCGGCCATTACCGAACCGGCCCCCCCGGGGACGCCGGAGATTCTGGGGCCTGCTGGAAGGCCCCTGCGGCCAGCGGATGAGTTTGAAGCGGCCTTGGCCAAGCAACCCTGGGAACGAAACGCCTATGAAAAGTTACTGGTAGAACGTGGGCTGCGAGAAGGCCGGGAAGCCCTAGAAGGGCGTCCGGAAGCTCCCCGACCGCCATTGGTGGATCAACAGGGCAGGCCCATTAGGCGGCCCTTGCCCCCGGCCTTTGGAGGTCCCCGGCCCGTGGTGGAGCCTCCCCTGGGGGTCTCCGGCGCAGAAGCGGCGGAACAGGCAAGAAAACCGGAAATACCGGCTCCGGGGGCGGCAGAGGCGGCACCTCCTGGTGCTCCCCCTTCACCAGAAAGGGCCGTCCCGGAGCCGACCAAACCGGCTGGCCCCGCCCCGCCCATGGGGGTGATGGGGGCAGAGGCGGCGGAACAGGCCGCCCCGGAGACAAAACGACCCCCTGGGATGCCCGTGGAGGCCCCTAAAATGGAGGGGCCAGTAATTACCCCTACCCCTGAAGAGCCTGTCAAGGCCCCGGAAGCAGCCCCGGGATTGACCACCGAGCTTATTGAGCAGGGCCGTCAAGTGGCCGCTCAGCAAAACGGCGTGGCCCCGGAGCAGTTGAGTTACGCCGGGCAGATGAAAGACGCCGGGCTGCTGCTTTACAACATAGAAGACCCGGAGCATCCCCGGTATCAGTCCACGGTGGCCTATGCCGTGCCGGGGAAGATGGAAGCGTTCTTACAGCAGTTCGAGGTTCCGCCGGGCCCGACAGAAGAGGAAGGTCCTGTCTCTGCTGCACCTGGCACGGAAGAAGAATATCGGCAACCTTACCAGATGGGCAAGAATGAATTCCTGGATTCCTGGGAGGAAGAGGACGAGCAAGGATGGTTCTTTTCCGAAGTGGAGGGGGAACCGGTCGCCAATTGGAGAATGGACTCTCAGGGAAGGGTCACCATCCAAAGAGGCGAAGATGGTCCTTTACTAACCAACCCAGAGACGGGCGAGATCTATTTCGATAGTCCCGAGGCTGCCAAACTGGAATTTCACCGCCAGGAAGTATTGCAGGCCCACAAAGCTGGCAAAGCCGTTCCTCTTGAAGTTATGGAGGAATATCCTGAGACCAAACAGGCTGAACTTTTTAGAGAAGAGCCGAAACGGAAAGCTGCTTTGCCCCCGGGGATTGCGCCGCCCCAAAAGGCGGTTACTGTTCCTGAACCTTCAAGAGCACCTTATAAGCGCATTGCTGGCGTGGTTAAAGGATTCTTGGATTTAACTAAGGATCCAATTACTCCACAAGAAC
Source organism: Thermodesulfobacteriota bacterium (assembly GCA_040756315.1). GTDB lineage: Bacteria > Desulfobacterota > Desulfobaccia > Desulfobaccales > 0-14-0-80-60-11 > JBFLZI01. The sequence continues at coordinate 12,760 of JBFLZI010000001.1, read as the reverse complement.
TTTTCGCTTGGGCCGACAGAAGCTATGGCGGCACCCAAGCGGAAGGGAAATACACTCCCAAGGATGCCTATGATGCCATGGAGTTGGGGGTCAATCAATATATTCAAAGTAAGCCGGAAATCTTCAATCCTCATGCAGACAAACCTGCCAAGGTGATCGTTAAACTTGAAGGACTCATTGCCCGATTGCCGACCCAAACCCGGCGCACCGGCGAGTCGGATGAATTCCAGCAGTTTTCCACTCCTCCTCCCTTGGCCTACATAGTGAGTTGGGTGGCCAATATCAACCAGAATGATGTGGTCTTGGAACCCAGCGCCGGGGTAGGGGGGCTGGCGGTGTTTGCCCACAATGCCGGGGCCAAAGAGGTAATCGTCAACGAATTAAGTCCGCGGCGGGCAGAGCTGCTGCGGGAAATGGGGTTTGACCGGGTCTTCACCGAAAATGCCGAACAGCTCAATAATATCCTGCCCAAAGAGGTGCGCCCCACGGTGGTGGTGATGAATCCGCCTTTTTCGGCGACCGCCGGGCGAATGCTGGGCAAAAGAATGGCCCAGATGGGAGCGACCCATTTGGAGCAGGCCCTTAAGCGCCTGGAGCCCGGGGGCCGCCTGGTGGCCATCGTCGGCCGGGGCATGGCTTTTGACAAGCCTGCCTTTGCAACCTGGTGGGCGAAAATCAAAAAAGAATACCAGGTTCTTGCAAATATCGGGGTTAGTGGTAAAAATTATGGTAAATATGGCACGAATTTCGATAACCAGATTTTGGTTATCGACAAAACCGGCCCCACGACCCGGGAGCCGGTGGTCGGCGCGGTTGAGAAGCTTGCAGATCTGATACCCTTGCTGGAGGGGGTAAAAGATGAACGCCTACGCCAAGTATTGGCACGAGAGAGAGAAGCTCAACCAGGAACGGCCCCTGAACCAGTTGGCGAAGCAGGCCCTGAAGAGGGCGGGAGAATCCGTGGAACCCGGCCAACTGCACGTCCTGCAACTCCTGGAGTGGGCCCTGGAGAACGGGAAGGTGAAAGGGCCACCCCAGGACGCCTTGCACCTGAGCCAGTTTTACCGGTGGCACTTCCTGAAGGAGACCGTGGAAGCCATGGGCAACTGGAACCCGGAGAACGTCATGCAGGTGTTCGAGGAGAGCGCGGAGGGAGACGCGGGGCTTCAGGCGAACCTCATGCCGGAAGACCCAGTGGAGTTGGCGGAGGAATTGGTGGACCAACTGGACAGCCGACTGGGCGCGGCGAGATTATACCCGGATCAGTTCGGGGTCCCGTCCGACTAGAAGAAAAGAAGGCCGCAAGACCCTCCGGGGAACTGACCGATGCAATCTATGAACCTTACCAGCCGCAACGTTTAAAAGTCTCCGGGGCCCAGCCCCATCCCGGATGGCTGGTGCAAAGCGCGGCCATGGCCGCGGTGGAGCCGCCAGCCCCCACCTATAAACCCCATCTTCCCAAAGAAGTCATCGACACCGGCAAATTGAGCGAGTCTCAACTGGAGGCCGTAGTCTATGCCGGGCAATCCCACCAGGACATCTTGCCCGATGGCCAGCGCCGGGGTTTTTTCATCGGCGACGGCACCGGGGTGGGGAAAGGCCGCGAAATTGCTGGCATCATCTATGACAATTGGAACCAGGGCAGGAAGAAGGCGGCTTGGATTAGCAAAAGCACCGCCCTCTTTAAGGATGCCCGCCGGGACATTGAAGGCGTGGGCTGGAAGCCGGACCTAGTTTTTGATTTGGGGAAGATCAAGGCGGACAGCGACATTAAGAACTCTCAGGGCATTCTCTTCACCACCTACGACACTCTGAAATCTGCCGCCCAGGCTCCCAAGGGAGAGGAGGTCAAAGGAAAACGGCGGTTGGATCAGATTGTCGAGTGGTTGGGGGAAGACTTTGACGGCGTGGTGATCTTCGATGAATCCCATGAGATGGGCAGCGGCAGAAGTGAAAAAGGTGCTCGGGGCTACAAGAAGCCTTCGCAGAAGGCCTTGGCCGGCATGGAATTACAAAAGAAATTGCCCAAGGCGCGCATCGTTTATGTGTCGGCCACCGGGGCCACGAAAGTAGGAAACTTGGCCTATGCGGAACGCTTAGGCCTGTGGGGCGAAGGCACCCCTTTCCCGAACCGGGAAGCATTTATCAGTGAGATAGAGAGTGGCGGAGTGGCTGCCATGGAGTTGGTGGCCCGGGACATGAAGGCCCTGGGGGTCTATCTGGCCCGCTCCCTGGCCTTTGAAGTGCCCAGCCAGCCGGATCAGACCGTAACTTATGACCGTTTGGTTCACAATCTCACCGACCATCAGGTGGCAATCTACAATGAGATGGCCCGGGCCTGGCAAGTAGTTTTGCAGAATATCCATGAAGCCCTCCGGTTGACCGAAGGAGAGAATAGCCCGCAGGCCAGAGCCAAAGCCGCCTCCCAGTTCTGGGGCTCGCACCAGAGATTTTTCAATCAGGTGATCACCTCTATGCAGATGCCTTCGGTCCTGGAAGCCATAAAGAAGGACCTGGCCGAGGGCAATGCCGTTCTCGTCCAGTTAACCAACACATTGGAGGCTGCCCAGGAAAGGGGCCTAGCGAGGATGGCGGACGAAGAGGAATTGGACGGTCTGGACCTGACGCCCCGGGAAGCCCTGATGCAATATGTGGAACACGCCTTTCCCACTACGCAGTTTGAACCTTACTTGGATGAAGAGGGCAACGAAAAATGGCGGGCGGTTAAAGATAGTCAAGGCAACCCAGTGCAAAACGCCGAAGCCGTCCGCATGAAGGAAGAGTTGTTGGAAAAGTTGGGAGCCATCCGGGTCCCGGATAGTCCCTTGGATATGCTGGTCAACACTTTCGGGCCGGAAGCGGTGGCCGAAGCCACGGGCCGGAAGCGCCGTCTGGTTAAATTCGGGGGTGAGACTGTTTTGGAGAAACGGGGCCGGGCCAAGGTGGAGGCCGATATTGGCGCTTTCCTGTCTGACAAGAAGCAAATCCTGGTCTTCTCCGATATGGCTGGCACTGGCCGCAGTTTCAACGCTTCCTATGAATTCAAAAACCAGCGCAAACGGATTCACTATGGAGTGCAATTGGGTTGGCGGGCGGATATGGCGGTCCAGAAAATGGGACGCTCCCATCGGAGCAACCAACGCTTCGCTCCCCATTATGTCCTGGTCTCCACCAATTTAGACGGACAGAAACGCTTTCTCTCTTCCATTGCCCGGCGCCTGGACCAGTTGGGGGCCCTGACCAAGGGCCAAAGACAGACCGGCAGCACCGGGCTTTTCCAGGCCAAGGACAATCTGGAAGCTTCTCATGCCAAGGATGCCCTGCGGCAATTCTATTATGAACTTTACCGGGGCGAAATCCCGGGGATGAACATCGGCACCTTTATGGAGCAGACAGGGTTGCGTCTCCTGGATAAAGACGGCAATCTGCTCCAGGAATTGCCTCCCATCACCCAATTTCTTAATCGTCTCCTGAGCATGGAGGTCCAGGAACAGAACCGGACTTTTGCGGCTTTTGCGGAACGATTGGAGCGGGCGGCAGAGGTGGCGGCCCGTCGGGGCACCCTGGACATCGGCATGGAAACTTTGCGCCCCGATCCCGGCGGCAGGATTGAAAAGATAAGCGAACAGACGGTTTATACCGATCCCAGGACCGGGGCCGAAACCAAATATGTAGAGGTTGACGAAATCAATCCCACTAAAATCAGGGAATTTGAGGAGGCGGAGAAGGTTGGCGGCTCCAAACCAGCCTTCTTCAAGAATGTCCGAAGTGGCCGTATCTGGGTCCGGGAAGCTAAATCGTGGAACGACACTTCGGAAAGCGGACGAGTGACCCAATACTGGACTCTACGGGGCGTGTTAAGTCGTTCCGTGCGGGATGTAGAAGATTATCATTTCTGGGACAAGAGCAAATGGGATCTCATCAAGGACCGGGCCATAGCCAAGCAGATGTGGCAGGCCGAGATCGCCAAGGCCCCAAAAGAGCAAGTCGAACGGCATCATCTGATCGCCGGCACGATCTTGCCCATTTGGGACCGTCTCACCGGCAACACCCGGGTAATCCGTCTTCAGACCAGGGAGGGGGAGCGTTTTATTGGCCGACGCATCCCGGAGCGCGTCATTGGCCAAGTTCTTCAGAATCTCGGGGCCAAGTCCACCACCGCCGCCAAGCTCACTCCGCAACAGGTCTTCACGAATATTCTGGATAGCAATTATGTCGTTACCCTGGCCAACGGCTGGGAGATCAAGCGGTCCAGGGTCTCGGGAGAAGACCGGATCGAATTAAAGGGCCCGGATTTTGCTCACATGGAAGAGTTAAGACGGGCCGGGGTCTTCGCTGAAAGAATCCAATGGGACACCCGCTTCTTTATTCCCACTACCGAGGCCGGTCCCGGGGTGATTGAGAAAATCATCAAACATCGCCCAGTAGTGGCGGCGACTCCCCGGGCGATCTCCAAGGCCCGGCTTACTATACAAGAGGACGAAAACCTGCGCCGGGGCGCGGCGGCCATGGAGAGGGTCATCTCCGAGCAGACCGACGTGCCCGTGGCCATGCGCCGGGATGATTTGGGGGACATTTCCTTTTATTGGGGCGAACCCGGCAACCCTGCTAAAGATTTTAAGGGAGGCTATGGAGTTTCACATATCATTGCCAAGAGAAACGCTGAGGGGGAAGACGGTGAAGCCATCGCCAGGAAGATGGTGGAGGTCATCGCCAAAGGAGAATTTCGAAAGGAATCGGGACCCGAGGGTGGTCAGCGGGTAGAAATTGGTTTCGACAAGCATATTGCCATCTTATCGAAATACCGTTTCGGAGAAAGAGAAGCTTGGTTGTTAACCGGATGGAGGGAAGCCGCCCCTGGTGAACCTGAGAAAGTTTACGGTTCCATCAGGCCTACGCATAAAGGGCCTACGCGTTTTCGTCCCTCTATGGGAGCAGGGGCTGAAGAAATTATAAGTCCTGCCGGGAAAAAAGGCAAGGTTCCCACCGTTACCAAGGACACCATCCAGGCGGCGTTCGGGCCCAGGGCCAAGGTGACCGAAAGCGCGCTGATGCCGGACGTGCATGAGGTCACTCTGCCCAACGGCGTCCGCATCCTGGTGCGGCAAAACGCGGACATTCAGGTGGCGCCGGAGGCCCTGGCGGCCTATGGCAAGACCGAATTGGCCCGCGGCGAAGTGATTGCCGGGGAATGGCGCACCATCAATGGCACCAACCTTATTTCCCTGGCCAAGGGGGAGGGGGCCGAAAGCCTGCACCATGAGGTCTTCCATGCCGCCATGGAGTTGGCCCTGACCGAGCGGGAAAGACAGGCGGTGCTCAGGAAATATGGAAATGAAGAGGCCGCGGCCCGGGCTTATGAAACCTGGATTCCTGAGAAGCAGCCCGAAACCCTTTTCCAGAAAATCTTGAATTTCTTCCGTCAAATTTACCGGGCCTTCTTCCCCGACGCGGAAGCCGTTTTCGGGAAGATGAGGACCGGGGAGGTTTGGGGGCGGAAGGGAAGATTGCCGGAGGGGATCGCCCCGAGGGCGAAAATCAAAGAAGCCCCAGGGCCCCAGGAGGTCATCGACCGCTTCAAGCGGGAGGTGGTGGCCCTGGACCAGGAGGCGGCCAGGAATTGGCGGGAGAGGCTGAAGCAGGGCTGGGAGGGGTTTAAGGGCCTCACCGAGGATTTTTACAGCCAGGTGGTGGACCGCTGGGCCGCCTGGGAACGGGTTGCGCAGAAAGCGGCCCAAGCCGGCATTGCGGTCCCCGCCGGGGAAAACGTGACCTACAACCTGAGTTTTCTCAGGGGGGTGGAAGGCCGGGTGCGCCAGGGTATAAGCGGGGATTACGTCTACCACGACACCCTGGAGTTCGATGAAAAGCTGGACCGGCTGGTCTTTACCGGCGACGCCCCCGAGGCCGTGGGGCCCAGTCTGGTGAAACGTCTGGAACCGCTGAAAGACCTGGCCCAAAAGCGGGGCGAATCCTTCGCCCAGGTCTCCGGTGACCTTTTCCACGCGTTGATGCCCGCCCAAAGGGACCTGGAGTTGGCCGGGGAAACTGGGGTGCGGGAGCCGGGGGAAATCAAAGGCACCCATCCGGAATTGAGCCGGGCCGCCCTGGCCGCCCTGAAGCAGAAATACAGCGCCGACTATGCCGTCCTGGAGGAGACGGCGGAAGCCATGCGGGAGTGGGGCGATCAGATGATCTTGCAACCCCTACTCCAGGTAGGCTTCATCGACCAGGCCCGCTATGAGGACATCAAGGCCAAGAACCAGTTCTATGTGCCCTTCAAACGGCTGTTGGACGATATGGAGACTTATATCTCCGCCCACGCCAGCGCAGCTGGCGTCAAAGGCCGAGTGATTAAAAAGATCAAGGGCTCCGAAAGACAGATTTTGGACCCCCTGGAAATGTGGATGGAACTAGCCTACAAGGCGCAGTTCGCCTACGCCCGCAACAAAGTTTACCGGGGCCTGTATGTGACGGCCCAGTATGCCGAGATGGAGGACGTCAAAGAAATTCCCGCCAAGTTCGTGCCGGTGGACCAGACCCTGAAGCAGGAGATCGACGAGAAGCTCCGGCCCCAGATTGAAAAGCTCTGCCAGGCCATCGGGGTGAACGTCAGGATGCTCTACACCCTGGGGGGCCGGGTGCTGGGGCGGTTCAAGGCCGGGATGCGCCGGGAAGCGGGCGGGGCTTATGGCCCGGAAGAGCGGGAAATCGAAGTGCGCTTCGCTACCACCGAGAAGGTGCTGTCCCATGAGTTGGGCCACGCCATCGACCACCTAGCCAATCTGGAAGATCTGCTGATTAACCGGGGCACTCCGGAGATGAAGCGGGAGCTGCGGAAGATCGCCGACCAGCGGATAGGAGAGGCGCAAGTCAGCGATTACTTTCGGCGATATGTCCGGAAAAAGGAAGAGCAGGTGGCGGAGTTCGTCAACCGCTTCCTCACCGACCGGGAAACGGCCCGGACCCTGGCCCCCAACGCCACGGCGGTATTCGAGAAGTTTTTGCAGGGGAATGAGGAGCTTAAGCCGCTGTTGGACTTCAAGCCCACGGCCCAAAGGCAACTCCGGGAGTTCTACCACAAAATCTGGGTGCGTTCTCCTCTGCCGCCGGAACCGGGCTGCCTGCCCTACTATCGGGACGGGCTGATGCGCTGGCTCAAGGTGCCCCCGGACCTGTATCAGGCCGCGGTGAACATGATGCCGGGAGATATCGGCATTTTGATGAGAGTCGCCAAGCTGCCGGCGGACACGCTGCGCGCCGGGGCCATTCTGGTGCCGGAGTTTTCCCTGGGGAGAAACCCGGTCCGAGATATTATGCAAGCCTGGCTGTTCAGCCGCTTCGGTTTCAATCCGGCCTACTGGTGGCGGGATACCTTCAAACTCCTGGCCAAAGACGAACAAGCCCGGGAATTCCACCGGCAGTGGGAAGCGGGGGGCGGCGAGTTGGCCACCCTGGCCCAGGCCTTTGCCAAGTCCAATAGGGTGACCGCCGACCAAATCCTGAATCCCGGCAAGAAGATCAGGTATTTCGCCCATCCCATCCAGGCCCTCCGCTTTGCCTCGGCTTACCTGGAGAACATGACCCGGTTCAGCATCTACAAGCAGGCCCGGGAGAAGGGCCTGAGCCATGCCGAGGCCATCCACGAGGCCCGGCGCACCACCCTGGACTACAGCCGGGTGGGAGGGCATCCCGCGGTGCGCTACCTGGGCATGATCATTCCCTTCTTTAACGCCTCCATCCAGGGGATCGACAAAATGGCCAGCGAACTGGCCGGTCCCAACCGCAAAGCAGTGCTCAAGCGGTTGACCATGCTGACGGCAATTTCACTCCTGGTGTGGGCCTTCGCCTCCCGGGACAAACGCTACAAGGAACTGGAGGATTGGGAAAAGAACTACTTCTGGCACCTGCCCCTGGGGGAGGACGGCCCCATGCTCCGCATCCCCAAGCCCTTTGAGGCCGGCATCCTCTTCGGCTCGGTGCCGGAGCGGATGATGGAATGGGCCTTGGGGCAGAAACCGGATATGGCCGCAACTATGAAGGCGGTGTGGGAGGCGGCCATGCCGGAAGTGGTTCCCACCATCGCCCGCCCGCTCCTGGAAATGAAGGCCAACTATGACTACTTCCGGGGCCGGCCCATCGAAGACGTGGCCATGCAACGGCTCCCGGTGTCTATGCGGGCCAAGCCCTGGACCACCGAAACCGCCAAGGCCTTCAGCCGGCATTTCGGGGAACCCCTGGGCATCAGCCCGGTGATGATGGAGCACTTCATCCGCACCTTGGGCGGCGGCCTGGGGGCCAACTATTTCCTGCCGGGCGTGGACCTGGCCCTGCGCAAGGCCGGGGTTTGGGAGGATATCCCTAAACCGGCCCAGGACGCTATTCAGCAGATATGGGGGGTGCGGGCCTTCTTCACCCGGACCCCCACCGGCAACCGGGCCAAAAGCGTCAATGACTTCTTCGAGCATTACCAGGCCGCGGTGCAGGCCGACCAAGGCTGGAAGGTGCTCTGGCAGCAGGGGAAAGCGGGGGATCTGGACAAGTTCCTGAAGGAACATCCCGAGGCCATCTTCGCCCGGGTGGCCCGCCTGGAAATGGCCCAGATGGGCAAGCTGCGGAAGGAGCGTGACACCATTTATGCGGCCAAAAACTTGACGCCGGAGGAGAAGCAAAAGAAGCTGGATAAAATCGACGCGCAACTGGTGGTCATCGCCCGACGGGCCAATACCTTCATGGACCCGGCGGCGGCGGAAAAGGTGGGGATGCCCTCCCGGTCCCTGCCGGGCAAAGGGCACAAGCCCATTGATGCGAAGCAGTATTACCAGGTGGCCGCGGAAGCCACGGAACGGGCCTACCGGAAGCTGCAACCCTCTTTCCCTCGGTTGAGCGAGATGGAGGCAGAAGAAAGGCAGCGCCGCATAGCCGGCGCCATCCGCACGGAGCGGGAAGAGACGGCCCGGGGTTTGACCGCGGTATCGCCCCGGGACTTGTTGAAACCCTTCCGGCCCGGGGCCCTGTGGGACCGGCCCACCAAGGAAGAACGGGAACAGGCTTTCCACATCTTCGGCGGCTTTTTAAAGGTGCCCGCGCCCTGGATGACGGGCTTCAGACCGAGTAAAGAACATCAGGAGGCCAGGCGATGAAGGCTGAACAGGCTTTAAGGAAGAAACTGAATTTCGTCTTTGCGAACGGGGTCCAAGTGGTCTCCTTGCCCCTGGTGTTGGAAGGTCTGGTCCGGCTGATGCACCTGCGAGTGCCCACCATCCCCGGGTCTGCCGCTACCGCCACCCTGACCTTGGAAGATGAGGACGGTTACGAATTCTACAATTCCGGGGCCAAGGCCGAAAACCAGAATCACAACCTGGAGAAGGAACTCCTGGTGGCGGGGGCCATGACCGCCAAAGTGACCCTGGACGTGGCCGCCGCCGGTGACGTTACCATCCCCGCAGTTTTTTGGTGCTATGGGAGACAGGACTAAGGGAGGGTTTATGGAAGATGGAGCAGTTCCCTTACTCGGCCTTTGGCCCCCACCTGACCCTTGACGGCTATGGGGCCGACCCCCTGGCCTTGGCCAATCTGGATAAGATCTATTCCTTCCTGGAGGAAGCCCCGGACCTCATCCAGATGACCAAGATCATGCCCCCTTATGTGTTCAAGTATAAGGGGCCCAAACCGGAGGACCGGGGCATTTCCGGTTTCGTGCTCATCGCCGAAAGCCATATCTGCATCCACACCTTTCCTGAACGGTCTTACCTCTCCGCCGACGCCTTTTCCTGTAGAGACTTCAATTACCAGGTGCTCATCGATGACCTGGTGCGCCGCTTCCGCATCCGGAGATTTGAACACAACCTGTTCGACCGGGGCCTGGAATGGGGTAAGGACGCCGGGGTGGCGCGTCGGCTCATCCAACGCGAGCGCCGACTGAAAGCCTGCGGAGAAGGCCGATGAGCAGTGAAGTGGTCGTAGTGGCCCAGGTGATTTCTATTGTGGTGGCGGCCCTGGGAACGCCCGGCCTGACCTTCTGGGTCATGAAGAAAATGAATCGGGAGGCTCTTTTCCATATCAAGGAAAATTGCAAGGCTTGCCGGGCCCATTTGGAGGAGAAAATCGGCAGCCATGAAGACCGTCTGGAAAAAGCGGAGGAGCGCCAGCGCAAGCTGAGAGAAAAGCTGCCCATTGACTATGTGCGCCGGCCGGAATTCGAGCGGCATCTCAATGAGGAAGCCAAACGGGCCGGATAAAGAGGGCGCAGCCGATGCTTTACTTAACAGGCTCAAGCGGCGAAGAGGTCAGGAAGATCAACGTGCGGTTGGAAAGCCTTGGCTATCTGGACACCGTGGATGACCAATACGATGAGGCTACGGACCAAGCCGTCAGGTATTTTCAGGAAGACAGCGGCCTGAAGGTGGACGGCAAGGTGGGGCCTCTTACCTGGGCAGCCCTGTTCCCGACAACTGCAACGCCGCAAATCGCCACACCGGAGCCCACCGGAATCCCCTTGCAGAGCCAACTGCTCTCCATCATGGGGAAGCCCAACTATCAGGAATGGCGGCGTAAATGGATCACTTTCATCAGCCTTGACGAATTTAAGGCCGAACTTGCCCGCGTCAAGGAATTTCACACTTCCCTGGGTTTTGGGTTTTCGGGCAACAGGTTGCTGGTCAATCCTCTCTACGCGGTTCTCCGGGACCTTCAGGCGAAAGGCCTCCTGAAAGAGATTACCTCGTTTGGCGGCTGCTTCAACATCCGGCCGATGCGGGGGCGCTCCATCCCCTCGGTGCATAGCTACGGCATGGCCCTGGACCTGAATGCCCCCCAGAACCCCCTCGGTAAGAACAAATATTCCTGGTCTAAAGAGTTCGCCCAGACCTGGGCCGACCATGGCTGGGAGTGGGGGTTTATCTGGGATAAGCCTGTGGATGCCATGCACTTCCAATATGCCTGGACCCGGGACTGGCGGGAATATGAGGCGGGGGATTTCGTTCCCAAGGGGGCGCCGGCATGACCACTTCCATGAAAATCCTTAAAGTTCGCCTGGGCTATTTGCTGGTTCTGGCCACCATCCTCTACTGTGCCGGGATCACCGTGGCGCTGATCTATGGCTGCGAATTCTCAGAGATGGTCAAGGACATAATTCTGATCATCTTGACCTGGTTTATCGCCAAGGCCGGGACGATCATTGACTTCTTCTATGGCACCAGCCAGGGCTCCAAGGACAAGGACCTGATTATCGCCGAGTCGATGCCGCCTGGCCAATCCTTCTGCCGGTATAATCCCGAACATGAATCTGAACATGAGCCTGAGCCTGGCGGTTTGCCCGGGGTGAAGCACGCCATCGCCCGGAGAAAAGAGGAGTCATGATGATGGGAACGATTATCAGATGGCTGTTGGGGACCGCTGTCGGCAAAGGGATTGCGATAGCGGCCGGCGCGGCGCTTCTCTCCGGCCTTCTTTATATTGGCTGCCAGGTCAAAAGCTGCCTGCGAGCCAAGGAAGAACTCCGGGAGTATCACCGGGCCGATGAAATCCGGAAGGAGGACCCGAAAGTTGATCAGAAAATTGATGAAAGAAAGGCCGAGGTGGAGAAGTTTGCTTCTCCTGATGATTTTAAGCGGGGTTTTGACAAGTTGCGGAACTACGGGGCCGACGACGAAAATTGAGAAGCCGCCGCGTCCGAGAATCTCCCAGGAGTATGAAGCCCTGCTAATGGCCGCGCCCGACAATTTGAAGAAAGAAGCCCAGAAGCATGAATGGGACTGGCACGGCTGGGCCGACAAGATGGAGATGCGGGCGGGATATAGATAACTCTGCGGGCCATGAGACCCCCGGAAAGCTATTTTAGCGCCAGCACCCCCGGGGCTTTAAAGATTAATCCAGATAAAAAGTAAAAAGGGGCCACTTCGGTGGCCCCTTTGCTTTTGGGGCAACGCCGTCGCAATCGCCCGAAGGCTCTACTTATCGCTGTAACAAAATTAAGAATCCGATAAAGATCAATACCACAGCTACTGGGTCGCAATCGCCCGAAGGCTCTACTTATCGCTGTAACCTTTATAATTTCTCCCCGCCCATCACCGGTCAGATCGCCAAGAAGTCGCAATCGCCCGAAGGCTCTACTTATCGCTGTAACTACCAATTTCGGAACTTCGATGAACTCCAAGATTGTAGGGTGTCGCAATCGCCCGAAGGCTCTACTTATCGCTGTAACTCCTAATCGTCGTATCGTAACCGCCCCGACCTTGGCCAAGTCGTCGCAATCGCCCGAAGGCTCTACTTATCGCTGTAACTGCGATAACAAGGGTCGCCTCCAAATCCGCCAGCTAGAAGTCGCAATCGCCCGAAGGCTCTACTTATCGCTGTAACGCACAGCTTCCAGACCCGGTTCATGTTTACCATTTCGAAAGTCGCAATCGCCCGAAGGCTCTACTTATCGCTGTAACCGATTAGGAAAATCCGACAACGCATCGCCCATTTCAAGGTCGCAATCGCCCGAAGGCTCTACTTATCGCTGTAACATAAATATTCTTGGCCAAAAAACCTAAGATTATTTTTTCGGGTCGCAATCGCCCGAAGGCTCTACTTATCGCTGTAACTCGGTCAACCCCTTGACAACGGGTCAAAAAGTGATTACCTTTAAGTCGCAATCGCCCGAAGGCTCTACTTATCGCTGTAACCCTACCTCCTTGAGACTCAAATTCGGCGGGGCCTTCCGGACCCGAAAACGGTAACCTCCGGGACAATAGAACGATGGTTCATTATCCTC